>JANYFN010000054.1 GCA_025362675.1 Limisphaerales bacterium | reverse complement strand
AAAAATTGGGGGGACGTGAACCCAGGGTAGGTGCTTGCACAACGGCGCAACAACCCTGGGCTAATTTCCGTAGCGCCTTCAGCGCATGGCGAGCGAGCCATTTGTCTATCGCCACTGCGTGGCTCTATTCGCACTGAAACACACTCACGCTCAACGGTGGCAAATTAAATTCCGCTGAATATCCCTGACCGTGCGACGGGTTGTCGTGCGCGGTCACGCCGCCGTAATTGCCGGTGTTGCTGCCGGCGTAGATCGCGGCGTCGCTGTTCAACACTTCCTTCCATTGACCGCCGAGCGGCACGCCGACGCGATAGTTCGGGCGCGGCACGGGCGTGAGGTTGAGGATGACGACGGTGTGATTCTTGCCGTCGCTGGTCTGGCGCAGGAAGGAAAGCACGCTGTTCTCGCGGTCGTTGCAATCAATCCACTGGAAGCCCGCGTGGTCGTGGTCGGCCTGCCAGAGGCCGGGCGATTTTTTGTAGAGCTGGTTCAGGTCCTCGACGAATTGTTGCAGGCCGCGATGGAACGGGCCGGCATCCAGCAGCCACCAGTCGAGCTGCGCGTTTTCGTTCCATTCTTTGACCTGGCCAAATTCGCCGCCCATGAACAGGAGTTTTTTTCCAGGGAACAGCCATTGATAACCGAGCAGCACGCGAAGATTGGCGAATTTCTGCCAGTCGTCGCCGGGCATCCGCGTGATGAGCGAGCCTTTGCCGTGAACGACTTCATCGTGTGAAAGCGGCAACACAAAATTTTCGTTGTGATGATAGAGCATCGCGAACGTGAGATCGTTTTGATGATACTTGCGATGAATGGGTTCGTGTTTGAAATAGCCGAGCGTGTCGTGCATCCAACCCATGTTCCACTTGAACGTAAATCCGAGTCCGCCGATGTAGGGCGGGCGCGTGACTTGCGGCCACGCGGTGGATTCCTCGGCGATGGTCATCACGCCAGGAAATTCCGTGTGCGTGATGTGATTGAATTTTTTGAGAAATTCAATCGCTTCCAAATTTTCGCGACCACCGTGTTCGTTCGGAATCCATTCGCCCGATTTGCGTGAGTAATCGAGATAAAGCATCGAGGCGACGGCGTCCACGCGCAGGCCATCAATGTGAAAGCGCTCGCACCAGAACAGCGCGTTGGCGACGAGGAAATTGGAAACTTCATTGCGCCCGAAATTAAAAATCAGCGTGCCCCAATCTTGATGCGCGCCTTTGCGCGGATCTTCATGCTCGAACAGCGCGGTGCCGTCGAACTTGGCGAGCGCCCATTCATCGCGGGGAAAATGCGCGGGCACCCAGTCCACAATGACGCCGATGCCGGCTTCATGCAGCGCGTTGACGAGAAATTGAAAATCTTCCGGCGTGCCGAAGCGGCTCGTCGGCGCGAAAAATCCGGTGACCTGATAACCCCAGGATGGATAAAACGCGTGCTCCGCCGGCGGCATGAATTCGACGTGCGTGAACCCCATGCGCTTCATGTAGCCCACGAGCGGCGTGGCGAGTTCTCGGTAGCTCCACGATTCCGTCGCGTTTTTTTTCTGCCATGAGCCGAGGTGCATTTCATACACGCTCATCGGCGAACGCAACGCGTCGCGCTCACGGCGTTTTTTCAACCACGCGTCGTCCGTCCATTTGAAATGCTTCGTGTCCCAGACAATCGCCGCCTGCTTGGGTGCGACTTCAAAAAAGAACCCGAACGGATCGGTGTTTAATTTTACGTTGCCGTGCGCGTCGCGGATCTCAAATTTGTAATGCGCCCCCTGCCCCACGCCGGGAATAAAAATTTCCCAAACGCCGGATGCGCCGAGCAAGCGCATGGTATTGAACCGTCCATCCCAGTTATTAAAATCGCCAACGACGCTGATGCGTTGAGCGTTCGGCGCCCACACCGCGAAGCTCGTGCCAGGCACGCCATCAATGGTGCGAAGTTGCGCGCCGAGCTTGTCGTAAATTTTTCGCTCATCCCCTTTGCCGAACAAAAATAAATCCGCCTCGCCGAGCGTCGGCAAAAATGAATACGCATCGCGCGTGCGGCGCGTTTTGCCATCGTGAGTTGTGACCACGAGATCGTAGGCATAAACGGCCGAAGCATTTTTCGTCACGCCTTCAAACACATCGGTGTTCGGAATGCGCGCGAGTTCAAATTTGGGTTTACCCTTTTCATGCACGGGTTGCACCTCAACTTTTTTGGCATCCGGCAGCATGGCGCGGACGACGATTCCCGACTTATCACCCAGCGCGTGCATGCCGAGCAAGGTATGGGGTGATTGATGGGTCAGTTCAACGAGGCTGCGAAGTTCGTCCGGCGTCAGAATCATAGGAAAGTTTTAGCACAGCCAAATGGCAAAGACACGACAAAGAAGTTCTCGGGGAAAAAGAAAGCGGCCGGACACTACTCCGGCCGCTCACAGAACAACACTAAAAATTTTCGCTGGCTCACTGCCGCCAACAAAAAAAGAGTAACAGACTTTCAGATTCTGGCTTGTCACCAGATGTGGTTACAACGGGGTAAAAAGTGGAGAACACGAAAATCATCAGGTTTTACCGAGGATTTTGGCGAGCTGGCGCTGGGAATTCTCCGGCAGACCTTCCGTCCAAATAACGAAGTCGGCGCGGGCGATTTTTTGCGCCACCGGCAACTGCGCGGCGATACGTTGGCGAATCTGTTCTGGCGTCCACCCGCGTGACTTCAGCCGTTCGGTTTGGGAATCTGGCGAGCAGGCGACGCAGATGATTTTGTCGAAGTGCGTTTCCGCCTGAGTTTCATAGAGGAGCGGGATGACCACGACGGCAACGGCGCAATTTTCCTGTCGCCAGGATTCCACCTGCGCTTGCCAGCATTCGCGGATGCGCGGATGCAGAATGGCTTCCAGTTTTTTGCGGGCGGATTCGTCGGCAAAAACGAGGCGGGCAAGTTTGGCTCGATCTAATGCGCCCTCAGCTTTGAGAATTTCTTTACCGAACGTCGCCGCGATTTCCGCGCGCGCAGGTTGACCGGGCTGAACCAGCGCCTGGGCGATGTCGTCGGTGTCCACCACGCGAGCGCCAAACCGCAACAGAAAACCGGCGGCGGTGGATTTGCCCATCCCCACGCCGCCGGTCAAACCGAACAATTTCATTTGCTTCAAGGCCCAACTACCGCGCGATAAAAGCGCTGTGGGTAATTGGTCGTGACAATGTTGGTGAAGATGAACGGCGGTGTGCTGGTGTAGATGTTCACCCAGTTGAACAAATTGGTGGAGGCTTGCACGACCGTGGCGTAGCTCGGATCGCCGGAAACAGTAAGCCGGAAGCCGCCGTTGGTATAAGCCAGGCTCGACAACACTGGCGGCACAGGCAGCGCAGCCACGGTGATCAGCGAAACCACATCGTCATCATCCGGGTTCGGGTCGGGGGTGGCAGAGGAAACGGTGGCGGTGTTGGTGAACGTGCCGCTGGCGACGCCGCGCATGGCCAACGTGAGGGTAGCCCCCGCGTTAACCGGCAACGTTCCCAGACTCCACGTCAGCGTGGGACCGAACAGGATGATGTTGCCGGCGGTGGGGTTGGTGGAGACGAGTGCCAAGCCGTTCAAGGGCAGCGTGTCCGTGACAAACACATTGCTGGCCGCGGACGGACCGTAGTTGGTGATGGCGAGCGTGACGGAATAATTTCCGGCATAAGGAATGGCCGTGTTGGTGGCGGAGACATAAAGGGCGTTGTCCGCAGCATAGCCAACCGGGTTGGCGGTGATGAGCGTGACATACCAACCATTGGTGATCATGCCAGTATCGAACACGGCGTCATCCTGCACGAACAGAAACCACAGGCCGTTGGGATTGCTGCCGTTCATGACGGTGAGATTCGTGCCATAAGGCCCAGCGGGGGCGGAAATAATCGGTCCGCCGGAGGTGATCCCATTGGTGCTGCCGGTCAGGGCAAAAATTAAATTGGTTCCTTTGGGTGTGCCGAGGCCGGTGCAAAGGTCGTATCCGGGCACTGCAAAATAATTGGTCGGGCTGGCGAACCAAGTGTTGTCGCCATTGGTGATATCATAAAAAGTGCTGTTGTAATTGGCACTTTTCGCCAGCGCATAAATTGCCGGATTGATGAACCCGATGGGCGGGTGGCCATTCAAGGCGGCCTGCTGGTTGATCAAGGCCGTAAAACCCGCCCACAGCGGCGCAGCGCAGCTCGTGCCGCCAACACCGGGATAATCAATGCCATTATCTGCGATCACAAAAACATTATCCCCGGTAAGCGCGACATCAGGAATATTTCGTCCGATTACTGAGCCGTGGTTGTTAGTCATGCTGATGCCCTGCTGCCAACTTGGAAGCGCATAAAAACTGCTGGAGCCACCGCTGCTGCCGATGCCGCCGCCCCAGTTCCACACTTTTTCCGAAACCCATGCACCACCCGCACCGGCGGTAGTCAAAGTAGTGCCACCCACCTGCGTAATGTTGGGGCTGTCCGAAGGAAAACCGAAGCCACCCGGATTATCCACTTCGCCCGGCAGGAAGGCATCACTGTCGCCCGAAGCATTGTAGAAAGATTGTCCCTGCAACGCCATCTGGAGAAAAATTTGTTCGCTCGTGGCGTTAGGTCCGCCTGTCCAACCCCAAGAACAACTGACCTGACGCGCGGCATTATCCGTGGCAATCTGGTTCAAGACTACGTTGGGAATAAAATTGAAGGGATCACCCTCATACAGCAAAACCTTGTCAATCCCGGGAGCCATCGAAATCACCATTTCAATGTCGAGTGACACTTCCACTTCACCGCCATTGCCGGTCGGGTTGCCGGAAAATCCGTTGAGCAAGATATTGGTCAACGACACCGACGGGAGACCGGCGGCTTGCTCATAAAGAGTAATATCGCTGGCGAGATAACCGTCAAATTGAACCAGCGCAATTTTCTGTCCTGCCCCGTTCAAAGTGGTTCCCGGCACATAGGCGGCCCGAAAGTCACCACCCATATAGCTGCCTTGCGGACCGGAACCAAGTTCAGGCTGAACCTTGGCATGCGCGACTTTAAGTGCCGGCGCGTTGGTGGGCTTGAAATGCAACTTCTGGTGCGGACGCGCGTAGTTATTCAAACCGCTGACATCCAAGATGGAAATTCCCACCGGCACCGTTGGCTCGACGTTCGGCGCGTAGAAGGTGCGGTTTTCGGTCGGATGACGGTAATTATGCAAGGTGACGCCAAACGCGTGTTCAACATCCGAGGCTTGGCCAGTGACCTCAACCATCAACCGGTTCGGGCTGGTGGCGGTAACGGCAAGGCCTTTGGACTTAGCAAAAGCTATGACGGATTGATACTCCTGCGCGGTCGGCCCAAACTGATCGGCAAATTCCGAGGGGGAGAGGAATTTATGATAATTGGCATTGCCGGGCGTGTAAACCTGTTGCAACAACGTCGTCAATCCCGCCTGATTGCGCAGCGGCAAGCCGATGGCGAGGTGCAAGGTATTGGTGCCCGCCAGTCTGCCGGTGGCAGCTAACTTTGATACCACAGCGGGCACGTGGCCGGGCAGGCTCTTGGTGGTCGGCGGCGCGGCTTGGGCCGACGACACCAGACCAGCTGCTGCGAGCACCGCTAGCGCCGTCTTTAAAAAAATCTTGCTCATAACTTTGTTCGTAGAAAAATGTTCAGCGCACTTCACGGGAAAATCCTCACGGGTAGGAACGCCGTCGGCTTATTCGTGCCGGTTGACAACTGGCCGAAGTGCGAAAGCGAATTGGTCGCGTCGTCATCAAAGGTCAGCATGATGTTGGTGACCGTGTTCTGGCCGCCGGCGTTGGCCATCAGCAATGTGTTGAACCCGGCGGGTGATACCACCAGCGCATCCACGTCGGACGGCGACGTGTGCGATAGCTTGTTCAAGGTCACCGTGGCCTTGATGAGCGAGCCGCCCACACCGCTGACATTGATGACAGCCGGATACGGCGAGGCGTTGGTGAAATCATTGATGATGATTGAATTGCTGTTCCAGAACACATTCGTCCAATTGCCAAGGGTGAAGCCAAAGCTGGCCGTGCCGATGAACTTGTTCGTGTTATACAAGTTGAAGGTGGGCGCAATCAACTGCGTGTTGGTTCCGCTCGCCGTGAAGGTGAACGGACGCGAGACGGAGTGACCGTAAGTGGTGAGCAGTCCGTAGTTCTGCGGGCCGCTCGGCGACGGGGACAACACGCCGTTGCTAGCCAACAAAGTGGCGTTGAGGTTCGTGACGTTCAAGCCGGCGGCCACACGGAAGGCAAACAGCACCTGCACAGTATCATTCGGATTGATGATACCGCTATTGGAGTGCGAGGTGTAATTCGTGACGACCATCGCACCCGCCGGTATCACATAACTGCCGCTGTTTTCCAAAATGGTCAGGGTAGCCGCACTCGGTGCGACCAGCGTGCCATTGTTCGGGTTGGACAACTGGAGCAGCACCGTGAGGTTGGGCTGAACGAGATTGTTGGCCAGGATCGGCACATTGAAACTTTGCTGCGTCACGCCGTTGGTGAAGACCAACGTGCCATTGGTGGCGACAAAGTTCTGGCCATTGACCGCCGTGCCGTTGGTGGCCATGAAATTCACGCTCGCAGTGCTGTTGGTATAGCCCGAACGATAGACGGTGATGTTGGCATTGAGGCCGTCCTTGAACACCGTGTATTTGCTCTGGGAAAAGAACATCCCAGCACTGCTGTCCGCGATCGTGATGGTCTCCGTGCTCGGCGCAATCACTTGGCCAGGCGCGGTCGGGTTGGTCAGCACGAGGCTGAAAGCGCGGTTACCAGAAATCAACCCGTTGTTGATGATCGGCACCGTGAATGTGTTCGTGATCGTTCCATTGGTGAACACCAACGTGCCACTGACGGCGAGGTAATCCTGACCCGCGTGCGCTGTGCCATCCACCGAGTAGTAATGCACCGACAATGGCACCGAGTTTGACGAGAGAATCGGCGGTTCAACGCGCGGGTTCGAGCAGACCACGGAGATGGTGACCAGACCGGAATTCCGTAGCACTGTGTTAGTTGAAGTATCAAAGCTCAACCCGGCATCCTGATCCTGCATCAACACGGTGGTTGTGCCGGGATTGATAATGGTGACACCTGCGCCGGACAGACCCACCGTAAACGCGAGATCACCGGTGACCTGCGGGTTATTGATCAAACTTATCGGGATAGGTTTCAATACTTGGCCCGGCAGGAAGGTCAGCGTGCCGCTGTTGGCGACATAGTTGACTCCGGAGTGAGCCGAGCCGTTGTGCGTGGCGTAATTAACCGTGGTGGTTCCATTAGTGCCACCGAAGCGCTGGACATAGACCAGCACCGTGCCCGCAGTTTCATTGACCACGTTGGTCGCCAGCGCAAAGGCAACGCCGATGTTTGTGTTTAAAATGGTAAGCGTGGAGTTTGTCGGATCAGCGAGGGTCGCCCCGCCGGTGGGTGATGACAGTTGCACCAAGAGACTCACCGGCCCCTGCGGAACCGGATTATTGATGACGTGAACGGGGAAGGTCTTGCTCGTGTCGCCATCATTAAACGTCACCGTGCCGCCGAGCGTGCTGTAGTTCAAAGGATACTGCGCGGTTCCCGGAATGGTGGTGAAGCTGGCGGAAACCGAGCCGGAAGTTCCGAACGTCCGCTGCACCGTCAGGAACACATCGCCATCGGATGAGTTGGCCACATAGTTCGTCGGCGCAAAGCTCAACACGCCAGGGGCGTTGACGGTATCCACAATCGTCAGCGTCGCATTCGAAGGTGAATTGATCAGCGTGCCCACGGCGTTGGTCAGCGCCACGACCACCGACCGATTTCCTTCCACCAGCCCGTTGCTGATGATTGGAATCTGGATGTTCTTGGTCGTTTCACCCGAATTGAACGTGATCAAACCATTGGTCGGGAAGTAATCCGTGCCGATCACCGCCGAGCCGTTGGTGGCAGTAAAATAATTTACCGTGCAGACACCGTTGGTCGTGCCAACGCGGGCGATCACGAGCGTGCCGAAGCCCGTCGGCACATTCTTGGCGACGGAGTAATTGCCGGAATTAAATTTCACCGCGTTATCATCATTGATGATATTCAATACGGACGTCGCTTGATCACCCAAACTCGCGGGTGCCGTCGGACTCGATAACGTGAGGTTAACGGTGAGGTTGGCCGTGATATTAGAATCATCCACCACCGGGACCGCCACCGTTTGCAATACTTCGCCGGGCGGGAAAACCAGGTTGACATTGCGATTGCTGTAATTGATGCCGGCGATGGCAGTGCCGTTGGCCGTTGCAAAATTCACTGAGACATTGCCCGTGCCATCCAGGTTCGGGCCGCTGGTGCCACCGACGCGACGAACGGTGATGGAAGCCTGCACGCCACTTTCATGCACCGAATAATTGCCGGTGATAAATTGGAATGCGCCCGAACCCACAATCGAGCCGCCATAGATGCGGGCGATATGTCCGGCCGGTTGGTCGTTGTATTGGGTGAATCCGCCGCCGATGACCAGCATTTGATCTGCCGGCTGAATCACGAGAGCATCCACGGCACCGTTGGCACCATCGCCAAAATTGATTGTTGGATCCGTCGTGCCATCCGCGAGTAACCGTGTGATGGAATTGCGCGTCACGCCGTTCGCCTGGGTGAACTGGCCAACGACAACGATCCGTCCATCCAATTGCACGCCGATGGCGTTCACGGTTCCGTTGGTGGTGGCTCCGGCGCTGGCCGTAAACGTATTATCTACCGAGCCATTGCTGTTCAACCGGGCAAGGTGGGTATGCGCCGAGGCATTGACGTTGGTGAAATCACCACCGATGAGAACCTTCCCATCACTCTGAATCGTCACCGCGCGAACCGTGCCGCTGGTGCTTAAGTTTAAGTCGAAATTCGTGTCCGTTGAGCCGTCCACATTCAAACGGGCAACGCCGCTCACCGGATAGTTGTTCACGTTGGTGAACGCGCCACCGATCAGCATCTTGCCGGCGAACACCGAGTTCGTCGGATAGACCGCCACGGCATAGACCGTGCCGTTCGGGCCGCCGCCGGGATTGAACGCCAAGTCCACCGTGCCATCGTTGTTAAGCCGCGCCAGGTTTGGACGGGTGACCCCGTTCATGGTATTGAACGCACCGCCGGCATAGACTTTGCGTGCGCCATTTACAAACGTTTCCGCCAAGCCATAAACCGTGCTGTCGGCACCGGCTCCCGGATTGAAGCTTGAATCAATCGAACCGTCAGTGTTCAAACGCGCGATGCGGTTTAGCACCGTGCCGTTAAGATTGGTGAATACGCCACCGATCAAAAGCTGGTCGTCCGTCTGGTTAGCGAGCGCATAAACTGTTCCGCTCGGCCCGGACAAGCCATAGAAGAAACCGGAGCGATCCAACGAGCCGTCCGCGTTCAGGCGGGAAATGTAGTGTTCCGGCACGCCGCTCACGGCGATGAAGTTACCACCGGCAACAATCTTCCCGTTCGATTGCAGCGCCAACGTGAGCACATCGCCATTCATGCCGGCACCGGAATTAAACGTCGTATCACCATCGCCGGGCGGACGATTGAAGGAGTCCGCATCCACAATCTGCACCGCCGCGTTGAAAGTCGCACCGACCGAAGCTCCCGCCGAGGCGCCGGAGAGCGCCACATTGAAGTAGAAACCGGCGGGCGGCGGATTGACTTTACCGTCGTTGATAATCTTCACTTGGAAGGTGGCCGCCAGTTGGCCTGGAACAAATGTGAGCGTGTTATTCGTCGCCACATAGTTGGTCACCGCGTAGGCCGTATTATCGGACGTGGCATAATTGACCGTCGCCGTGCCATTGGTTCCGCCCGTGCGGATGACCGTGATCGCGGCCGAGCCACCCTGCTCATTCACCACATACACCGGCGAACTGAACGAGAACTGGCCGTAGGAATTATTGTTGTTGAGATTGATGACGGCATTGGTGATGCCATTCGCCGCAAACAGGGCCGGCGTGCTCACCGCGTTCAAAGCGGGATTGAATAGATTGATGCCAAACTGCTTGCCCGCCCCAACCAATCCATTGTTCAACAAGGGAATCGTAATCGTGCGCGGCGTCACATCGCCATTATTCCAAGACAAGGTGTTCGTGGAACCGACATAGTCCGTGCCGCTCACCGCCGTGCCGTTGGTCGTGGCGTATTGCACCGTTAATGTCCCTTT
The DNA here is from genome assembly GCA_025362675.1 of Limisphaerales bacterium. Classification (GTDB taxonomy): domain Bacteria; phylum Verrucomicrobiota; class Verrucomicrobiia; order Limisphaerales; family UBA11358; genus UBA11358. Next base: position 74,066 of record JANYFN010000054.1, on the reverse strand, counting down.
GCTGCCGACGGTGCGGGTAACCGTGACTACTACCGAGCCATCGCTCAAATTGGCGTTATAGGCACTCGCGCTCAAATTCAAGAAACCCTGAAAATTAGCATTGATGATGCGCAACACCGTATTGGTCTGGCCAAATGAGGCCAGGCCGTTGAACGGCGGATTCAAATTCAAGAGGCCGACGTTGACAAACTTTTCCACCGTGCTGTTGTAATTAGTGTTCAGCAACTGAATGTTGAAGTTCTGGCTCGTGACTCCAGCGTTGAAGGACAAGATGCCGCTGGTCGGGATATAATCGCTGTTCGCAATGGCTGTGCTGGCATTGGTAAAGGTGGAGTAACTCATGGAGACCACGCCAAAAGTGCCATTGGTGCGGTTCACGGTCAGCGTCGCGCTCGCACCGCTGCCCACATAGTTGCTCGTGGAAAATCCAAAGACGCCGGATTGGTGGTGGTCATCAATCAAGGTCATCGGCGCGAGCGACTGGCCCAAGGCCACACCCAGCGGCACGTCTTCGCCGCCAAGATAGAATTGATCAGCACCGATCGGATCAGACATCTGGAACCGCGCAGTCAGGTTATTGAAACTGTTTGAACTGTTCAGAATATCCACCGAGACAGTGCCCAAATCGTAGGGGTTGACACCAACCACAAAACGATTGTATAGGTCTTGAACTGATCCGTTCGTTCCATATAGACCATCGCTGTGCATCCGTCCCGAGGCGTTCTCATACTGCCAAGATATCCAATAAGTCGGAGCCACACTGGAAAAACTATAATCCAAGCCGCTTTGAGCCAAGCCCGACAGCACAGAGAAGTTTGCCGTGGCCGGCCCCAGCGTGCCGTTGCTCCGGATGAGACTGACCAGCATCGGTGTCTGGCTCTTGTTGATGGAGTAACTACTGTTCAGAAGGCCAATATTTCCCGGCCCCGGCGTAGCCCCGCCGATTAGTCGTGCCACGTTATTGCGGTTGCGAATACCCGTGCGGGTCTTTTGCACGGACGAATAACCGTAGGTGGAGGAATTGATTGAATTCGTCGCCGCGATCAAGTTGGCGATGTCCGTGCTTTCGGGACGGACATCATAATCGTCCGACTGACCGCCACCGACACGTTCAAAGCTGCCACCAATCATCACATTGCCGTCGGTTTGAATACCGGCAGCCAACACCGTTCCCAATGGATCAGTGTAGCGTTCGCGCGGCAGGCCGGCAAACTGGTTGTAGGCCGTGTCCAGGAAGGTGGTATCCAAGGTGCCTTCACTGTTCAAACGGGCAAAGCCCAAGCGATGCGTATTATTAAACTCCGTAAACGCACCACCAATATAAATCGTCAAGTTAGTAATCACCGGAGCATTGGTATTGGGACCGGTCGAGAAAATGGCGTTCGTGTTGATGGTGATGCTATACACTGGACCGTCCACGCCGGTGCCTGAGAAGAAATTACCATCCGTAAATCCGTTCGCGCTCAAACGCGCAATGTGGTTCTGGCTTCGGCCATTCAACTGGGTGAAACTGCCGCCGAGCACAATGCTGTCATCCGGCTGAATGCCGAGGGATAGCACAGGAGCGTTGGCCCCGGAGCCGGGATCAAAGGCCGCATCAAATAGGCCGTTCGTGTTCAGACGAGTAAGATAGTTCTGCCCGACCACTCCCCCCGCTTGGGTGAAATCACCACCAAGAATGACCTGGCCGCTGGCTTGCAAACCAATGGCATTGACGGACGCGTTCAGATTAGTGCCAGGATCAAACGAGGTATCCAATGTTCCATCCAAGTTCAAGCGGGCCACATAGCTGCGCGGCGCACCGTTGTATGTGGTAAAGTCGCCACCCGCCAGAATTTTTCCATCCGGCTGTTGCACCAGCGCAAACACGGTGCCATTAAATCCTTGTCCCGGCGCAAAGGTCGGATCCACCGAACCATTGCTGTTCAAGAGCGCTAGCCCGTTGCGTAGCGAACCGTTGTAGGAGGTGAAATCACCACCGATGAGAAATTGACCGTTGCTTAGCAAGACCACACTGCTGATGAACGAATTCGCGCCGGAGCCGGGATCAAAGGTCGTATCCAGCGAACCATCAGTGTTAGCCCGGGCGATGCAATTTCTACCGACCGTGTCATAGGTGAAGAAATCACCGACCACTACCGTCTTATTATCCGGCTGGACCACCAGCCCAAGGACTTCGCCGTCCGTTCCGGGACGCGCCTGCTGCGGCGGCACGGTCGGATGGATGGCCAGCATGTTGTAACTAAAATCCGAGTTATGATACTGATCCACCGACCCGGCGGGCGGATGATTATCATCGGTCAAAATCGTAACGGTCGTTTGATCCACCATGCCGACAGGGTGCGTGCCGCCGTTGGAATCCTCGTAATACAGGCTGATGATGAAGTCCTCATTGAACTGCTGCAGCCCATTGTTAATGATGCTAAAAGTAATCGGTTGCGGATTAAACGCACCATTGCCACCCGGAAAACTAATCGTGCCGCTGTTGGCCGAGAATTGGAAATCGGAAACCAATCCCAAGTAGCCAGCATTATTCATGGGCGTCGGCGTAGCGTAATCTGAACCCGGTTGGAGCGGGAATTGACCATTGATCAAGTCGGCAGAATTATTGGCCAGATATTGATTATTAACGCGCCAATGAATCGTGGGCGACGCGGCGTTGTTGGTGCCCATACGATTGACATAGACCGTGATGGGTGTGCTGCCCCAATGATCTGAAATGTCGCGTGTCACCCGGTAGTGAGCCTTCTGGAAATTGAACACGCCGTTCGTCGGCTGGGCATTCCAAACTATGTTGGTGGCGATGTTCGTCACCGCCGGGAAACCAATGACATTGGTGACTACGACCGAAGTTTGCGAGAACCCTTGCGGGCTGACATCGGTGTCTAGAATCCGCACCACCGCAGTGCTGAAGGTCTGATCCAAGCGCGGCGGTTGCACCAAGGACGCAGAGTCCCCGACATCCAGCATCGCGTTGGTCAGGGTGATGAGAAAATCCCGGTTTTGGCTCGGCTGGCCAAAGTCATCCGCTATCGGAACGAAGATAGTCTTACTCATTTCAGAATCATCAAAGGTCAGGGTGCCGCTGACCGGCGTGTAATCCCCCGATAAAGTGAATACCTGGCCCAAATTGTTAGTGAAACCGAGCCCAGCGGAAGCTGGCAAATCACCGTTGACCAGATAGCCGTTGGTGCCCATCAAACTTGAATTGGTCGTGATGTCCTGTGTCTTATAGCCGACCTGCACGCGGCCGGAGGAACCGGCGACGCGCGTCACCGTGACCAACAAACCAGGAACATCGAAAACATATTCAAACTTTCCGCCACCCGGATACGTCGTGCCATGGATCGTTGAGTTGAATTGGTCGGCATTTAAATTACCCGTGGGACGGCGGCTCGCTTCCGTTTCGGAAACGCGATAGAGCAACATTGGCAAGCCGTTGGAATAAGTCAGGCCTGAAGTTTGCGTCACCCCTAGACCTCGGAAAAGGAGGCCGCCGGTTGCATCAATATCTTCCGAGGCGAAGCGGAAGACGCCGGAGGGATGGAACGCCCAGTTCAGTTTGATCAAGCCCGTCGCTGGGCTGGCCACGTTGTTGTTGAATCCAGCCGAAGATAACACTGCAATCTTATAAGTCTGGCCAGCCACTGCGTTGAACAATACCCGGCTCGGTCCAATGAAAGGTTGGGTGTAGGTTTGTGATAGCGATGACACCACCGGGGTTGTCACGCCCGCAAAACTACTCAGTCCGAATGTATTCTGCGCGGTCAGATTTTGTTGCAATGGAACGTTGGGATACATCCCCACATTGACCGTCACGGTATCCAGATTGCTAACATTGTTCCCGGTGTAAACCCCCATGTAAGTCACCAGATTAGTGATGCCTAACCGGTCATCCACGCTGCCGATGGTTTCAAATTGGATTTCGCCGCTATTGGTCGCTGTATAAGCGAACCATACCAGCGGTGAACCAAGCAGTGCCTGCGCGTTACCATTATCAGCGCTCGTTGAACCCCAGTCGCCAGAGATGACCTGCGGATTATTAAAACCAGGGGGCAGACTGGCGGGATAACGGATGATTATGGTTTCACTGCTCGGCGGTAGGAACAGCGCACCACTGCTTGGATTGGATAGTGTGACCGTGAAGGTCTGGTCGCCAACCGTGTGCGTGTCGGCAATGAGCGGAACCACTATAGTCTGCTGTATCTGGCCGTTGGTGAAGGTTAGGACGCCGCTGGTCGCGACATAGTTTGTCCCGGCAATGGCCGTGCCGTTGGTCGTGGCAAAATTCACAGTGACCGTCCCGTTGGTGTTATAGAGTCGCAACACGGTTAGGGTCACGTTACTGGTGTTCCACGGCACAAGGTTGGTCGGCGCAGCGAACGATAAGAACGTGTTGGTGCTCGAACTGGAGATCACAACCGTGGCGTTGCTTGGATCGGTGTAAGTGCCACCACCTGCCAGATTCGTCAGCGTCAAACCAAATAAAACCGGCGGCTTAACGATGGCCTGAGGCAACAGACGCACATTAACGTTCTGGCTGACGATGCCGGGGCCGAAGGTCAACTGGCCATTCGTGCTCACATAGTCCACTCCCGGTTGCGCAGTCAGGGCGATAGTCTGATAAGTCACCGTCAGAGTGCCGATGGTGCCATTAGTGCGGATGACCGTCAAAACGGCATTGGCGTCGTTCGGAGTGACATTATAATTCGGCGCGGAGAAGGCGAGCTGGCCCGGATAGTTCACCGTGTCAATGATCGTCAGCAAGGCGTTGGAAGGGGCATATAACAAGGTGTTTACCGGGCTGGTCAATTGGATGCCCACGGTGCGGAAACCTTCGACTAAGGAATTGTTGATGATTGGAATGTTGACGGCCACATTGGTGACTCCAGAATTAAAGGTCACGAGATAGTTGGTTACCGGCGTGTAATCCAATCCCGGCGTTGCCGTGCCATTCGTGGTGGTGTTAAAGATCACCGAGGCCGCGCCAATGCCGCCGCCGAGGCGTAAAACATTAATGGTGGCCACGCCGTTGATGACATTTTTGGTAACCTGATAAGATGGCGATGATAGGTTCACCTCGCTGTCCACATTCGCAATGTGCAGCACGGCCGTAGGCTGGTTGCCGTAATCCGCCGGCGGCAAGGGATTCAACTGTAAATTCAAATCGAGATTGGACGTGATGACAAAATCGTGGATCAGCGGGATGTTGACGGTCTGCTGCACTTCCCCCATCGCAAATACAACGTTGGTGGCGACGCTTTGATAATTAATGCCAGCCACTGCGGTATCATCGGAGGTGGTGAAGGGCACGTTGATATTGCCGGAACCATCCGCGTTCGTCCCCATCGTGCCGCCGCTGCGGATGACGGTGATAACGGCATTGGAGGCGTTTTCGTTTGCAAAATATCCGGAGGTGGAAAATTGAAACGCGCCCACGCCACCTACCGAGCCGCCGTAGATGCGGACGATGTGCTGATGCGCGTTGCCATTGTAGTGCGTGAAACCGCCACCGATGATGATTTTTTCATCCGGCACATTGGTGGGATAACCGGCAATCAGATCCGACTGCATGACGATGGCCGAGACAAACCCATCCGCGCCCACACCAAAGTTAATCGACGGATCCACCGTGCCATCAGGATTCAAGCGGGTGATCCGGGAACGCGCCACCCCGCTGCAACGAGTGAACTGACCGCCCAGCACGATGCGCGTGTCTGACTGCAAAGTAATGGCCGAGACAAGGTCATTTGCGCCGACACCGGGCGTGAAGTTGGCATCGGTCGAACCGTCGCTATTTAGGCGAGCAATGTGATTCAAGACTAGGCCGTTGACATTAGTGAACGCACCACCGATCAGAATTTTTCCGTCCAACTGTAACTTGACCGCTAACACGGAATCATTCGCGCCAGTGACCGGCGTGAAGGTAGGATCCACCGAGCCATTCACATTCAAGCGGGCAATGCGGTTTAACGCCACGCCATTGACGTTGGTAAAATTACCGCCGATAACCATTTTGCCATCCGGCTGCACCGCGAGGGCAAACACCTCGGCATTGGCTCCGAGGCCCCCGGAATTAAACGTGGTGTCCGGCGTGCCATCATCGTTCAAGCGCCCGATGTCATGGAACGTCGTCCCGTTCAAGGAACCGAAACTGCCACCGACCAAAATTTTCCGGCTCCCGCCAACAAACGTTTCCGCGAGCGCATAGACCGGGTTATCCGCGCCTGATCCGACATTGAACAAACTGTCTAAGCCACCGTCTTGATTGAGGCGGGCGATGCGATTATAGACCAAGCTGTTGCAGTTAGTAAATTGGCCACCAATGACGACGCGACCATCGGACTGAACGACCACGGCACGCACTACGTCATTCACGCCCATTGCCGTTGAAGGCAGTGAGAAGGAAGCATCCAATGTGCCGTTGGCGTTCAAGCGCGCAATGCGCCGGCGCGGCACGCCGTTGGCCTGAGTGAAGTCGCCACCGACCACTAACTTGTTGTTATTAGTCTGCAAAGCGAAGGCATACACCGCGCCATTGAAACCGGCGGTGGAGCTATAGGTTGTATCATCCGTGCCAGGATTTTCGTTCACCGAATCGCTATCGATGATGTTCAACGTCGCGATCGCAGGCGTGCCGAGGGGCCCACCGGTAAGTTGAACCGTCAATTGTTTCAACCCGATCGAACCATGATTGTTGATGATGGGCACTTGGAAAAATTTACTGACTTCGCCATTGTTAAAGGTGAACGAACCGTTGGTGCTGGTGTATTCGGTCGGCGACAAGGCCGTGCCATCAGCAGTGCCGTAGTTCACCGAAATCGTCTGCGAACTTCCGCCGGTGCGCACCACCGGGATGAGTGCGAAGCCCGCATTTTTCTTGACCGAATAACTGTTGGCCGTAAACGACACCGTGCCGGGGAAGTCTATGTTACCAATCGTCAAGGTGGCGTTAGTATTCAAGCCCAACCCATTTGTGTTAAGCGTGCTGTTGACAATCGCGTTATACAAACGGAGCGTCACTGTCAGATCCGGCGTGAATACGCCGTCGTGCAGCAGCGGCACAGATATATTCTTGGTTGAAACATCACCATTGTTCCACGTTAAGGTATTCGTGGAACCGGTGAATTGAATCCCGTTCGTGGCGGTAAGGTTGCGGGAAGCAAAGGTCACCGCCAGCGTGCCGCTACTGCCGCCGAGCCGGTTCACGGAAATCAAAGCCGTGCCGGTATTATTTGGCTCGTTCGTCGTGTAAGTCACCGATGTGAAGCTCACATGGCCGGGCGTGAAGTTATTATTGATAATCGTCAGCACCGCGTTGGACTGGCCGAGTTTCGCTCCGCCCGTCACCGTCGAAAGTAACAGCTTAACGGTCTTATCCGGCGCCACTGTCACGTTATTAATGATGGGAATGGTGAACGTGCGGCTAGCCACACCTTGGTTAAAGGTCAGCGTGCCGCTGGTGGCGGTATAGTTGATGCCATTGGTAGCCGTGCCGTTGGCGGTGGCATAGTTGACCGACACGATTCCATCCGTGCCGTTCGTCCGCGACAAGGTGATGGTGGCCGTGCCAGCATTTTGATTGACGGTGAAGGTAGGCGAACTGAAGCCGAGCACGCCCGGCTTGAAGTTGTTTTCCAGAATGGTCAACGGTGCCGATGCTTGTGAACCTAGCGCGGGCGACAACCCGATGTATTCCCCGCCCAACTTGAAGGTTGATCCGTCCGGATTGGACAAGCCAATGGTTGCGCGGACATCACCGGTGATATTGGTGTTATTATTGATAGTTAGCGAGACATTGGCCGAACTATTCACGGGAGTCGGTATGGTCGCGTAGTTCGGTCCGTAGATACCGGGACTAACCATCCAAGAAAACACCGCGCCTGATCCTAAATAGATCGTCGGCCACAACGGTTTAAAATAATTCGGAGCGACGGTGATGTCTGAGGCATTGGCAACGCCCGGCCCCGGCGCAGCCATGTTGGTATAGAAGGTCGCCGAAATCGGCCCCAAACTACCGTTGGTTCGAACCAGCGACACAAACAGCGTTCCAGCACTCTTATCCACCGAGTAACTGTTATAGGTCAACTGGATGTTTCCGGGACCCGGAGTCACGCCGCCGATCAAGCGCGCCACATTGCTGCGCGGATGGATATCACGGCGCGTATAACCACCACCAACTCGCAAAAAGTCGCCACCAACAATAATATTGCTCGTTCCCGGCTCAATCGCCAAGGCCAGCACCGAATTCCGATGGTTACCCGTCGGATAATCCGTGCCCAAAGCGTTCTCGTTGTGGTAATGGTTCACTAACCCGGCAAATTGATTATAAGCCGTGTCCATGAAACTCGTGTCCACGCTGCCGTCATTGAACAAGCGCGCCAGACCCCAACGGCGTGTCTGGTTGAACTGTGAAAAATCACCACCAATGAAAATACCACCATCCGACTGAAGCACGATGCTGTAAACCGTGTCGGCCTGACCATAAACGAAGTCATAAGTCCCAGAGCCAGGGTTAAACGTCGTGTCCACGGAGCCGTCCGGCGTCAGCCGGACGATGCCGTTGTAACTTGCGAGGTCAAAATAGGAGAACGATCCGCCCACCAGCAAGTTGCCATCTGGCTGGAGCGCGAGCGCCTGCACCGGGTCAGTAATGAGGGTGGCCGGATTGTAACAACCGATACCTGGATTGAAGTTTGCATCCAATGAGCCATCATCGTTCAAGCGAGCGACGCCACCGACCGCTACTCCGCCAACAGTGTCAAAAGCACCTCCGATATAAAGCTTGGTGTTGTCGCCCGACGTCACCTTCGCGGTGTAAGTCCATAAAGTTCCGGGCGAACCGCCGCCGGAGTTCATTACAATGGTGATCAGGTTTGTGGTAAAGCCTGAGAACGAGCCGAATGGAATCGCGATGGTATTAGATCCAGATACTAGGCCGGTGAAGTAGAGCGGCAGCCCATTTCGGTCGCCGTAATAAACCTGCAATGTAGAGGGCTGGCCAGCAATGTTGTAACTAACGGTTACCGTGCCGGACGTAATCGCGCCCAAGTTAAGGGTCTGAACATTTTCGGCTTGGCCACCAGTTGCCGCGAGGCTTCCCAACGTCGCTCCGCCCGCCGCCAACGCATACACCGGGCCGTTCACCGTTGCCCCGGCATTGAAGTTCGTATCTACAGTCCCATCTGCGTTCAACCGGGCCACATAGGATGATGACACGCCGTTCACCGTGGTGAAGTCACCGCCGATAACCACTTTGCCATCGTTGCGAACCACCAAACTGTTAACCGTGCCATCCGCACCAATACCTGGCGTAAAGGAACCGTCCACTGTCCCATCGGCATTTAAACGGGCGATCCGATACCGGTTGACGCCGTTGAAGGAGGTAAAGTCGCCACCAATTACAATTTTTCCATCCGGTTGCACCGCGACCGCGTAAATTCCACCGTTCGCTCCGCTGTTCGGCGACGCTAAAAACGTTGGGTCTTGATAGCCATTTCCCAATAGACGGACAATCCGGTTGTAAGTGTGCGAATCAAATGAAATAAAACTGCCGGCGACGATCGCCTTGCCATCGGTTTGCTCCGCTACCGCATAGACCGTGCCGCCATTGCCGGCAGCGCTGCCGCTTACTCCGCCTTGGGTGCCCGGAAACTGCAATTGCGGAGGATTAGAATCAGCGGCACTGTCCTTGTTCCAATTGCGATCTACCGCCCCGGCTGGTTGCTGGCCAGCAGTCAAATTATCAAACAGCACCGTGACCGTGGCATAGTTCACCTGGCCGAGCGCCCCACCCGGATCGCTGGTCGAAGGAATCGGCGTGGCATTGTAGAGCTGCACCTGAAAATCCGCATTATTTTCGACCAACCCGTTGTTGAGGATGGGTATAGTGATCAGCTTGTCGGCCGTGTCGCCAATCCCCCACGACAAGGTTTCGGTAACCGGCGTGAAATCGCTGTTAGGCAGCGCATAATCCGACCCTGCCTCTAAATTATACGTATTGGCCGGGTTGCGACCGCCCACGAAAGTCGGTGGCCGATACCATCCAGGCGATAGCGTCGGCGTCGGGTTAATGACATAATCAACCGTCGCAACATTGCCAGAGTATCCCGAACGTTGCACATGAATGACCGCCGCACCACCAGATACATCCTTGTTTACAGTAAACGTTGAGCGCTCAAAGTTAACGAGTGACGGACCGGGCGGATAGGATGACGATAGGGCGCTGACCTCCGACGAGCCACCGCTGATAGTCGGCGGAATCAAGTCCGCCGATTCCAACGGATCCAGTCGCGGGTTAGAAAGGAACACTTGAAGCACACTGGGAATGTTGGCTACGACCGGTAAGTCCGGGCCCGCCGCCGGCGAAACTCCGACAATAACATCCTTGCTCATCTCATAGTCGTCAAAGGTCAAGGTCGCCGACCCAGACGTAAAAGAGCTGGACGCGTTAACCGTTTCGGTCGCCACCACGGGCGGATTCCGAAACGAGTTAGTGCTAGCGTAGATAATGTTGCTACTAGTGTCAGTAATACGGCTAAAGCCTAAATTGAAAAAACCGATGGGCGGAAAATTCGATGGATAGGCGCCTGAGAGAGACAACGGTGACGTGGTGATGAAAGTATTTGCGGGCCCGACATTGTCGCTCTCGTTAAAGGTGAAATTAGTAACGCCAGAATTGTAGTTTACCGCATTGTTGGCAAACGTGTTGGTGACCGTCAACCCCAGACCGCTATTGGTATAGACAGCATAGACCAAAGAGCTGAAGTTCGTATAGACATAGTTTGTATAGAAGGCGTTGGTAAAAAACAGCGGCAAACCCGGCGGTGCCGTCTGAACGATCACTGTGTTAGAACCATAGTAGTAACTCAATTGATACGTGTTGGTCCAATAAATCGTGGGGTTGGTATAAGTATCGAGTCCCGATACGGAGATCAGCGGGAAAACCACCCGGCCCAGATTGGTTAAGGTCACAGCCCGGGCGTTAACCGATCCACTATCAACAACCGGCGGTTGGGCCACGAAAGTAAAGTTTGGATTCACCGAACCGATAAAGTTGGTGTTGATGTCGTTTGTATTTATGACGATGAACGTAAAGTTCGTAGAAAAATTAGTATATGGAAACGGCTGATTGACCGTGCGCACAAACGTAAAACCATTCGTTACTCCTGGAATGGTCGCGGGCACGGGGGACATCGCCCCGCTCACGAGCGGGTAATTGGTGCCCGTAAAGACCGACGGTGTGGCGACCCCGGTATAGATCTGGGTGATGACGTTCGTGTAGGCATTAGTCACGACATAGTAGAGAAAGGTCCCGTTGGCTTTGGATTGGTAGGAGTTGGAAACGACGGTGAACGCCTGAATAATATTGGTGGTATTGCCAATCCCATTGGTGTCAATGAAGGTATAAGATGTGTTCGTTCCGTAATAGTTGGTGGTAAAAGTATTGATGTAAGTCTCCGCCGCACCGACCACGTCCACCATCACCCGGCCACTCGAACCGCCGGAGCGGGTCACCGTCACGCGCGCACCGTTGAAGCCGCCAATCGTCCCACCGACCGTGCCGCTCACCGGACTGTTGGCATCTTGATCGCTAACGACATAAATACTCCTGGTGAAAGAAAAGGTTCCGGATGGGATGGTCGGGGGCACCAACGACCAGTTCAGCGCGATGTTTCCCGTGGGCGGAACCAAGCCATTACCACCCACCGAAATAAAATACGTTGTCCCCGGCACGGCCGCAAAGGATAACTGACTAAAAGGATAGGTGTTCCCGCCTGGCCCATTGTCATCCGCAGCAAGTAACCCGGCAGTGCAGAGATTGGTGGTGGTCGCATTGGTATAGATCGCCAGCACGGTATCAAAGTCACTGTTGATGGTATCAAAGGTGGCCGTGCCGTAATTGGGTGCCGTCCAGCGATACCAGACTGTCGCGCCCTGGGTCTGCAGCCCATTATCGTCCGTCACCACGTTGGTCAATTCGCAGGCTTCCAGCGTCGCTAGACCATTGGTCACATTCACGGTGCCAGTCAATCCGGCGATGACGGAGGCATTGGCAAAAACATCATTCGTCACCTGCGCGCTGGCGTTCCGGGCGGACGATCCCACCAAGGCAGCCAACACCAACAGCCAGGCGGCAAATGTCTTAAGTCCGCGCGTGGCGGGACGGTTCTTCTTTGAATTTTCGGCTTTCACAATTTTTCTCCATGAATAGTCCGCAGCAGATAGCCGCCGCAGACATTTTTTATTTCAGTATAGGTTGGGATAAGTCAGCCACGGCTGCACGCTTATCCAGTAAAATCTCGTAACATTTGTGCCCACCGGGTCCAGAACCGTCACCGCCGAGGCGGGGCTAGGATAAGGTTGCGGTGAGACAAAATTAGTGAGCACCGACCAGTTGGGAGCCAGTAGATTGGTCTTGAATAATACCGTGTTCGTGGCGTTAGGGATGGTCATCCACGTCAACCGGGCATACCGCGGCGGCACGTTGGTGATGGTTAGTTGAAAATTGATCTGCGACGAAACGAAGAACGGCGTCGCGTCTGCATTATTGAGAATGCCATCGCCATCGGAATCTATATTGCCACTCTGTGCCAGTGCCGCGTTGACCACATTGGTGCTACCGTCGGGATAAACCAAGTTGGTCGAGCTAAAGTAACCGGTATAGGCGGGCAGCCAGCGGAAGTGGCTGGTCAGATTGTTAGCAAAATTATTGGTATTCTTCAGGTTTAATTTTTCCGCAAAAGAACCGCCGTTGACAATGGCCTGCGCGAAATAGATCACCAGATTCGTGTTGAAGGTGATGCCCTGCATGTTCCCGCCGGCATCCCGGTTAGTGGAGAAATCCTTGAACTCAATCTCATCCACATAGATGGCGTTGCTGATGCTGGCACCATTGAACGTAAAACGTCCGTTGTGGGTGGGCGTGCCAGCCGCTGCATCCAAGACCAAATGCCCGATCGCGGCATTGTTATAAAAACCAGCTACGGAATAACCGCGATCCTGTCCTGCCCAGACCGTCAGCATGGGGGTATTAGCCGGGGCAAAGTTTGTGATGGTGGTTCCGAGTAAATCACCGGTGGCGGGCTTGATAGGCAGCATCAGTCCGTCGTTAGCGATACCCAGGCTACCGACTGACCAGAAGTTACTGCTGTTTCCACCATCCGCTAGCAAGTTAGTTGCGAAGATAGTTAGGGACCGACCGGCAAAAAGATATTCGTTGGTGATATACAGGCTCGGCGTCGTGATGGTGACATTGCCGTTGGCGTAGAGAGCACCGTTGGTCATCACCGCGCGCTGCGTCTGCAATGCGAACGCGCCGGAGCCATTAGTAATGACACCAGAGTTGACGAAGTTAGTCGTCCAAATCGTCGTGCCATTGTCGCCAATAAAACCGTTATTTATGAAAGCCGCATAACGGAGCGAGGAGGTTCCAAAGATGGCATCGTTCCAGGCGGTAATGGATCCATTGTTGGTCAACCATAGGACATTGGGAATTTGGGTAGGACCAAAGGTGGTATGGTTAGCCCAATTCAATGCGCCATTCGCTGAGGTAAAGCCGTTACCGTAACCATTGGTGCTTACAGTCAGGCGCTGGGCGTCAATATTAAGTGAATCATACACATTCAACACGTCACTGATGACCAAGCTATTGGTGGCATGCAGCCGCAACGTCCGGACCCAGGAGGATGACTGCGGGGTCAAAGCGCTGGTTACGATTAGCACGCGGAAATCGTAGTCCACACCGAAAGAGTCCACATAATCCCATTGCGTGCTCCACGCCTGTAAATTGCCACCGAGAGTCGAAACGCCGGCAGCAATCAAATTGGCCACCTGCATCTGGCCGTTGGTGACACCGACATTTATGTCCGCATACGGCGCGACAATCTGTGCATTTTGACTGCCATCAAATTGATTTGGAGCGATAAGGGACAGATAGTTTTCTCCACTGATCTGGGCGTTGGCCAAAGTCAGTTGGTTGCTCGCGGTGATATAGATTTTTCCAGTTAAATTCGTAACGGATCCGCTAGGATTTATTGCGGAGGCATTCGTGGCCACCGTGCTGGAAAGGAAAGTGGCATCCACATAAGAATACTTATTCGTAATGGAAGATGGCGGCAGGAAATTAAACGGAAAACTACTGGCTACTGGTGTTCCCAGGGCAAATGGCGTAGTGCTTTCGGTGAAGGTGAAATTATTCGGGACGCCATTGAAAATAGCTACGTTTGTGGACGCCCCCCTGAGATAGTCATTGTTCAAATAGAGATAGTTGGTGGCATAGTTGCCCGAAGCCGGATCTTGATACGCGCCGTCAAACTCCACCGTGGCACCACCATTGCCAACAGGATCAAACGGCGTGTTGCCGAAGTAAACCTTATAGGGCAGGTTCGGATTGCTGTTGAGGACAAACACCGCCCGGATAATCACATTGCTCGGCCCAACAGAACGAACATTCACATACGGAACCGTATTCGAGAGGCTACGGAAGATCGGGAACGGTTCAACCACCGAGCTGGGGCCCAAGTCAGAACCCGGTGACCAGGGGGAGTTAGTGCCAATGGAACCGGCGGCGCTCACGTTCGGCAAAGTTTGGGCCGTGGTAAAAGGACCAAAACTGCTCAAAAGGAATCCCGCAGTCAAGGGCGCTTCCAAATAGAACGAACCGAAAGACAGATCAGAATTTTGCGAGGTCAGCCTGATCGTTCCATCCGGGCCAACATTGATAGTTCCCGGGTTAATGATGTTTGTAGCTGTCACCTCGCACTTGCCGATACTATTCACAAAAAAGAATGAAAAGCCGCTAAAGCTAAAAATATTATTGCCATCATTGGTCGAATTGCATCGGATTGTGCCCGGGTTAAAGAAGGTGCCGGCCATTTTGTGCGCATTAGTCGTTTGCAGATCGAAAATAAAACCGTTACCAAAGCTGCTTATAAAGCCATTGGTTGAAACTGGACTATTGCAAATCATTGTCCCGTTATTAGTGTAATAAACGGTGTTGACCGTTTCATAAAACGGATAACCTAAAGCGTAACTCAGGTAGCTGACACTGAAGATGTTTTCATTGTCAAACGCGGTATAGTCTAACGTTGGCGGGGGGTTGAAAACAGCTCCACCAACGGAATAATATGACGAGGAAGTGTTCTGATATAGCGGTTGCGTCGCCCGCGCCGAGCCAGCCAACGCCAGTCCAAGCAGGATCGAAAAAATCCTTCCCGCTGCCGACCGATAACTTTGCTGAAATATGCGCTTCATGGGCTCAATGAATGGTAATGGTATAATTATAGTCAACGATCCGATTTACGGAATCAGTCAATCGGATTATGAAATTAAAGGTGCCGGCGACGCTTGGCACGCCTGAGATGGTCTGCGCTGCGGGGTTGAAGCTCATACCGGGGACCAGGCCGGAAAAGTTTGGTGCGGACCAAGTATAAGGGGGTTGTCCGCCGGCAGCACTGAACGCTTGGCTATAAAAGGCGCCCACGGTGCCATCCGCCAACGTCGCCGGCAGCATTTGGATATAAATGGAATTAGCCAGGTTGGCGAGGCTGGTTCCATTTGGATAAAGGATGGGGGGATTTGTGGAAGTGTCAAATGACGCCCATTGCAACAAGGATGCCCAATACGGCAAACTTAATCCTAACTGTTGGTTCTGGTTAAACTCATAGACAAACGAATTAGTGCTGGCAAATGGCCCATTCAAGAAAATAGGGCCAACCTTGTTATAAGTAAATGTAGTGAATCCGCGAATGGTGCCTGGCCCACGCAACCCTTGCAATACTTGGCTGGAATCGTAGGCAATTCCACGCGCGGCGGTGCCATTGCCGATAATGTTGTCGGCCGGCGTCGTGGCCAAATCTTGCGCACTTAAACGAATGTCCGGCTGGGTAATAACGCGCTGATAATTTTCAGTGATCTGCTGACTGTTGGTAATCACCGTCATGGTGTAATAGTTGGTAAACGGCTGAAAGAATTGACCAATCAGTGAGTCGTAGTTCACACGCATGAACTGAACATGCTCAATACCACGTCGCAAGGTGGGCGCAGGCGGTGCGGTGTTGCAGACGTAGGGTTGAACGACAAAGGTGCTGTTCGTTGAACTAAAGGTCGTGGTCTGAGTATAGCGTTCCCCAAGGTCAGGGCCGACCGCTATCGTCGCGGCGAATTGATTGGTCGTGATCGTAACCGTATTCGCCAAGGTGGATATAATCGTCAACGCGCAAAAGTTTGGAGGCACGATAAAGAAATCCCCGCTTGGCCCAATGTTAACAAAATTGGTCGTTACCAGATTGGTGATGGCACCGACTAATCCAAACGGAATCAACATGTAATTAGTGGTAACCACTCGCGCCAGCGTGTTGGGGTTGTAACGATTGGTGATGATGCTGCCAAAGACGTAGCTGTAAGTAGTTACCTGATTGGTGCTGTAATTAGTGCCCATTACCAATGCCGGCTCGCAGAACCCCGGGCGCATGGATAATGTATAGTTTGTATAATACGAAATGGTGGTCTTTATGTAAGACTGTCCGCTGCCGGGAACTATACCACCGGGAATGAACACATTAGTGGTGGAAGCCAACGAGCTGGAAAGAGTCGTGTAGGTATAGCCGCACCAAGCCTGAGGAACGATGAATATATCCCCGGAAGGTGTATTACTGTAGATTGTAAAGGATGGAATATAATTGGTGGATAACGTATTGGTAAACCCATTCGGCAATGAAAAGATGTTGGTGGTCGAGACACGCACTAAAGTATTGGTATAAAAATGATTTGTGACCACATTACCAAAGTTATAAACATAACTATTAACAATGTTGGTCGTGTAGTTCGTCGGAAATACCAGCACGGGTTCACAGATACCAGGCGTGACGTTGTAGGTGCGGTTGGTAAAGGTGAAAAATGACGACTGACTGAACTGATACAGGGTCGTATTGGTGCTCACAACGTTGGTGAATGCCGACGACGCAATCGTATTGCTGACGCCCATCACGGCGAGCGGACTATAAGTAGCAGTAACTTGGAAGCCGCACCAGTTGGTCGGGATAATTAAAATATCCCCGGACATAATATTGGTGTAATAACTCACCGTGGTTGTATTGGTATAGACGTTGGGATACGGAGCGCCAATATAATTGGTGACGTAAGTCGTCGAAAACGTGATTAACGAGCTGTTGTAGGCATGATTGGTCACCACGTTACCAAAGGTATGGAAGTAGAGGGTGTAAAAAACTCGAGTAATCCCATTCGTCACGGTTATTAACCGTGGCGGCGAGCCATACGGCGAGCCGGGCAGCGCATTCGTAAAATATGTGGTAACGTTGGGAACATCCTGGTTAGTTGGCGTAGAGTATGAGCTAAGAATAACCAAGCTAGGATATAATGCGATCAGCGCAGCCGCATCGTTTGTCCGGGCCTGCTGACTAAACTGGTAGAGGTCAACATTGGTAAACAATTGTGATGTCAACGGGTAATTAATCGCCGTCGGTCCCGGCTGATTAGTGAAGTAGTAACCCAAACCCAAGCCGCCGGGAACGTTGTTGGCATAGACCGGGTTGGCCGTCTGGTTGGTGTAATACGGATCGCGATTGGTGACGACCAACAACCTTTGGGAATTCGTAATTACCTGACTGATGACTAGGTCGGGATAGAGCGCCTGCATGGCAGCCGGATCGTTGGTGGCAGCGGCGGCTATGAAATCTCCAAGCGATAAGGTAACCGGATTAGGGACGACAAATCCACCATACTGAACGGGTGTCCAGCCAGGAAAATTCGGCCCGGAATTCGTGAATGGCGCCGTCAAATTTGTGTAATAAGCAAACACATTGGTCGTGAATTGGTTGACAATGTTAGTTTGAACGGAAATGTAAGTAAGCCCCGGATAGTTGGTCAGCAAGGTGTTCGGGTCAGTCACAGCGGCCTGTCCATACAGCAGGCTTAACGGCAAGGTAGTGAGAGTCGTTTGGCTAATCGCGTTGCTGGTGCGCAGCAACCCGCCGGCCGAAGCCGTCGCTTCATAGTTGATATTATTTGAACTCAACATATAACGAAGCCCAGCAACATCATCTCTGGTGAAACCAGTATAAAATCCGCCTAACTGCAGGTCAAAGGCAGCTACTGAGCTATAAACCTTGGACGCGCTGGGATCCACCGGATAAGGAGTAGTAAAGGCCAGAGGATTTGGCCCATTGCAAAATTCCGTTATAAAATAGGTATACAAAATGTCATTCACATAGGGTGAATATTGCACCTGATTCAGTGGGGTATCTAGAATGTCGAAGTTACGCATCACCACGGTGTATAGGACGGTGATCAGGCAAGGCGAGCCGTTGCCGGGAAGGCGATCATGCAAGGTCCAAGTATAGCGTTCTGGCTCAGCTAATCCCATCTGTTCCGCCAAGAAGCTAAGAGTTACTGATTTTAGGTCCGTTAGAAATAGCGCCTGAGCCGAGGCATTGTAGGATTGGGACCCATCTGGAAATTCAGTCAGGCCGGGGCTATACGCGGATAGATTGTCCGCACCAACGGCATTGTTTGTGCCCATGGTGTAGTTCATGATGGCAAAGGCGGCATCCACATTGGTAGCACCAGCCAAGCCGAAATAACTCAAGAAACTCGCATCATAGGTGTAGAACATGAAGGGGGTAACGCGCCGATACTCTTCACCCAAATTATGCGGCCCACCGATATCACCAGGCAGAGCATAGCCGATCACCGGAACTTGCCACGGCTCACCGCCAGCGTCGCTAGGAAGCGGGCCGAGCAAAGAAAAACCCCACGCTGACGCCAAGCTGGCGAATAAGAGCGCAACTAGTAAACTGATTTTAAAAATTTTCCGCATACAAAAAATAATTAACGCAACAAGACTATCCGATAATAACCAACTGAGCCGCCACCGACGTTTAATGAATCAGTCGTGCCGGCCGCAAAGCGTGGTGCTCCAACATTACTCCAAGTAGAAAAGTTGGTGGTTTGTTGAACTTGATAGGTGGCTCCCGGCGTGGTGTTCCAATTTAAGAACATTCCTTGGACGGTCTTGGTCATTGACTGTTGAAGCCAAGTGGTCGAATCAAACGGATCGCCACCGCTTAAGAAGACTTTGTAAAGCGTTAAGCCACTAGATCCCAACGTCAGGTTGGGCGACCACCAGGCGTTGGTGTGATACACGCCTCCGTAATAACCCCCGAAATATTGCGCCATCCATTCATACGGAATGCCGCCCCAGTTATTACCACCCCAAGTCGTCCCGACGGCAGCCGGAGATAAGGAAGGCCGACGACCGTCAGTGGTGACATAGCCAAGGCGAAATGAATGCGTGCTGTTTACAGTCAAAGGAATGGACGGCACGTTGTTGGCCGTCATGGTCCATATATTGGTATTAATAGTGGCGGCGTTAGTGGATGCCCCATCAACAAAGATTTCGTAATTGGCGATGGAAAGCCCAAGCTGCGGTGCCCAAGAAACTGTCAATTGGGGTAGATAGACGTTGTTGCTAACCACAAACGGAGCCCAAACAAACGGCGCGGACATCGCGGGGAGGCCAACCGACATGTTAAGATAGCGTTGGGCGTAGAGATCAAAACCATTGGCAACACCTGTAAAACTGCGCCAGACAACCAAAAATTGGCTGCTGCCATCCCCGGAAACACAGGGTTCCATTTGCTGGCTGGCGGTAGTGGTGTTAATTCGGAACTCCGGACTGTTATAAGTTCCGTTATTATGGATATTGCGACCATAGACCCCTTCACGCGAGCCATCTTGACCGAGGCTAGTCCAAGTCACAAGAAAATCGAGTCCAATGGCACTGACTTTGGAAGAATACTCGTCACCATAAATCCTCGAGTTTACGTAAAAAACGGAACCGCCAGTTCCATAGCTATTATATGTTCGCGCGTAAATATCTAAACTATTTGTTCGATTAGTCATATCCCGGGCAGTCCAAGAAATAAGATAGCTGCCATCCGTCGCCACGGCGAGCGAGGGGTTAGCGCAAGGATTGTTATCGGTATTGACCACAAATTCATTAGCGAGGGGCGTGCCGGCGGAATTGAAGTATCGCGCATAAATATCCACGCTGGGCAATACCAGAGCTGAGGCGGAACTCGATGAAGTATTTCCACCGAGTGAGGGAGCGGCAATCCGTTGCTGCTCGGAAACCCAGCTCACAAGAAAACCGCCATTCGGTTGCCCCGCGACAACCGGTGACCGTTGGTTGTAAGTGGTATACTGGTTGACCAAAAACTCGCTCGTGACCGGAGTTCCCGACGGAGTGAAAATCCGCCCATAAACATCATGCATGGAATTGGCACCGGCTTGATTGAAACTCTGCCAAACGATGACCACGTTACCATTGCCGAGCACGGTGACCGCCGGATTGAGTTGAAAATTGTTGGTGTTGGCGGGGACTAAGACATCTGACGTTACAAAGGTGCCGCCGGAATTGAGGAAGCGGGCGAAAATGTGTTGGAAACCTTGTTTGCCGCCTTGCCACACAAACACTGCACCGCCATTTTGGAAAAGTGCTACGCGTGGATTTTCTTGAGCACCAACCCCGTCATTATTAACCCGAAATGAACTCAAAACCCCAGAATCGGTTGAGTCCAGCTTGCTAGCACTGATGCCCCAACTATCGCCGTCCGTGGCATTATCGGCCCACACAAGATAACCACCATTGGTGGAAATTGCGGCGGCAGGAGTAACCTGATCGCCCGGCAGGGCGCCAACGATGGCGTATTCTGTCCCGTTGCTGGAATAGTAATTAGTTTGCGCACTGGCGCTGTTTAGCAGAAGGCAAAAAGCCACTGCCGTGATAAAAGATGCCAGATTACCGGCACGAGCTAAAAGTTGCATTGTGAGTCGCGGAAAAAATATACCATGTCGTTGCATTTGTCGAAAAAATCCTGACGTGGCCCTGGCGACGTAACCATCGCCGGACATTCCGTTGGTCTTGTTAGGCAAATTCATGTTCTTCAAATCAACTCCGCCTGCTGCGACATATTTCCCACCGCAGCCAGCATTCCGTTAAATCCCCAGCGCGCAAATAAACCGCGCAATTTATCTTGGTTCGCTTGTCGAACCACCAACTGTTCAAGTTCCAATTCAAGCGGCACAGCCTGTAGCCGCACAAGCTCCAAATTTCTCAGGACATCAGCCTCCGCATTTTTGAGGGCTAGACGAGTCTTCTCTGACTTCACTTCGGACAATTGCGAATAAATTTCTTTAACCGAGCCAAACTGTTTCAGCAACATTGCCGCTGTCTTCGGCCCCACTCCCGGCACACCAGGAATGTTATCCACCGTGTCCCCCATCAAAGCCAACCAGTCCACTATCTGTTCCGGCTCGACACCAGCTTTGGCGAACACTTCTGATCGCCCCCAAATCGCTCCGGACTTGTCATTGGGGTTCAAAAGCCCGATGCGATCCGTGACAAGCTGCATAAAGTCTTTGTCCGAACTGGCAATCACAACATTCACTTTTGTCGCTGCCTGTTGCGCTAGACAACCGATATAATCGTCAGCTTCGATACCATCACCGCAAAATTCCGAGATGCCAGCCCCCTCCAAATAACTGGAAATCTCATCAAACTGTAACCGCAAATCATCCGGCATTTCCGGGCGTTGCGCCTTATAACCTGGCAGCGCCGCCATCCGTTCCGCACTTAACCCACCATCCCAAACCACCCTCAAATAATTCGGGGCCAACGTCAGCCGCATTTTTTCCAGCATCTTAATGAAGCCGTAAATTGCATTGGTCGGCTGCCCTTGCGGCCCGCGCAAATCACGGATGGCATGAAACGCGCGGTAGGCGTAGGCGTGACCATCAATGATCAACAGCCGACTCACGGCTTCGGAGCAAGCGCGGCAGCACTGACTTTTTGCGAACCGGCTTCTTTCAAAACACCGTAGCCCTCAGGTTGCGTCGGCGTAGTCGCTTGGGCAAATGGCAGATCGTCATCCGAATGAACCCGATTGCCGGCGGGATCCACGATGGTGGCTGTCACAAAAATCATGAGGTTGTTTTTGATGGTAGTCTTGGCCTGACTTTGAAAAAGCCGACCGAGCATCGGGATATCGCCCAGCACCGGAACCTTGTCCTTGGTGCTTTGAACTGTTGACGTGATCAATCCACCCAACGCGACCGTTTGATTGTCCCAGACGTTAACCGTGGTGACAACTTGGCGGACCGTGAACTTCGGAAGTGCCACTGGGAGAGTGGTGCCGTTGTTAGCACCAGCCAAGGCTGTTCCAGGATTGTAACCAGGGATTTCACCAGCGGAGATCGTGTCATAACCATTGAAGTCGGTCAGCGACGGAATCAGCGCCATATTGATAGTGTATCCGTCCGAAAGAACGTAGGGAACCACATCGAGGATCGGTCCAGTTTCCACCGGTTGGGTTGACGGCGAAACTGAGGAAGTGCCAGGGTTGATGGTCTGGTTATTTCCGTTACCCGTGCCACCGCCCGTGTTGCCGCCTTGGTTTGATCCCTGACCCGCTGATCCATTATCAAAACTGAAACCGGTGACAACATTGATGATTTGCGTCGCACGCATCTGAGTTTGGCGTCCGCTGGTCGTGGTGACTTCGGGTTCACCGAGAGATTCAAAACCGCCACGTTGTTCGAGTGCACGAAGGACGACGCGGAAATTCGGATCCGTCAGAATACCGGTCAAGGTGGCTAGTGCCGGACCGGAATTGCGCAGGCCACCAGTCACCAATTGGTCGCTCGCCGAACCCGGGATGAGGCTCGCAGTTGTATTTCCGGGGAACGCTCCGAGCGGATTTGCAATCGGATCTACGCGGGAATTCAATGAAGGGGCGCTGCCGCCGTTGCCGATGAGATTTCCATTAATGAAATTGCCAAGATACCAATCGAAGCCGAGCGCTTTGTTGTCTTTCTGCTGCACTTCAATGAAGCGCGTTTTGATATGAACTTGTGGCGAGACTTCATTCAAAGCATGAATCGCCTGTTCAATGGTATCCAAATCCTGCTCTGTCGCACGGACGAGCAATTTGCCGCTTTTGTCGTTAAAGAAAACTGACTTACCGGGAGGCGCAGATAGATTAACTCCGAGCGTCGTGAAAAAATGAATTGCCAGTGAACTCGGCGTTGCGGCTGACGTTTGAGTCGTGATGTAATTCAGGCCGCCTTGGTTCTGCTGACCGCCGCCGCCGCCACCCGCCGCCCCACCAGCACCTGTGGCGTTCAACAAACTACCACCGCCTTGGCCACCGCCACCGCCGCCACCACCGCCGCCGCCTTGGCCACCTTGATTGCGCAGGCTACCGCCACCCGCGAAAGGATTCACAACGCCAACCACAGCTCCACCACCTTGTTGATTACCACCGCCGCCGCCGCCACCGCCACGGCTGCCACCGCCACCACCGCCGCCACCACCGCCGCTGCTAGTGCCGCTGCCGCCAAAGCTCGTAGCACTCACACTTTCAAGACCAGAATAAAAAGTATTTGGATCCACCTTAAATTCACGCGTGAACATTTGCGGTGATTCCACACCTTTCGCCTGAAACACTATACCGTAATCTTTGATAGTATATTTGATGGTGCGTTGGTCACCGGGATTTGGATTTTGCGCCACATCCATAATCGCAGCTAAAACATCCGTGAGGCGCACATCAACCAAGCTCAACTTCACCGTGAAAGCCCCAGCGTCCAGTGCTTCGGTGGAATTTCCGCCACCACCAGTTGCGCCACCGGGGCCTGCAACTGGCAAGCCGGTTTGCGGATCAACTGCCGCCGGAATTCCGGCAGCGGGAGCAGCACCCAATGGTCCACCGATGCCGCCAAAACCACCCGTAGGCGCAGCAATCGCCTGTCCTGATTGGTCGGGATTTGGGTTGATGAGAAAGTTGATGCCTTTGCGGTCGGGATCTGCAAGTCGGGATTTTTCAGACAACTGCCGCAAAACTTCACTTAGCGGCACGCCGTCATAGGTCACGCTTTCCAAACGGATGCGATTTAGTTTTTCCACAATCATCTGACGACCAGGACCGGTGTAAATCATGGTATTGGTGGCATACGGATTTCCGTAGGGTGCGAGCGTAACGGTAGGTTTTGGCAACACCCATTGCTTTTCAACCGAAGCCATACGGTCCTGGGTATCTACGGCGTGTTGGGCGGATTCACGCAATAGTTTCGATTGCTTGATCAGATTTAAGTAAGTGTAAGCTCCGGAATTGTCAGGATCCAACTTCAGTCCTTCCTTCAATTTCAATTCGGCCTCTTCTAATTTGCCCGCTTCGTAAAGTAATTTTCCATCTTGAACCAACGTGCCCGCATTGACTTTTTCCTTCATGATGTCAGGAATCAAAGCGACCGTGGCCGCCGAAGGAATATGCCCCTGCATGGCGGCGAGCATCTGGTCATTTTGTTTTTTTAAAGCGATCCCCTGAACATTTTTAGGGTCGGCATTTAAAACCTGTGCGATCTGCACGCCAGCTTCGCGATAATCGCCCCGGCTTTGCGCGGCGCGCGCCAGTGCCAATCGCGTCGTGGCCAATCCGGCCTTAGTCTGCGCGGTCTCGGCGTCAATACCAGAACCGATTTCTTTCGTATACTTGAAGGCTTCTTGATAAAGCTTGGCGGCACCGGCGGTATCGTTGCGTTGCATGGCGGCCTTGGCCTCGACAAGTTTCTGACGCAGTAAAATGGTGCTCTGCTGGTTCAGGATGGCTTGCCGGACAGCGTCATCCTTGGCGCTATTTTGCGCGGTGGCGTTCGATTCGAGCGCCAACAAAACGGCACAGGCGAGTGAGATGGTAAATGCTTTCATCATGGCTAAAGTGAGGTTGGTTGAAATCTGAATAAATTCAATAATTATTTGTCGGGGCGTTCACTAGGGGGCGGGCGAATATGTCAGCGAAGTTTTCTTCTGGTTCGTTTGGTCAGCCAGAATCAATTCATTCTGATTGATCTCGGACACCACGTAATCCGTGCCGCCAAAAGTAACTTTGTCGCCCACCCGGCGATTCACAAAAGTTTTGCGCTCCAAGTCATAGCGGAAGCTCGCCGTATAACCATCTACACGGCGATAAGGATTTTCTTTGGCTGACGAAACCGTGACAGTGTCGCCGGTATCAACGAGCTTGATCAAAAACGACTCCGGATTTTCGGGTGCGCCCTTAACTTCAACCAGTGAGAAAAAATCATTTGGCTTGTCGCCCAAAGAAATGAATCGTTGTTGCGGGCGGCGTTTTGCCGCCGTCGCCGCGCCCTGCTTTTCAACTTTTAACGCGTAGCGCGCCACGCCCAGTTCATTGGTCGTCAATGAGTCAAAAGTGATGACCATAAATAGCGGCGTTATATTAGTGACGACACAGGCGCGCGGGCCGACATTGTCGTGGCGAATCGGCATTCCGTCTGGACCCTTCTGCCATTCCATAGGGTTGAAAACTTTATTGCCAGTCTCAAAGTCGAGCACATGCGGCGACCGCATCCTGGCGAACACGGCATCATGAATGGTTAAATCAAGGTTAGTCAGCGGAGTTACTTTCGGACTAGTCAAGCTGACCCGTTTGTCGTCCATCTCTTGCCGGTCAGAGTTGATATAAAACAGCATGAAAACCAAGGCCCCCACCAACCCGGCTAGCACTAGGCCGAGGACGATTTTCTCGTAATTTTTTTTGATGAAGTCCATTTAACTTTTGGGCAACAATTTAACCAGATCTACTTCGATGACGACCCGCAATAACTGTTCTTTCAACAGTGCTTGCAATCCGCCTTTACCGGGAGCGGGCACGGCGGCAACCGACTGGGCACCACCAGGAAAATAGCCAGCTGGGTAACCAGGAAGCCCACCTTCACCTTGGATTCGCATCGGTGGCATGGCACCGCCATCACTCATTCCCAAAGGTGTCGTTCCGGAAGCTCCAGCGGGGAGAACATTGACTGATTTTACTATGAGCGTGTTTGAACCTTTCGAAAATCCCACTAGAACCCGCGCCAATTCGGGTGTGAAGCAACGAAAGGTGACGACATAGGGCGTAATAATGGCGAGATCGTTCGTCAACGGTTGTTGATCCAAATAATCTGTCGGCGAACCTAAGGCATCGTCCTCGGAAACCCGCACACGCTGAATGCTATCGAGCGCGTTGATTCGTGTGGCAAACAAAATATCGGTGAGCGCCTTAACTTCACCAAGTTGTTGGGCGAGTAAATCCACGCTTCCCGGCGCGAACGTCATGCGCTGACGTTGAGCCTCAAATGAAAAACCGTATTTGGGAGGCAAGGTAATGCCTGCGCTATCGGCCGCGTGCAACATTTGATCGACGGTGCGGCTCAACGCCGTGCCATAATCTTTGCTGCTAACATTTGTGCCCGGAGGGATACCAGGAATCGGCTGGAAATATGCTGAAGCGGAGTTTAACCAATCTCTCAACTGCTGCTCTTGCTCCTTGGCGATCGCGGTGTTATTGACTTTGTCATTACCTGGTTTTGGCTCCTGCTTCGCCAAGCTATCTAGCTTGGAATATACCTCATTTAAATCATCGCCAGCCTTCGCATTGCGTGCGCTTTCAGACCAGATGTAATACCCTGCGCCGCCAAGTAGTAACAGGGATACCACTCCGCAGACTACAAAAAATAAATTTCGCTTGATCCAGCCCATATTAAAAATTTAACGGGTTCAGCGGTGCGACCTTCAACGTGAAGGTGAACGTGCCGGTGGTCTCATCCGTCATGATGCTGCCGTCGAGAGTGGTCTGTGCGGGGTTCACCAACGGTGAAGCCTTGATTTCTTCCTGCACGGCGTAGGCAATATCCCGATTTGCCGAGGCATCCACACTGGTGAGGCTAATGGCCCGGCAGACGAACGTAACTAAATTTGTGGCCGCCGCCCCAGACGCTGGCGCTTCACCCGTTGGCGGAACTGGCGGTCCTCCCGGCGGCATTCCCGGCGGCGTTCCTCCAGGGATCCCTCCTTCACGGTAAAGGTTGCGGGCGAACTCGGGATTGCCCTGAACCGGTGCGCTCATGGTGGCACCCGCGCTGGCCAAACCGATGGTCGAGGAAGAAATCATCTGCTCAATCCAAACTCCGGTATCCACGCCAGCTTTTTGGACCGACAACTTTTTCTTGATGCCGCTCTCAGCACGAAGCATCGCCAACCGCATCTCGGAGATAAAATCAGCCCAATAATAACGCTGCCCCAGCCATTTTGCCGCTTGATCCGCCTCGGTCTCCGTCTTTTTTAATTTTGAAAAGGCTTGCTTGAATTTATCAGTTTTCGCCGTTAGTTCGGCGACTTGCGGCTGCAAGCGATCTACTTCCGCCTGCTTATTAGTGGCAAGTTTACTGAACATCAAACCCACTGCGCCCGCCACGAGCGCAAGACTGAATACGGTGGCGATAAGATATGGCTTCTTTTGGTCGAACGACTGCCAGCGCAACGTGCTCTCGGGCATCAAATTCATTTCGACTGGGCAGTTGTCGAGGTTTCGCAGGCCCAGACCGACAACTTCGCCCATGCCGTGGGCCACTCGCGATAACTCTTCGAGATTCACCGCCGGGTCAATCTGCAAATTGCGGAATGGATTAAAATATTCCACCGGCACATTCAATTTTTCGGCAAAAAATTGCGCCGTATAGGGCATGATTGAAGCGCCACCAGACAAAAATAAGCGCTGCGGAGCGCCGCCGCCCTGCTGGCCGCGATAAAACTGCAGGGTCTGATTTACTTGGATATGCAGTTTGGTCATGAACTGCCGCGCGATTTTGGAAATTGCCGCTTGATGCGGATTATCCGGCTCTTCATACGCGCCACCCAAACTTACAAAACCCTCGGCAATCTTGATTTTTTCTGCCTCGTCAAATTTTAATTTAGCCTCGTTGGCAAAATCCTGAGTAATCGTATTGGCACCCAAGTTAATGCTGCGGGAGAAAACTTTACCCTTTTCGAAGAATAGTAAGTTGCTCGTCTTCGCACCGATGTCGAGCAGCATCGTGCAATCTTCGAGTTCGCCATAATTATACCGGAACGCGTTGCACAACGCGGCCGGTGAGGCATCGCATAAATTCAATTTCAGCTTCGACTGCTCTACCACGCGGAAGAGTCCTTCGACGATGTCCGACTTCACGGCTACAAGCAGCACTTCGAGTTCGCCGCTCGGTGCGGAGCCGAGGATTTGATAATCCCACACTACTTCGGCGAGCGGGAAAGGAACGTTCTGCTGCGCCTCGTATTGGATGATCTGTCCGACTTTGGAAGCATCCACCGGCGGCAGTTTGACAAACTTTGAGAAGACGTGAAAGCCGGGCGCACAGACGTTGACGGATTTGGACTTGATTGTTTTTTCAGCAAGTGTTTCCTGCAACGCCGTGAGCATCGCTTTTTCGCGAGTGGCTTCTTGAGATCCTTCCAATCCGAGCGGCTTGATGACAAAATTTTTCAACGTCAACCCGCCCGCATCGTTGGTTTCAAATTCCGCGAGCTTCAAGCTCCCGGCTCCGAAATCAACGGTCAAAAATGACTTGGTATTCAGCATGTCGTGTGCGTTAGGATGCGCTGGCCTAGAAAAAAACTATTTCTGTGGAATGGCGCTGCATTTGATTATGGCAAATCTTGGCACGGGTCAAATAGAAAGCAAAAAAAACTGCAATTAGTTCGCACCAAAAATCATTGCGCCACGCTCCCGGCTATGGCTACATGCGCGCGTGCTGCCAGCCAACGCCCACACTCACCGCCGCCGCCTGTCAGTTAATTATTCTGGACGCGTGCAAGGCGTCGGCTTTCGTTATACCGTCAAAACCGTCGCGACCGGATTCGAAATCACTGGCATCGTCCGCAACCTCGCGGATGGCCGCGTGGAACTCGTCGCCGAAGGACTTCGTGACGAACTTGAAAGTTTTCGTCTCGCAATTTTAGATGCAGGTCTTGCTGGATTTGTCCGCGACGAACAAGTAAATTGGGCCGCAGCAAAAAATGAGTTTCGTGGTTTTGAAATCGTCCGATAAGATTTAGTTCGTAGTAAATGAAATACGCCATCATCGCCGACATTCACGGGAATCTGGAAGCCTTCCAGGTGGTCTTGGAGGACATTCGCGCTCAAAATGTAGATCACATCGTATGTCTCGGCGATGTCGTGGGCTACAATGCAAATCCAAAGGAATGTCTCCAAATCGTGCGCGATATGAACATTCCCTGCGTCAAGGGCAACCACGATGAATACTGCTCGACCGACAACCCGCTCGACGGTTTCAATCCCCATGCCGCCCAAGCCGTCCACTGGACGCGGGACCAACTTTCTGCCGAAGAAAAACAATGGCTCCGCGATTTAAAATACACGCGCATGGCCGCCAATTTCACGATGGTTCACTCCACGCTCGATGCCCCGGATCGCTGGGGTTACGTCTTTGACAAGCTCGCTGCCGCGGCCAGTTTCCCCTATCAGAACACACAGATGTGCTTCTTCGGCCACACCCACGTTCCCGTCGCCTTCATGCGCGATACGATGGTGCGCGGCGGCACTTACTCGAAGTTCAAAGTGGATCCGTCGAAAAAATATTTCATCAACGTCGGAGCTGTCGGCCAGCCGCGCGACAACAATCCCAAATGCGCCTACGTTGTTTACGACATGAGCGCAATGACGATTGAACTACGCCGCCTCGAATATGATATCGCCGCCGCGCAGCAAAAAATTCTCGCCGCCGGCCTCCCCGAGCGGCTTGCGGAGCGGCTTGCCTTCGGAAGGTAGAAGTATGAGGGATGAAGGATGAAAATTCCTTTCGGGCGACACAGCCCTTGAACGCCGAGTTTCATCATTCATAATTCATCCTTCAGCCTTTCGTTTTGAAAATCCTTATTCTTAAACCCAGTTCGCTTGGTGACGTGATTCACGCTTTGCCCGTGCTGCGTTTATTGAAACTACATTTTCGCGAGGCTCAGATTTACTGGTGGATTGATTCTTCGCTCGCCCCTTTGATTGAAGGCGACCCGGACCTCGCAGGCGTCGTGCGCTTCGAACGCAAACGCTGGGGCAAACCGAAACACTGGCCGGAAATGCTCCGCAGTATCCGCTGGTTACGCGCGCAAAACTTCGATCTGATCATTGACCTGCAATGTCTCGCGCGCAGCGGTGCGTTCGCATGGCTCGCGCGGGGAAAACTGCTCGTCGGGCTGGATGAAGCCCGCGAAGGGGCGCGCGGTTACTACGACCGCGCCGCGCCGCGCAAAGATTATTTCACTCACGCCGTGGACTGGTATCTCTCCGTGCTGCCGCCGCTCGGAGTTCCAGTGCATAAAAAATTTACCTGGCTGCCAGAAAACGCCTCCGTAGCCGCCGACGTGGAACGCAAGTGGTTAGGCGTGCATTCCAAATTCAAAGCTCCCCATTCAAAACTGATTTTGCTCCAGCCCGGTGCGCGTTGGGAAAACAAGCGCTGGCCGGTGGTGCATTTTGCCGAACTCGTCCGCGCCCTTGCGCAAAAAATTCCGGACGCACAGTTTGCTGTTCTCGGTGGGACCGACGATCGCCCATTGGGTGAAAAGATTTGTGACGCTGCGCCGGAAAAAGTTTTGAACCTGTGCGGTGCCACCACGCTGCCAGAAATGATCGAATGGGTTCGGCGCGGGGATTTTCTCGTGACGAATGACACCGGGCCGATGCACGTCGCCGCCGCGCTTGGCAAGCCGCTCCTCGCGCTCTTTGGCCCGACCGAACCACGCCGCACCGGGCCCTACGGCCAGTTGCAAAATGTGTTGCGCCTAGATCTCCCCTGCTCACCTTGCATGAAGCCGGATTGCACATTTTCCAAGCGCGATGAATGCTTACTCGCCCTGTCCCCTTCCGTGGTTCTGGCACGAATCGCGGCAACTATTTCTTAAAGCCTGAAGACCGGACTGCCGATGTCAGGCTGTAATGGTTTCATCAACGCTTGAACAAAATTGTGCCCGTAGTGCCGAGTCGTTTGTCGGCCAGAATAACGAAGCAGCGTGCGTGCCCGCTGACAACGCGCGCACCCGCGTCCTGATCGTGGATGACGAAGTGACGCTGTTGCGGCTGATGAAGCTGGGCATGCGCTCCATGGCGGGGGAATGGGATTTGCACTTCGCCGAGAACGGTGAGTCAGCGCTCAAGCTCATCGGCGAAAAACCCTTCGATGTCGTCATTACTGATATGCGTATGCCGGGCATGAACGGAGCGCAATTACTGAATCATGTTCTCCGCGAGCATCCCCGCACTGTCCGCATCATCCTTTCCGGTTATGCTGATTTGAACGAGGTGATGAACTGCGTCGGCCTCACCCACCAATTTCTCAACAAGCCATGTAGTCTTGATGATTTAAAAATCTGCTTACACAACGTCACGAACGTGCAGAGCCATTTCAACCACGAGAAAATCCGCGCCGCTACGGCTGGCCTCAAAAACTTGCCAAGCCTGCCCAAGACATATCTGGAAATCGCAGAAGCCGTGCAGTCAGATTCCTGCTCCACCGAACTGATCGCGGAAATTGCCGCCAAAGACCCCGGCCTCTCCGCCAAATTATTGCAGATCTCCAATTCCGCCTACTTCGGTTTTGGGCGCAAAATTTTTTCAGTGGATGAAGCGGTGCAATTACTCGGCGTCAGCATCATCCAGTCGCTCGCCCTGGCCACACCGCTGTATTCCTCATTCGATCAGAAGAAATGTAAAGATTTCCCGCTCGAACAAATCTGGGATCACTCCGCCCAAGTCGCCTCGCTGGGACGCGGATTATATCGCCAGCACATGGACGATCCACAGCTCGCGGAACAGGCTTTTGCGGCCGGTATTTTACATGACATCGGCAAGCTCATTCTCGCCGACAGCCTCGGCGCTGAATACAGTGAAGTGCTCAAGCAAAGCCGCGAGACCAAAACCCCCTTGTATCTCGTCGAACAAGAAAAACTTCATACAACGCATGCCGAAGTTGGTGCTTATCTGCTGGCCATCTGGGGCCTCCCCATCCCGCTCGTCGAGACGGTCGCCTGCCATCACCATCCGCAGCGCTGCGGCACCAAAGATATTTGTCTCGCCGGCATCATTCACATTTCCAACGCGCTCCAACACACTCAACCCGGACATCCAGACATTGTGCCAAGCACCGTGAACGCTGACTACCTGAAGGAGATCCATCTCGACGAACATTTTGAGATGTGGCGCCAACAACTAGCCGACGGCGAGTTCTGAATCCACTTGCCAAAGAAATAATTCCGACGCAGCTTGCTGCGGATGAAACATCTCGTTCTCACCCTGCTGATCGCTAGCAGCACCCAACTGCTCCACGCCCAGAACGGCGAAAGTGATTATCCGCCCGCCAATTCCCGCAGCATGTCCGTGCCGCTGTTCAACGCCAAAGATTTCTCCGGCTTCACCTTTTGCATGAAGGACAACGCCGACCCTCAGCAGACGTGGACCGTCACCAACGGCGTGATTCATTGCTCCGGCAAACCGACCGGCTATCTCCGCACCACGCAGGTTTACAGTAATTATTTTCTCACCGTCGAATGGCGCTTTGTCAAAATCGCGCCCAAAGCCGACAACACCGGCATCCTTGTTCACATCCAACCCGGCGATAAAGTCTGGCCCCAATGCGTGCAAGTGCAGGGCAAGCACGAACGTCAGGGCGATATTTTTTTGATGGAAGGCGCGGAAGCACTGGAACACAAAGGCAAAGATAAAAACACGCCCGTTCCCTTCCGCAGCGAACTCATCGCGCAAGGCTCGGAAAAACCCGTCGGCGAATGGAATAAATGCGAAGTCATCTGCATCCACGGCAAAGTCGAGACCTTCATCAACGGCAAGTTTCTGAACGAAGTCACCGAATGCACCGTGGACTCCGGCTACATCGGCATCCAAAGCGAAGGCGCAGAAATTGAAATCCGCTCGATTCTTTATACGCCGCTCAAGTATTGAAAATTATCAAGCCGCCGGCTTGCGCAATTGCACCAGCGTCGCACCCCAGCCACCAAACTGCGGATGATCCAAGTTATAGGAAACCACCGTTGGATTTTTTTCTAAAAGTGAATGCACCGTGCGTCGCAGATTACCAATCCCCTTGCCGTGGATGATGCGCACCCGAAAAATCCCGCGCAGCTGACACGCCGCCAGATAATCGGGCACGAGATCTTTTACGTCACGCGGCTGGAAGGTGTGCAAATCCAGCACGCCATCAATCGGCAGTTCCAGCGGTTCATCCGCCATGCGAAAGCAAAAATGTTTTCACCCACGCGCGCGCTTCATCGGGTGATTTTAATTCATCCGCCAGTTGCCGCTCGCGGATTTCATACAGCACCTCACCGATCTTTTTCCCGGGCGAAACGCCCAGTGCGAGCAAATCATTTCCGTTCAACAACGGCGGAATGATTTCCGGTAACTTCTTTAGTTCCTCTGCCTGCTCCACGAGAAAATGGTAATGCTCCAAATTCCCGTTTGAACCCAGACAATCCAGACGATGCAATTCCAGCTCCAGCGGCAATGTCGCGCGCATGAGCAGCCGGCGCAACGTCGCCTTGCGCATCTGCCTCACGTCTTTGAACTGCATGTGATTTTTCACGGCAGCGACGATGATCTCGCGCTCGCGGTTCGGAAATTTCAAACGGCGCAAAATATCCTCCGCCATCTCCGCCCCGACTTTTTCGTGCCCGTAGAAATGGATTTTCCCCGTCGCCGCGTCACGTTCCGCCGTCACCGGCTTGGCAATATCGTGCAACAACACCGTCCACGGCAACAGTTCATCCGCGTCCACGGGCATTTTTTGCAGCATCAAAATAATATGATTAAACACGCTGCCCTCCGGATGAAAATCCGGCGATTGCTCGCACGCGATCGTCGCCGCGAGCTCCGGCAAAACATGTTCCAGCAATCCGCTCGCGCGCAGCAAAACCAAGCCGCGCGCGGCGGGCTGTTGGAGTTCATGCTGGAGTGTGTTGCCGGACAAGCTAAAGCTTGGACTCCAACTTGACGGCGCAAATAATTTCATCAACTCCTCGCGAATCCGCTCCGCGCTGATGATTTTTATTTTCGGCGCCAGTGTTTGAATCGCGGCAAAAGTCTTCGCTTCAATATCAAAACCTAGCCGCGCGGCGAAACGCACGGCGCGCAGCATTCGCAAATGATCTTCGCCAAACCGTTCCTCTGGTGCACCAATCGTGCGAATTATTTTCGCGCGCAAATCGTTTTCGCCGCCCACCCAGTCGTGGATTTTTTTCGTGAGCGGATCGTAGAATAAACCGTTCACCGTGAAATCCCGGCGCGCCGCATCGGCTTCGGCATTGGCAAATCGAATACTCTCCGGGCGACGACCATCCTGATAATCCGCCTCCGCGCGAAACGTGGCGATTTGAAATTCGTGTCCGCCTTCAAGGACGATGATGACGCCAAATTGTTTGCCGACTGGAATCGTTCGCGGAAAAAGTTTTTCCACCTGCTCCGGCTTCGCGTCGGTGGCGATGTCAAAGTCGTGCGGCTCGCAGCCGAGCAAAAAATCCCGCACGCAGCCGCCCACCCAAAACGCAGCGAACCCCGCCGTTTGCAAGCGGGCGACAATTTCGACGGCCACGGTTTTGAGTGAATCCGGTTTCATTTCTGATTGTGGGTGGCGACCGGTTGGTCACGATACGGCTGATGATTCTGATACAGCGTCAACAATTCTTGGTTGCGCCGGAGCAAATTGGTTTCGCCGTTCTGCTCGGCCAACACGCAGGCTTGTTGGGCCGCCAAAATTGATTCCTCAAATCGTCCCGCCTCCGCATAAGCCGCCGCCAAAGTCCCGACCATGATCGTTTGTTTATACTGCGTCTGCTGGCAAGCGTCTTCGGCAAGTTTCACCGCCCGCCCGCCATCGCGATTTTTTGATTCCGGATCGGTGGCCAGCGACCAAGCGAGATTGTTGTTCGCCGCCGGTTCCACGGGCATGAGTTTGAACCCGACCAAAAAACTTCCCGCAGCGAGAATCAATAGCGCGCAGGCCATCCGCCAATAATTACTTTGGCTGGTTATAGCCGCCTTTAATGGAATTGTTTTTTTTGATAAAACTTTGGCAGCATTTTGCCCAGCTAGATTTTGTATAAGACGTTTTCCCAAAGCAATGCCGGGAAGCTCAAACATTTTATACCACAAAAAGCTCAGCGGGATTACGAATGACCAAGTGAAAACTACGATCGTAAATGCAATCAAAGCCGGACGATTTTCGGCCGCAATCGCCCAATTGATCGCATAGGAATATACGTTGAGCAGCGGCTGGTGTAAGAGGTAAATGCTGTAGCTCCACAAGCCGATTTTTTGCAGCGCGATTAAGCCGACTGACGGGGTTTTAACTTGTTGCTGAGGGCGAGAAATACGCCGGCTGATGAGGGTGGCGGTGATCAACGCAAACAATAAAAACCGAAAGTTATCCAGCGGCCGCACAAAATAGCTGACGAGCGCGAGTGCGAGCCACAACTTCAGCGGCGATTTCAAAAATGGCGACGGCTGGTTTTTTAAGAATGCTTCCGCCAGCGCGGCACCCATCGCCCAACTGAACCAGTAGCCCAACGGAGAAACG
This sequence comes from Limisphaerales bacterium, assembly GCA_025362675.1. Classification (GTDB taxonomy): domain Bacteria; phylum Verrucomicrobiota; class Verrucomicrobiia; order Limisphaerales; family UBA11358; genus UBA11358. Next base: position 38,552 of record JANYFN010000054.1, on the reverse strand, counting down.
GTGAATAACCAGGAAACATACCCCCCGGTGGTTTCGGCGACGCCGATGGTTTCGATGACGCCATAAGTCGCGCGGATGAGGATTTCAATTCCAGCGAGAAGGCTCAAGGCACCGCGCCAGCCAAACTTGCCAACCAATAAAAGCAACGCCGGATAAATCAAATACAACTGGAATTCAACCGCCATGCTCCAGAAGGAACCGTTGACGGCACCGATAGTTGAAGTCGAATAATTATGGATGAAAAAAGAATGCGCCAACAGTTGCGTCCAGACTTGTCCGCTCAACAGGTCAAGCCGGAAGTGGTGCATGTAAAATAAAGTAAAAAATAGAAGTGCCACCAGATAGGCCGGCCAAATCCGGAAGATGCGGCGGATGAAAAAGCTGTCCCACCTTTGACCCTGCGTTTGGAAACTCAGGTGAATGCAAAATCCGCTGACGACAAAAAATATCGGCACGCCGATATTGAAAAGGCTGATCGGCAGGAAATACCAAAAGGAATCGGGAACGGAAAAGCCCCGGAACCAGCCATGCCATGGGAGCACGTCGTAACCGTAAACGGTGCTGAGCGAATGAAATAATAAGACGGCTAAAATGGCCACGCCCCGCAGGTAATCCAGCAATTCAAGATGTTTGGCGGCGTCTTTCATTTAACGGCATAGCGAAGAGACTATTGGGATTTTAGCCAATCGCACCCTGAAGTCACTTCTCAATCCAGAACGAGTCGAAGCTGGAATCGAGTCCCGCGGGACCAACAAATATCGGCTGCGCTAACGGCTCCGATTCAAGCATGCTTCGCCAGTAAATAACTTTTGAATTTTTCGTAGTCCGCCTCCATGCGGTCGAAATCTTCCGGCAGCTTGAACGACGCGAGCATGTTCGTCGGCACGTCGGGCGCCCAACCCACAACCTTTTCGACTTCGACCGGAAACTTTGCCGGGTTCGCTGTCTCGACGATGACAGCCGGCGAATTGCCGAGCGGTTCAGCGGCGTTCCAGTCTTGAAAACCTTGCCACGCGACGGCGCCGTGCGGCTCCAACAGTAATTGAAAATTATCCCAGAACTCGCGCACACCGGAGACGGTGCGTTCGTCGGAAATTGAGGTGGAAAAAATATCGCGACGCATCGCGGCGAGGTCCGGCAGCTTATTAATTTTGCCGGTGTCGTCCATTTGGCCGCCATAAACTGCTACGAGCCGCGCAAGATTACTTGGATGTCCGACGTTCATGGCGTTCGAGAGGGAGTTGCGCGACGGCGAAATTTTTTGATAGTCGCCAGTCGCCAGAAATTTCGGAAACGCGTCGTTGTCGTTCACCGCGCAAATAATTTTTTTGACCGGCAAACCCATTTCACGCGCGACAACCGCGCCCATCATGTCGCCAAAATTGCCGCTAGGAATCGAGAAAACCACCGGCTCACCCGCCTGCGCGACGCGCGAGGCGGCGTAGAAATAGTAAACACTCTGCGGCAACAATCGTCCGATGTTGATCGAGTTCGCTGATGATAGTGGAATGTGCGCGAGATCCGGATCGGCAAAAGCACGTTTCACCATCGCCTGACAGTCATCAAACTTGCCGTCAATCGCCACGGTGCGGACGTTGTCTTTCAGCGTGGTCATGAGCTTTCGCTGACTCTCGCTGACTTCGTCGATCGGAAATAAAACAATGACGCGAACGCCGGGAATATTGTGGAACGCATGGGCGACGGCCGCGCCGGTGTCACCGCTCGTCGCGGTGAGAATGGTCACCTGCCGGTTGTCTTCGCGCAGGAAACGTCCAAACATTCGCGCCATCATCTGGGCCGCAAAATCTTTGAACGACGCCGTCGGGCCCTGATCCAGTCGCATCAGGAAAATGCGGACATTGATGATTTCCAGCGGCACGGGGAAATTGTAAGCCGAGCGGCACATCGCGGCGAGAATGTCGCTCGGAATAATGCCGTCCGTAAATTTGGACAACACACGAAACGCGATCTCGTGATACGGCAGCCGGGCGAACGTTGCGATTTCCTCGGGCGCGAGCTTGGGAAATTTTTCAGGAAAATAAAGTCCGCGATCCGGCGCTAGGCCGAGCAGCAGGGCCTCGCGCAAATTTACGGCGGGCGATTTTCCGTTGGTGGAATGAAATAAAAGTTGGCCCATATTACTCAAAATTTTCCACGCGGATCATGACTGGCTTGCCTTTGACGTTTGGCAGTTTTGCAATCTTAGCGAGCGCCTCAAGCGCCGTGCCGTTGGTCGCATAATGCAACATGAAAATCAACGGCACGGTTTTACCCTGATGCCCTTCCGGCTGAATGACGGACGAAATGCCGATGTTCGCCTCGCCAAAAATAGTGGCGACCCGCGCGAGCACGCCGGGTTTATCGATGACGTTCAGCCGAACAAAATATTGTGAAACGACCTCTTCAATCGGCGCGACGGCCCCGGAACATTCATGCGGAACAAAGGCCGGCAAACGATTTTTCGCCCCGGATTTTAAATCAAGCACCGCATCGCCGAGGTCGCTCAACACCGCGCTCGCCGTGGCGTCTTTGCCCGCGCCGCGCCCATAAAAAAGTGAATCGCCCACCACATCGCCGCGCACAAAAACCGCGTTGAATACGCCGTTCACGCTCGCCAGCACATGCGAATTCGGCACCAGCGTGGGATAAACCGAAACCTGCACGCGGCATTTTTTTTCAGATTTCCGGTCTCCAGTTTCGGCTTTCTTTACCGTTCCCAGCAACTTGATGGTATAACCGAGTTCGCCGGCAAATTTGATGTCGAGCGCGGAAATATGGCGGATGCCTTCGACGTGGATTTTTTTTGGGTTGATCCAAAAGCCGTGCGCGAGCGAGGCGAGAATGCCGGTCTTGTGCGCGGCGTCGTGACCATCAATGTCCAAGTCGGGCGGCGTCTCGGCGTAACCAAGTCGTTGCGCCTCGGCGAGCACCGCGCCAAAATCCGCGCCTTCTAATTTCATGCGCGTCAAAATGTAATTGCAAGTGCCGTTAACAATGCCGTAAAGCGCGGTGATGCGGTTGCCCACAAACCCCTCCCGCAGCGACTTGATGATGGGAATACCCCCGCACACGCTCGCCTCGTAATAAAGATTCGTGCCGTATTTTTTGGCCGCGGCAAACAGTTCTTCGCCGTGCGCCGAGAGCAACGCCTTGTTCGCGGTGATGACTGGCTTACCAAGTTTAAGGGCCGCAAGGATGGCTTCGCGGGCAATGGTCGTGCCACCAATCAGTTCGGCGATGAGTTCGACTTGCGGATCAAAAACCACTTCGCGCCAGTCCGTCGTCAGCAAGGTCCGGGGGATTTTTGATGCGCGTGATTTTTTAAGATCACGCACCGCGACGCGCCACACGCACACGTTCACGCCGAGCCGCGAGGCCAACAGCGTGCCATTCCGCTGGAGCGCGTCATAAACGCCGCCGCCGACAGTGCCGCCGCCAATGATTCCGAGGTGAACCTGCTGCATAAATGAACGCAAAGTTTGCCCCGAATTAATGCACGGGACAATTTATTTCTCAACCAGACATCGGTTGACGACCGAAAAAAAGAAGAAGAAAAATGGAGCGAGCGAAGGGATTTGAACCCTCGACGTTCACGTTGGCAACGTGATGCTCTACCAACTGAGCTACGCTCGCTTCCGAAAGCGTGATAAGAATAGACGAAGTCTGACGGCTAGCAAGCCGAATTTTCAGGAATTGCCGATCGTGTTTTGAATGACTTTCAAGAGGTCGTCGTGCTCCAACGGTTTGAGGAACAACGCCACGACACCCGACGCGAGGACGCGTTCCTTCGTTTTCGCATCTTCCGAGCTGGTGATAACAATGATCGGAATTTTTTTTGCAGTATCCAGCCGGTGCAGCCATTCAATGAGGCGAAATCCATCCCACTGCACACTGGTGACGTCCACGGGAAAGCTTAAATCCAAAAGGATTAATTCGGGATTTTCCCTCCGCACTTGCGCCACCGCCTCGGCCCCATCCATCGCCGTAATCACCTCGTAACCCGCCGCCTCAAGTTTTAAGCAGAGCGATTTGACCACGACCGGATTATCGTCCACGACCAGAAGTTTTCGGCGCATTTTGATGGGAGGAATGTTGCTCATGGAGATTGTTGGCGTTGGATTGCTCTAGGGTTTAACCCTAGCAAATCACACTTCGAGCGCAATAAAATTTAGGCGCACAGTGAGCGGGCTCAAAGCTCCGCCAAAACTTCAGCCGCATGCTCTTCGGGCTTCACGGTCGGCCAAATTTTTTTGATCTTTCCATCTGGACCGATGAGAAACGTCACGCGAAACACACCTTGATATTTTCGGCCCATAAACGTTTTCTCGCCCCACACGCCGTAGGCCTGCACAATTTTTTTATCCTCATCCGCCAGCAACGTGAACGGCAGTTTGAATTTCTCCACGAACTTGTCGTGTGACTTCACCGAGTCCGGACTGACGCCGAGCACGACCGCGCCCTTTTTCTTGAAGTCCGCGAATCCGTCACGGAACGCGCACGCTTCCTTCGTGCAACCCGGTGTATCGTCCTTGGGATAAAAATAAAGGATGACGTTTTGGCCCTTGTAATCCGCGAGCGAAATTTTTCCGCCGCCGCTGGTCGCCACGGTAAATTTCGGCGCCACGTCACCCACCTTGAGTTTAAGTTCAATTTCTTTTGCCATAATGTGAATCACAAATAAACCCGGCGGACCGATAATTCAAAAAAATTTTCCGTTTATTTTTCGGCCTGCGGGTTTTGATTTTTTGCCGGCGAGCTAGAGGGATGCGTGCCAAGCTGTTTCATGCCGTCAAAAACGTAGAGCAACCCCGACAGCCCGGTGCAGATCGCCGCGCCAAGGGAAATATATTTAAGCCATTGCGCGTGCTGCTCGGACCACTTCAATAAAATCCACAACACCGTTGCCATTTGCAGCACGGTCGCGATTTTGCCCGTCATCCGCGGGCGCACTTTGATTTTCCCCACGGTGAGCCAAATGACGACGGCACCGATGCCGAGCAATAAATCCCGCCCGATGATCGTGCCCGTAAGCCACAGCGGAATCGTTTCCAGCCGTGAGTGATGATCAAAACTCAATACCACAATGCCCGACACCAGCAGTAATTTATCGGCGAGCGGATCCAAAATCGTGCCGAGTTCGCTCCACTGATTGTAACGCCGCGCAACGTAGCCATCCACGCCATCCAGAATCGCCGCGACGGCAAAAGTCAAAAGCGCCAACAGGCGGTGAAGCTCATTGCCCGTATCGACGTAGTAAAGGATTTCCACCACGAAGAACGGAATCAACAGGATTCGCAGAATGGTGATTTTATTCGCCGTCGTCATCGAATTGAGGATGGCATAAAACGCGCCGGTTGGCACGTAGGGAAATTACTGAAAGAAGCCGGAAATGTGCGGCGCAAACTGGTTTACGAATTTTCCGTCTCGGTTGAAATCGGCTTCGCCTCGCCCTTCAGCGCGCCCATCAACGCGTGCCAAGAGAGAATCGCGCATTTCACCCGCGCCGGATATTTATAGACGCCCGCAAACACCGCCAACTTGGCGACATCTCCCACCACCTTGCCCGTCGTCACCATTTCGCGCACCCGCTCAAACATCTGCTCCGCCTCGGCTTTAGTTTTGCCCTTGATATTATCCGTGAGCAACGACGCCGACGCTTTTGAGATGCAACAACCAGAACCGACGAAGCTCGCGTCTTTGATCACGTCACCATCTAGCGTGAGAAATAATTTTAGATTATCGCCGCAAAGCGGATTATGACCTTGCGCCGAATTGGTCGCCGCCACCAACTCGTGAAAATTGCGCGGCTTTTTGCAGTGATCTAAAATCACTTGCTGATAAAGGTCGTTGATGTCGTCGAACATATTCATGATCCGTGACGTGAGATTCGTGATTTATTTTTCACGCATCACGCATCACGCATTATTTTCCAATCAAATGCGGATTCGCTTCCAACCGATCCCACACGAGCTTGTCAATTACTTGACGAGCCGGTTCGCACTTGATGCGCTCAATGATTTCGCCGGCGAACGCGTGGATCAACATCTGCCGCGCCGTGTCCTGGCTCATGCCGCGTGAACGCAGATAAAAAATACTTTCCTGATTCAACTGGCCAATGGTCGCGCCGTGCGTGCATTTCACGTCGTCCGCGTAAATTTCCAATTGCGGCTTCGTGTCCGCCGTCGCGTCGTCGGAAAGCAACAGGTTTTTGTTCGTCTGCTTCGCATCCGTTTTCTGCGCGATTTCGCGAACGAGAATGCGCCCATGAAAAACACCCTTCGATTTGTCATCGAGAATGCCGTTGAAATATTCGTGGCTCGCGCAGTGCGGTTGGGCGTGCTCGACGATCATGTGATGGTCGGCAAGTTGCTCGTCCTTCGTCAGATAAAGTCCGTTGAGCACGCACTCCAAACCTTCGCCCGCGAGATTGGTGCGGATGTTGTTGCGGGAAATTTTTGCGCCGAGCGCAATGGAATGCACACTGACATTGCTCGCGCGACCAAACTCGCCCGCAATCGTCGCGATGTGATACGCGTCCGTTGCTTCGTCCTGCAATTTGACGTGCTCCACTTTCGCGTTGTCGCCCGCTAAAATTTCCGTCACCGCGTTGGTGAAATACGCCACGTTGCCGGTGCTGATGTAACTTTCCACGACGGTCAATTTGCTATTTGCTTCCGCGACGACGAGGTTGCGCGGCAAAATCATTTCGCCGGAATTTTTTGCGGACGAAATGTAAATCAACTGCACCGGCTCGCTGATTTCGACACCTTTCGGCACAAAGATAAACGCACCGTCCGTGAAAAACGCCTGATTCAGAGCGGCAAACGTGTTGTTCGCCGTATGCGCATATTTACCAAGATGTTTTTCGATAAGCGCGGAATCTTTCGCGAGCGCGGCGGAAAGATTTTCAATCCGCACGCCACTGACCACCGGCTTGAGGCTGGAGAGTTTCGCGCAGAAAAATCCGTTCACGAACACGAGGCGATGGCCGGGCAGCTTGGTGAACGCGGCTTCGTCCAGCAATTTGCTCTCGGCGCCGTTCACGGAAACTTCACCGGCGAGTTGGAAATTTAATTTGGCAATCGGCGCGACGTTCGTGAAGCGCCAGTCCTCGTCACTCAATTGGGGAAAGCCCTGGTCGGCAAAGCTCGCGATGCCGGCTTTGCGCACCGGCGCGAGCCATTTCGGTTGCGACACAGCGGCAGGCAACTGCGAAAATGTTGCGACCAGTGATTCCGTTCCGTTGTTTGGTTTGGGCGTCATGTTTAGAATAATTCTAATTACAAATCAGACCGATACTCTCCCATTTCGATGCGTTTAGCGCAATTGAAAACCGGCAGCGAAACGGCAGAGGCCAATTACCGCATCAAATAAATTTTACCTGCACGCCTTTGAGTGTCATTTTATGCGCCATGCTTTCGCAAGACACCATTTTAGAAGCGCTGAAAACCGTCAAGTATCCCGGCTACTCGCGCGACATCGTTTCCTTCGGCCTCGTCAAAGAAGTTTCCACGGCGAACGGCGCGGTCAGTGTGATGATGCAATTGACCTCGCCGAATCCCGAAGCCGCGCAGCAAATAAAAATCGAAAGCGAAAGAGTCATCGCCGCTTTGCCCGGCGTGAAACAAATTCATGTGGACGTTCGTCAGCCGGCTGCCGGCACCGCCGCGCCCGCCAGTCCGTTTGCCAATCAAAACAAAGTCAAAGGCGTCAAGCGCATCCTCGCCATCGCCAGCGGCAAGGGCGGCGTGGGCAAATCCACTTGCTCCGTGAATCTCGCCTGCGCCCTCGCGCACCTCGGCGCGAAAGTCGGTTTGCTTGATTGCGATATTTACGGCCCCAGCATTCCGCTGATGATGGGCGTTTACGAAAAACCCACCGTGAGCGCGAACGAACAACTCGTTCCGCCCGTCGCCCACGGCGTGAAAGTCATGAGCATCGGCCTCCTGGTTCCCGACGATCAGGCCGTCATCTGGCGCGGGCCGATGATCACCAAAACCATCCAGCAATTTCTCATGGCCGTGGAATGGGGTGATTTGGATTTTCTGCTCGTGGATCTCCCGCCCGGCACCGGCGATGCGCAACTTTCCCTCTGCCAAACCGTGCCGCTCGATGGCGGCGTCATCATCAGCACGCCGCAAGAAGCGTCGCTCGGCGTGGTGCGCAAAGGCATTTCGATGTTCCAGAAAGTGAACGTGCCGATTCTTGGCATCGTGGAAAACATGAGCTACTTCACGACGCCGAACGGCGAACGCGTGGAAATTTTCGGTCACGGCGGCGGCAAAGCGGAAGCCGCGCGCCAAAAAGTCCCGTTCCTCGGCGAAGTCCCGATCTTCACCGCCATCCGCGAAGGCGGCGACAGCGGAATGCCCATCGTCGTCTCCACGCCGAATCACGCGGCGGGCAAGGCGTTTATTCAGATTGCGGAAACGGTGAGGAAACAACTGTCACACTGACAATCTGGTTGCGGCGAAACTATTTCGATTCGAGCTCAGTCCAACGCATAATTCGAACCGGTTCGTCGAACCAAGGGTTTTTGTGATCCGGAGTGTGAACAAGGATGACCCGCTTGATTTCTGGATCAGCTTCAATCCATCGATGTCCTCCCAGAAATGCGAGCACATGAACCCCACTTTTTGTGACCGCAATATCGCCCGGCAAAATGTTGGTCTCATCCAAAGCATTGATCCTCGGCACGGATAAAACGAGTTTAGTTTGGTCGCGATAACCCTCGCCCAATGCTTTGGCGGAACAATCGTGCCACCAGAGTGACAATGAAAAGCGCACCAAGTTTGGATTCATTGTCAGTAAGCCTTGCCGAAAATTTGCTTTGATCAATCCAGCGCGCACCAACCCGCTGCAATCAATTCCCAGCCTATTTTCACCACCCCAGATATAACGCGTGCCTTCGTAAGTTCGCAACGCATCTGTGTATTCGTTGGCCAACTTTTCCGCCTCCCCCTTTCTGCCGGGTGACACTAAGAAAATGGCTAACAAAATGGCCACAAAAATTAAGGCATAGAAAATCAGTTTCCGTTTTCTGAACTTATGAACCACCGCAACGAACAAAATGGCTAGGGCAGCGACAGTCGCGCAGCGCAGCGGGCCATTGTTGATTGGAAAAAGCAAAAGACAAATAGTTATAATCACAAACCCGACCCAATAACTTCGTTTTGGTGGTTGAATCGCCATGACGAGTGAAATCAACTCACAATTCGCGGCTTGCAGCAATCTAATCCCGTTGGAAATCACCCATTGCTTTAGATGACCCAATCGTTGACCGTTCAATCCGCCGCAATCGGATTACGCCATTTCAAGCCGCGAAAACGGGCGAAGTCGCTGTCGCAGGATTGCAGAACGCAATTGTGTTCCACCGCCAGTGCCGCCAGATGCGCGGCGGAAACCAGATTGGCCGTGGCGTGGCCCACGCGGAGCATCTGCTGAAAAATTTTCCAATGATGTTCCGTCGGCTGGATGAGGCGGACGCACGGCTGGTCGAACCAGCTTTGCACACGGTGAGTGGCTTCGGCGAGCGTGAGTGGATGACGACTGGCGCGCAGGCTCGTGCCGATGCGCATGAAGGCGTTGATGACCGGCCAGCACAAGCACACCGTTTCCGTGCCGCCCAATTGCTCGTCCCAATTGCTCGTCCCACCAGGTGGCGTCCGCCACATGAAATTCCGAAGACTTGTCCTCGGCGTAAAGCAGCAGATTCACGTCCACCAAAATCATCGGTAATCTTCCCCTTGAATTTTTGCCAGCAGCTCGCCGATGTTGTCGTAGCTTAAGCCGGGTCGCAGCCCAAGAGCGCGCGCCTTGGTTTTATAAGGCTTGGCGGCGGCTGGTTTCAAAACTTCATCCCGGCCGATGCGTAGCGCGGAGTTGATCACGCGCTTGAATGGCTGGCCGAGTTTGGCCGCGCCGCGTTTGGCTTTCGCGGCCACATCAGCATCAAGCGTCAAGGTGGTTCTCATAAAAGCATCTTGATGCCTTTTTTAGAAAATTCAACGGGGAGGATCACGAATGGCGGCCTTTCCGAACGGTAAAAACGCGGCCAAGAACTTCGCGCTTGTGACGGAAAAGTAATTTCTGCTAGCATTATAATGGCTGTAGCGGAAAACCAGCCACGAACAAACACCGCATGAATCCAGAACTTTCTAAATTTGCCACCCGTTTGCGCGGGCTGATTGAGTTGCACCATTTTCTCTCCGGCGAACAGCCTCTGCACCAAAATTTCGACGCGCTGGCACTCGAACTCTTCGCGCTTCAGTTCCAAAACAATTCTGCCTACCAAAAAATTTGCGCGGCAAAAAATCTGACCCCGCAGGTCGTCGAGCATTGGACGCAAATTCCCGCCGTGCCGACGAGCGCGTTCAAGGAACTCGAACTGACTAGCATCCCGCCCGCCGCGCGCACCGCCGTTTTTCATTCCAGCGGCACGACGGAGCAAAAACCTAGCCGCCATTTTCATTGCGCCGAATCACTTGAGCTTTATGAAGCATCGCTGTGGAAATGGTTCGAACTGCACTTTGGCCATCAGGGCGAACTGCTTTTTCTCACGCCCAACCCCAAAGCCGCGCCGGATTCTTCGCTCGTCCACATGTTTGAGACCGTGAGGAAAAAATTCCATCTGCCGGAATCCGCGTTCACGGGAAATATTTCGGCGGACGGTGCTTGGGAACTAGATTTCGTCGCAACCATCGGTAAATTGAAATCCGCCTGCGATTCTGCGCAGCCGCTGACATTGCTGGGCACGGCTTTTTCATTTGTGCATTTGCTGGACTATCTGGCGGAGAATAATTTGTCATTTCATCTGCCGGCCGACTCGCGAGTGATGGAAACCGGCGGCTACAAAAATCGTTCGCGCTCGCTGCCCAAAGCGGAGTTGCACGCATTCATCAAAAAGCATCTCGGGGTCAAGTCGATCACCTGCGAATACGGCATGAGCGAATTGAGTTCGCAGGCTTATGATTCTGCGATTCGAGCCGAGTCTGGTGTGCCGGGATTGATGCGTTTTTTTGAATTGCCGCCGTGGGCACGAGTGCAAATCATTTCGCCGGAAACCGGTCGCGAAGTGGCGGATGGTGAAACCGGCCTCATCCGCATTTTTGATTTGGCAAATGTGTTTTCCGTAGCCGCGATTCAGACGGAAGATTTGGGCATTCGGCGCGGCGATGGCTTTGAACTGGTTGGCCGCGCGCAACTCGCAGAACCACGTGGGTGTTCGCTGATGACCGCCTAAATGGTATATCTAAAATCGTAAACCCGATGAATCTCCCTCATTATTTTCTCGCCGATCTGCCGCCGGAAGCGGAGTTGTCGCCGGTGATCATTTCTGCGGCGTGCGATACGCTGAAACGTAACTGCGTGAAATATTTACTGCCGCGCTCTACCGAAGAAATCATCAAGCTGCTTTGCGCGGTTGGCACGGAATGGTTGCAACCGGAAAATAAATTCCGCCGACTGGCGCTGGAATTCGGCCCGCTGGAAACCAAATTTTCCAAGGCAGTTTTGCAGCGCGGCCTGGATGGATTTTTTCGTCAGTTCACGCCGGAAAATTTTCACGCGTTGCTCGCGCAAGACTTTGGGGACGGAGTGACGAGTGATGCGTGCGGCGTGAAAAAAAGCGGCGACGAAGCGCAGCACGCAGCACGCAGCACGCAGCACATTTGGCGCGGCCCGGAATTGCTCGTCCACATCGCGGCAGGCAATTTACCGAATCCCACACTAATGAGCCTGACGCTCGGTTTGCTCACGCGCTCGGCGCAGTTTGTGAAATGCGCCAGCGGCACGTCGCTACTGCCGCGACTGTTTGCCCATTCCATTTACGAATTTGATCACAAACTCGGCACTTGTCTGGAGCTGGCCGAGTGGGGTGGCGGTAATGTGGATCTGGAAAATGCGCTGTTCGCCGAAGCCAACTGTGTGACCGTGACGGGCGCGGACAAAACGCTCGCCGCCGTTCGCGCGCGGTTGCCGGAAAAAGTTCGCTTCATCGGCTACGGACAGCGAGTGAGTTTTGGCTACATCGCCCGCGAAGTGTTGCGCGACGAAACGATTGCCGAAACCGTTTCGCGCGCGGCGGATGACATCGTGGCGTGGGATCAAAATGGCTGCCTTTCGCCACAGGTCATTTACGTCGAGGAACGCGGCGCGGTGGAGTCGGACAAATTTGCGGAACTGCTCGGGGTAGAATTGGCCCGGCGCGAAATCGCCGAACCGCGCGGAGAAATCACGATGGAGGCGGCGGCTGAAATTGCCACGCGACGCGCGCTGTATGAAACGCTGGCGGCGCATCGCGGCGACGTGAAACTTTGGCGCAGTCTGCATTCGACCGCGTGGACAGTGGTGTTTGAGCATGACGTGCGCTACCGGTTTTCGCCGCTGCACCGTTTTATTTTTGTGAAACCAGTGCCGGATGCGTCGGTGGCTCTGCACGGGCTGGATGACCTCCACGGAAAGGTTTCGACCGCCGGCATCGCCGCGCCGCCGGAAAAAACGCGCGAGCTGGCCGCGACCTTTGCGCGCTGGGGCGTGACGCGGATTTGTCCACTCGGCCAGATGCAAAACCCACCGCTGACATGGCGGCACGACGGACGACCAGCGCTCGGCGATCTGGTGACGTGGACGGATGTGGAAGCGTGACGAGTGATCCGTGATGCGTGATCAAAGATTTAACGCAGCACGAATTACGCCCCAGAAAATTTTTATGAAAATGGAATTACGAAAAACATTTCAGTTTGAGGCCGCGCATTTATTGCCGCTGCTGCCGCCGGGCCACAAGTGCCGCCGGCTGCATGGGCACAGTTTTTCGGTGGAAATCGTCGTCGCTGGCGAGTGCGATCCGAAGCTCGGCTGGCTGATGGATTACGCCGATATTTCGGCGGCGTTCAAACCGCTGTGGGAAAAGCTCGATCATTTTTACCTCAATGAAATTCCCGGCCTGGAAAATCCAACGAGCGAAATTATGGCAGTATGGATTTGGAAAAAGCTGAAACCAAAGCTGCCGTTGTTGACCGAAATCGTCGTAGCCGAAACTTGCACGGCGCGGGCGGTTTATCGCGGCGAGTGAGTTTTCAGAGTCAGCGAAAAAATAAGAAGAGGAAAAGCAGAACCAAGCCTAACGCCGTGATCCACCAGAGCCACGAAATCCCGCGCGGTTTGGGCGCACCCCCAAATTCCTCTTTGACGAACTGGGCGTAGTCGAAATTGTCCTCGGGGAGGCCGAGGTTTTCTGCGTGGGCGGAGTCCGACCAACCCGTCTGCTCATCGGCTCCGCATTCCAGGCAGGCTTTGGCGCGACGCGGCACGTCAGCACCGCAGTTGGGACAATTTTCGGGAACCATGCGGCACGTTCAAAACGGCGCGGATTCGCCGGCAATGCCGATGGATTCGCGAGTTGATTTCAATTTTACATCCGCCGGGTCGAGGCTCCAACGCGCGGCCAGCGCCGGAAGTTTATGGAGATTTTTTCTGATCTTCGCGTCCGTCACCACTTCGCCATAGTGTGGCAGACTCAAACCGGTTTCAATTTCCGGCAGCGTAGGATTACCTTGATTCCAGACGGTTTCCCCGGTCCAGGCGAAGGCGCGCGTGACGCAGCCATGATCCAATCGGGCCCAAGCGTGATGGGTTAAAAAACGATCGGCGTGGAAAAATTGCACATGGCCGAGTTTGCGACTTAGGGCCGTGAGAAAAAGAAAGGTCGCGTCCACATCATCGCCCGGATGCGGGAGGCCAATACCAGTGACGATAACCCAGCCGTGGATGCGCGGACTGATAAAAAATTCACGGCTGCCGGAAAGTCCTTCGGCCCAAGAACAAGGTTCAGCCCGGTTCAGGCCGAGCGCGGCTTTCACGGCTTCGGGCGAAACGGCGCGGATGGCGAGCCAGCAGGTGGGGCGTTGCAAGCCCATGCCGCCACCGGGGAAAAAACTTTTGGGGGAAAGAATCCGATCATGCAGCGCTTCGCGACGACGCGCGGCGAGCATCCAGCCCAGCAGCACAAGTCCGGTGCCAAGCACAAAGCCAAGCAGAACAACCAACAGAACGGGAATCAAGTTCTCGGTAGTCACAACGGCAATTTACGCCTGTGCGCCGCAGGTTCAATAAAAATTCGTCAACAATTTTTCCCGAGCCACGCGAGGTATTTTTCAGTTCCACCACTCACCGGCAAGTTAAGGAATTCGGGTGTCTCGTAGGGATGCTCACGCAGCACCAATTTTTCCAAGGCCGCCAAACGGGTTCGACGCGTTTTAAAAACGATCAAGACTTCCGCGCTCGACTCGATTTTGCCTTGCCAGCAATAGTGGGATTCAATTTTGGGAAGCAAATTGGCGCAACCAACGAGCCGGGCGGATAGCGCACTCTTCGCCAATTTCCGGGCGGTCCGCACATCGGGTGCGGTGACGAGGACGATGCAAAAATTGGCGGAAGATTTCACGCCGCTGGTATCCTCAATTAGGTGGCGGGTTGGCAATCTCAAAACGCAGGTCGGCCGCGGCAAAAAAATCTTGCAAGGCACAAAAATTGACAGATAGTCGAAGTATAAATCAGCAAAGTGGTGAATGCCTGCGGGTTGGGGACGAATCCAGCTTTGAGAAAAATCGTTCACACATTTTCACAAATCAATTTCACCATGAAGGCTCAATCGCTTTTCAAAACGACAGTTTTACTATCGTTGCTTTGCGGCACGATGACCACCCTGCGGGCGCAGACACCCTTACCCAATCTGGACGCTCGGACACGGAATACTTCCGCCTCGATCATGCCGGAAAAATCGGCCGCTTTGGATCATCTTCGTCAGACCTCGCCCGGCGTGAAAGTAGAGTTTGAGCCAGTAAGCGGTGCCCCGAAAATGGTTTCGTCCACTGGCGGGTTTTTGACGGGGCCCGATGGCAACGGCGGAACGATTTCCGCAAAAAATCTTGCCAGCTTCGCGGTGACTGACCCCCAGCATGTGACGAAATCATTTCTGCAAGAACACCGGGCGTTATTTGGTCATGGCCCGGAAGCTTTGACTACCGCGCGCGTCCGACGCGATGCCGTCACGGCGCATAACGGCTTGCACACGATGGTTTGGGAACAGCAAGCGGATGGCATCGCGCTGTTTGAAAGCACGTTGATTTCGCATACAACGCGCCAGGGAGAACTGGTCAGTATTTCCAGCCAGTTCATTTCCAATCCCGAGGCGGCGGCCACGCGCGGCACGCCCGATCGCGCGTCGCTGGTGTCAAACCCACTTGTTTCTGCGCGGCAGGCCATCGCGGTGGCGGCAAGGAATGTTGGGGAAAAAGTTGAGGCCGAAGCACTCGTCTCGATCGGAAGCGCGGCCCCGGCTGCGGAGCAACGACAGAAATTTTCAGCCAATGTTTTGAAGGGCGAAGCCGAGGCGAAATTGATCTGGTTGCCGATGGACAAAGATACGCTGCGCCTGTGCTGGGATGTGATGTTGATGAGTAAAACACGCGGTGAAATGTATCGCATCCTCGTCGATGTGCGCACGGGCGACGTGTTATTGCGCCGTTGTCTGACGAGCTACCTGAGTAATGCCAGCTACCGCGTATGGACCAGCGACAGCCCCTCGCCGTTTTCTCCTGGCTGGCCGACCCCCACCAATTTGCAGCCGGCCATCGTGCCGCGAACGCTCGTAACTTTGGCCGCGATGGACACAAACGCATCGCCGGACGGATGGATTCCGGACGGCGGAAACGAGACGGTGGGCAACAATGTGGATGCGCACACGGATTGGAATAATGACGACCTCCCCGACTTACCACGCCCGCAAGGTTCGCCGTTCCGCGTATTCGATTTTGCGGTGGATCTCAGCACGCAAGATCCCACGGCCTACGCCCCCACAGCTGTGGTGCAATTATTTTATCTGTGCAATCGATATCACGACCAGCTTTACGCCCTGGGTTTTGATGAAGCGGCGGGAAATTTTCAGAGCAATAATTTTGCCCGCGGTGGTGCGGGTAACGACGCCGTGCAAGCAGACGCCCAAGATGGTAGCGGGGTGAACAATGCAAATTTTTCCACCCCGCCCGATGGTTCGCCGGGGCGGATGCAGATGTATATTTTCTCTCCGCAAACGCCTCGCCGTGATGGAGATCTTGATGCGGAAATAGTTTACCACGAGGCCACCCACGGGGTGAGTTGGCGACTCGTCGGCGGTGGCCAGGCACTCGGCGATGTCCAATCAGACGGCATGGGTGAAGGCTGGTCGGATTTTTATGCGCTGGCACTTTTGAGCGAGGCCAGCGACAACGTTAATGGAAATTTTGCCATTGGTGGTTATGCGACTTATCAACTCGCTGGTGGCACGCAAAATTACTATTTCGGTATACGTCGTTACCCCTATTCGACGGACATGACAAAAAGTCCACTGACGTTCAAGGATATTGACCCGGCACAAGCGAGCGATCACAGCGGAGTTCCGCGTGGTCCCATCGGCAGTCCAGATGGGAGCGAAGTCCACAACGAAGGCGAAGTCTGGTGCGTCACGCTCAACGAGGCGCGCGTCAATCTGATCAATAAATATGGCTGGCCGACGGGCAACCAGTTGATGCTACAACTCGCGACTGACGGCATGAAATTGACCGTGCCACATCCGAACTTCCTACAAGCCCGCGATGCCATTATCCAAGCCGATATCGTAAATAACGGCGGCGCGAACAGTAATGTGCTCTGGGCGGCATTCGCGAAACGTGGCCTGGGCCTGAGTGCCACATCACCCGCAAGCAGCACCACGAGCGGGCTGCATGAAGCCTTTGATGTGCCTAACGATTTGCGCATCTCCCCCGCAGCTGGCTTTAGCGCGAGCGGCGGCCCTAATGGGCCATTTAACTTCACGTCACAGAATATTGTGCTCACCAATATCGGCGTGGCTTTGTTGAACTGGACACTCGCCAGCACGTCGGCGTGGCTTCAGGTATCCTCGTCGGGCGGCACGCTCGCCAGCGGCGCAGCGACTACGGTGCAATTCAAACTGAATACCGTCGCGAGCAACCTCACTGCAGGCAGCTACCTCGCCACCGCGCAGTTTAGCAACACTACGATGGGCGTCGCGCTAGAACCGCTGACCTTCACGCTGGTAGTTCTCGGGGCACCCGTTATCACGTCACAACCAACGAACCAAACCGTGTTTGCCGGTGAACCGGTGACACTTTCCGCCAATGTTCACGGCCTCCCCACGCTCTCCTATCGGTGGCGCTTTAATTCCACGAACATTCCGAACGCCACCAATCTCACGCTCACGATATCAGGCATCACCACGAATCAGGCGGGTAACTACACACTGTTTATCAGCAATTATCTGGGAACGGCCACCAGTTCAGTGGCTGTGTTAACCGTCCTGCTGCCGCCGGCCAATGATCTTTGTAACAGCGCCTTTGTAGTTTCAGGATTTTTCTACACCAATGAACAATCCACCATCAACGCCAGCTCCAGCGGTGATCCGATACCAAGCTGCATCGGCACCCAATTCGGCAAAGGCGTCTGGTATGTTTTCACGCCCGCCACCAGCGGCAATTTGATGGTTGATACCATCGGCAGCAGCTTCGACACGGTTCTGGGAATCTATTCTGGCACGTGCGGCACACTCACCCAGATCGGCTGCGATGATGACAGCGGAGGCAATTACACCTCAGCAACCACTAACAGCGTGCTTGCCGGAGCGACGTATTTTATTCAAGCCGGCGGCTGGAATGGTGCCAGTGGAAATTTGTTTTTTCACACGCGCTTCATCAGTTCCCAATTAGTGCTGACACCAATCAGCGTCCAAAACTGCCTTTTCAATTTCAGCATCAACGGTCCCAGCACCAGCAACTTTGTTTTGCAGACTTCCGCCAATCTGTCTAGTTGGACAAATATTTCGACCAATTCTCTGTCGGCGAGCGGCTCGGCGTTTTTCACAGATTCAAATATATGCAGTCGGCCAGTTTCGTTCTACCGCGCCCGATTTCTCGGCCCTTAACACACGTTTTCATTATTAATAATTCAAGCGACCACATTCCCGGCAAAATTCGAAGTAAAAATTTCAAATAAAAAAGCCCGCTCGATAAGAGCGGGCATTTTGTTGAACTAAATCTTACTTCTTTTTATCGTCGGCTTTTGCGGCCTCAGCAGGTGTAGCTTCAACCGGCGCGGCGGGGGTGAAATCAACCCATTCCAAAATCGCGCGCTGGGCGGCGTCACCCACACGATTTTCCATGCGGATGATGCGAGTGTAACCGCCCTTGCGATCTTTATACACCGGCGCGATTTCCTTGAACAAGATTTTTGCGGCATCTTCCTGGTGTAAGCGGGCGACAGCCAGACGACGGTGATGAATGGTGCCCTTCTTACCGAGCGTGACCAATTTTTCAGCGACAGAGCGAGCGGCTTTGGCCTTGGCCAGAGTCGTCGTCACGCGCTTGTGTTCGATCAAGCTGCAAACTAAGTTGGCGAGCATCGCATTGCGATGTTCCGAGGTGCGGCCCAGTTTGGCCGTGCGCTTCAAATGTCTCATGGTAAATCCTTATTCAGCTTTCGCTTCTTCCTTCGGCGCCTCGACGAGGCCCGGCTCAAAATTCATGCCAAGCGAGAGATTGAGCGAAGTGAGCTTGTCTTTGATTTCGTTCAGCGATTTTTTGCCGAAATTGCGATACTTAAGCATCTCCTGTTCGGACTTCAGCGCGAGCTGACCGACGGTGGTGATGTTCGCATTATTCAAGCAATTCGCGGCGCGGACGCTCAATTCAATTTCATTAACGCTCATGTTCAACAACTTCTTGAGCTTGGACTTCTCGTCGTCCTGCTTGTCCGCCGCTTCTTCAAATTCGATCTGGTTTTTGTCGTAACCGACAAACACGTCGAGATGATGAGCCAGAATGGCGGAGGCCTGGGTGAGCGCGTCATCCGGCGTGATACGTCCATCAGTCCAGACTTCCAAAACTAAACGATCGTAGTCAGTGCGATTGCCGACACGGGCGGCTTCGACATTGTAACGGACACGGGTTACGGGAGAGAAAATAGAATCAATCGCCACAATTCCAATGGCCTGACCGGACTTCTTATTTTCGTCACTGGCGCAGAAGCCACGACCGATTTTCACGGTCAGCTCCATTTCAAATTTTTTCTTTTTGTCCAGCGTGCAAATATGCTGGGTAGGATTCACCAACTCGATGTTCTGGTTGGTCTGGATGTCGGCAGCGGTGACGTTTCCTTCTTTATTCACCGAGAGCAACAGAACCTGTTCATCACGGGAGTGGGCTTTGAATTTAACCTTTTTCAAATTCAAAACAATGTCGGTCACGTCTTCGGCAACCCCGTCAACCGTGGCGAATTCATGCATCGCGCCATCGATTTTAACCGAGGTGATCGCTGCACCTTCGAGCGAGGAGAGCAACACGCGGCGGAGCGAGTTGCCGATAGTGTGGCCGTAGCCGGTTTCAAACGGATCAGCTACAAACTTTGCGTAAGTTTCAGTCGCGGAGGATTCTTCCTTCTGCAACCGTTTCGGCATTTCAAAACGTCCAAGACGAACTGGCATATTTTTTCTTTCTGTAACAATTTTAATCTGACTTCGCCGACTTAATTTATTCCCGGCCGGCGAGGCCCGTATAATTGTTTTTTAGTTTCGGTTAACGGGAATAAAATTCAACAATAGCCTGCTCATTCGAAATCGGCTGAATCTCAGCGCGAGTCGGAATACGCATGATCGTGCCCTTGAATTCTTCTTTGTTCAAAGACAACCAATCCGGCACAGCGCGGCTAGCGGAAATCTCAAGATTCTTCGTCGCAAGCTGGCGTGACACGTTGTGATTCTTAACGCTGATGACGTCATTCACCTTCAAAGCGTAAGAAGCGATGGCAGCCTTGCGGCCATTGACCAAAATGTGTCCGTGGTTCACGAACTGGCGAGCAGCGGCGCGCGTGGTGCCAAAGCCGAGATGAAATACGACGTTGTCCAAACGCGTCTCCAAGATTTGAAGCATGGTTTCGCCCGTGACGCCACGGCGGTTCTTTGCCTTTTCATAGACGCCGCGAAACTGCTTCTCCATCAGACCGTAGTAATAGCGCATCTTCTGCTTCTCGATCAAACCCGCGCCGTATTCGGTGGTTTTGCGGCGGGACTTCGGACCGTGAACGCCGGGACCGTAGTTGCGGCGTTCCAAATATTTTGTCGGGCCGAAAATCGGAATTCCGAAACGGCGGCTGATGCGGACGCGGGGACCTGTATAACGAGCCATAAAATTATATTACGTGAGGAGTGATGCGTGTTGAATTAAACGCGGCGTTTTTTGCGGGGACGGCAGCCGTTGTGCGGAACTGGCGTCACGTCTTTGATTGTGGAAATTTCCAAGCCGATAGCTTGCAACGCGCGGATCGCGGATTCGCGGCCCGAGCCAGGACCCTTGACGCGGATCTCAACTTCTTTCATGCCATGCGCCATTGCCTGACGCGCTGCATCCTGTGCTACCATCTGCGCAGCATAGGCAGTGCTCTTACGAGAACCCTTGAAGCCCACGCGTCCAGCCGTCGACCAACCAATGATGTTGCCTTGGGCGTCAGTGATCGAAACCTGAGTATTATTGAAAGTAGCAAGAATGTTGGCGATACCAGAGGCGATGTTCTTAGCATGTTTGGCCTTGACAACTTTCTTGGCATTCGGGTCTTCACCGAGCAACTCCGCGGCGGTCGGAATTACGAGTGCCGCTGGCTCAGCGGGTGCTTCGGTCACGGGTGCAGCCTTCTTCGACGGCTTGGCGGCAGGCGCAGCACCATCAGCGGCGGCAACTGGAGCCTTCACTTCTTTTTCTTTTTTCGGAGCGGCGGGCTTTTTCTTTTCTTCGGACATAGCGTTATTCAATTTCCAATTTCAAATGTTAATTTGAAATAAATCAGTGGATGCCGGCTTTGGCACTCGGGTTACGTTGCACACCGACCGTTTTACGCGGACCCTTGCGAGTGCGGGCATTGGTCTGGGTGCGTTGACCGCGGACAGGCAAGCTGCGCTGGTGGCGAACACCACGGTAGCAACGAATACCTTGCAAGCGTTTCAAGTTCATACCGAGTTCGCGGCGAAGATCGCCTTCGATCACATACTTGCCTTCCTGAATCGCGTGCACAATCTGCGAGAGTTGTGCTTCGGTTAAGTCCTTGGCGCGGACGGAGCGGTCAATATTTGCGCGTTCGAGAATCTCGATGGCGTTGACCGGCCCGATGCCATAGATGTAACGCAGAGCTATATCAATGCGCTTGTTCGGCGGAACTTCAATACCAATGATGCGTGCCATAAATATTAATTAACCTTGACGTTGCTTGTGACGTTTGTTCGTGCAGATCACGCGGATCACACCGCGGCGCTTCACGATTTTGCAGTGCTCACACATTTTTTTTACTGACGCTCGGACTTTCATTTTCTAAATTATTTTGGTTTCGACTAAAATGCGTCCCACGCTCAAGTCGTAGGACGTCAATTGCAACTTTACTTTGCCACCGGAAGTAATCTTCCCGGTAAATTTTTTTTGGTCGCGACCGGTTAAAAACGCAGTCAAGCGATGCCCATTGGACAACTCGGTGAGAAACGTGCCATTTGGCAACGCCTGAATCACGCGACCTTCAACGAGGAAGGCTTTTTCACCCATGTCATTATCTCAGGCTCACCGTCAGTAATTAGAACGGTATGTTCAAAATGGGCAGATAGTGAACCATCTTGCGTCACCACTGTCCAGCCGTCTTTCAAAATTTTTACTTCCATCCGGCCTGCGTTCACCATCGGCTCAATGGCTATGGTCATCCCCGGCTTTAATTTCGGCGAGTTCTTATGGCCCTCGTCAAAATTTGGAACCTGCGGATCTTCATGCACCGTGCGCCCAACACCGTGTCCAACAAATTCACGCACCACACTAAAACCGTTCGCTTCCACATAGCGCTGAACAGCCAGCGAAATATCCAAAACACGGTTACCCGGTTTAGCCTGCGCGATTCCCATATACAGCGACTGTTCCGTAACATCCAACAGGCGCTGCGCTTTTACGCTGCATCCGCCAACGGATACCGTCCGGGCCGTGTCGCCGATAAAACTTTTATAGGTCACGCCGACATCGACACTCACGATATCGCCAAATTTTAATTCGCGTTCCGTCGCCAATCCGTGAACGACCTCTTCGTTCACCGACAGACAGGTGTAACACGGATATTTTCGGTAACCCAAAAACGCGCTCTTGGCTCCGTGCGCCTTGATCCGTTCCGCTGCAAAATTATCAATCTGACGTGTCGTTATGCCAGGCCGGATAAAATTGGCTATCTCATCCAAAACCGTCCCCGCTACCAAACAAGCTGGACGCATTAACAACAAATCATCCGCACTCTTGAGCTTGATCCCAGCCACAACTCAATTGAAGCGGCCCCGAATCTTGCCTTTTTTGAGAAAGCCATCGTAATGGCGCATCATCAAGTGCGATTCAATCTGGCGCATCGTATCCAACAAAACACCGACCGCAATCAACATACTCGTCCCGCCGAAAAATTGGGCTACGTCTTGCGGAATATCTAACTTTTTAGAAAGTAGAATCGGAATAGTCGCAATAATCGTAAGGAAAATGGCACCAGCTAGTGTAATCCGACTCATGGCATGGTGCAGATAATCACTTGTGCCTTGGCCGGGACGAACACCGGGAATGTAGCCACCGTTTTTCTTCAAATCGTCCGCAATCTGAATTTCATTAAATTGGGTCGCCACCCAAAAATAAGAGAAAAACAAAATCATCAATGCGTAAATGGTCATATACATCCAAGATCCATATCCCATTTGGACACTAAACCATTGAGCCGTATCGCGTAAAAACATCGGCCCACTTTGAGCGAGCCAGCGCAAGATTGTTTCTGGAAACATTAAAATCGAGGAAGCAAAAATAATCGGCATCACCCCAGCGTAATTCACACGCAACGGCATGAAAGAAGAGCCACCCGCATACATTTTGCGACCTACGGCACGCTGTGCGTATTGGACGGGAATTTTTCGTTGTGCCTGGGTAATTGCGATAACTCCTCCAACGGCTGCGACTATCAAAACCAACAGCAAAATACCGGTTCCCTGCCATTTATGAGTGGCTTCACCACTGGCACCAGCAGAAAACATGTTCAACAACGCGTTCAGCGCGTTTGGCAATCGGGCCAAAATTCCAATCGTAATAATGAGCGAAACACCATTACCGATACCGCGCTCGGTTATTTGTTCCCCTAACCACATTAGCAACATTGTGCCAGCGGTCATGACTGTAACTGTGACGAAATAGTAAATAAAGTGGTTGTCTGTCACAACCAACGACTGCTGCAAACCAGCCAAAACGCCACCGCGTTGCGGGTGTAACCAACTGCCGGCAAAATAAATCCCTTGGCCGATACAAAGCAGCACTGTGAGATAGCGTCCGTATTTAATAATCTGAGTGCGACCGCCTTCTTCCCGAACCAGCTTGCTCAATCGTGGAACAACAGCTGTAAGCAATTGAATGATAATAGTTGCGCTGATGTAAGGCATGATCCCCAACGAGCCAATCGCGCAATGTTCATACGCCCCACCGGCAAACATATTATACATGCCCAACAACCCACCATTGCCTTGCTGTTGACTGGCAAAATATTTTGACAGAGCCTCGCCATCCAAACCAGGAATACGAATAACCGCCAGCAAACGTGCAACCGCTAGAAGTCCGAGCGTGAACAAGATTCTAGACTTCAGCTCCGGAATTTTGAAGCAGTTACCTAAAGTGCTGGCGATATTGCGAAACATTCGTCAGCAAGATTATGCTTTGGCAGGCGCGGAAAACTTAGGCGCTTTTTTGCCGGGAACTTTGGGCTTTGCGGTTTTCTTGACGATGATTTCCACCGTGCCGCCTTTGGCCTCAACTTTTGCTTTTGCCGATGCGCTGCACGCACTAACAATCAAAGTGATTTTTTTGGTTAGTTCACCCGTCGCAAGAATTTTGATGCCGTCGCCAGGCCCATTGGCAAGACCGACCGCTTTGAGCGCCGTCTCATCGACACGGGCACCATTTTCAAATTCATTCAAACTACCGACATTGACAGCAATGTAACGGGTTTCGAAAGCAGTATTGTTAAATCCGCGTTTCGGTATGCGGCGCATGAGAGGCATTTGACCGCCCTCAAAACCAATGCGGATGGAACTACCGGAGCGCGCGGTCTGGCCTTTGCCGCCGCGACCAGCAGTTTTGCCGCGTCCACTGGATTCACCCTGACCAAGGCGCTTGCGACGGTGCTTGGATCCGGGACGAGGTTGAAGATTGTGCAGACGCATAAAAATTAAATAGCAGCCACAGGTTCCGGGGCTTTCGGAGTAATTACTTTTCGGAATTCCAAACCGCGACTTTTATAAATCTGCTCACGAGTGCGGAGGCTCAACAATCCGTTAAGTGTCGCCTTCACCACATTCGCGGCATTTTTAGAGCCAAGTGATTTGGTCAAAATATCTTTCACACCGGCAGATTCCAAAACTGACCGAACCACCTTACCAGCGATGATGCCGGTTCCAGGAGAGGCTGGGCGCAACAAGATTTTTGCACCGCCAAAAGTGGAATAAACCTCA
This sequence comes from Limisphaerales bacterium, assembly GCA_025362675.1. Classification (GTDB taxonomy): domain Bacteria; phylum Verrucomicrobiota; class Verrucomicrobiia; order Limisphaerales; family UBA11358; genus UBA11358. Next base: position 13,963 of record JANYFN010000054.1, on the reverse strand, counting down.
TGCGGAATGGTTACGTCTTGCAAGGAAACAGCCTGCATCTTGCTGCGCGCCTGTTCACCACCACGCTTGATGGCATCCGCCACTTCCGTTGCTTTACCAAGGGCCATCCCAACTTTGCCATTCTTATCGCCCACCACAACGAGAGCGCTGAACTTAAAGCGCCGTCCACCTTTGACAACCTTAGAAGAACGATTGATGAAAACAACTTTTTCAACAATCTCTTCGCCACCTTTTTCAAAAGCGTTCTCGCCGACATCCGGACGACGACCACGGCCACCGCCACGGCCACCTTGACCACCGCGTTGACCACCACCGCCGCGATATTCGCGTTGCGGAGGGGCAGACTGCGGTGCGGGCGTTGCCGCCGGTTGCGCTTGACCACCAACAATGTTTTCGTTTTCAGCCACGTTAAATTCTCCGGTTCAGGTTAAAATTGTAATCCGGCTTCACGCGCGGCATCCGCCAGCGCTTTGATTTTGCCGTGATAACGAATACCGCCGCGATCAAACACCACGGCCTTAATACCTTTTTCCTGCGCGATTTTCGCAGCGAGAGCACCAATCGTCTTGGCACTGGTCACATTTGCCGCAAGCTTTTCGCGGTTCGGAACAGTCTTGCTCAAAGTAGAAGTCGCAACAATCGTTTTGCCCGCCTCATCATCAATGAACTGAACGTGAATATTCTCGTTCGAGAAGCAGACGCTCATGCGTGGACGCAAGGTGGTGCCATTGACTTTCTTACGGATGCGCCAGCGGCGGAGCTGTTTTAATTTTTCTTTTTTTTCTGTTCTCATGTGAGTAAGTCCACGGATTAAGCCGTGAACAAAATTGTTATTGGACGGTCTTACCTTCCTTGCGCTGGACGTGTTCGCCCGCGTAACGCACACCCTTGCCTTTGTAAGGTTCAGGCGGATAGTAGGCGCGGATTTCAGAAGCCACTTTACCAACTAACATCTTGTCTGGCCCTTCAATCGTTACTTTGGTGTTTTCCTCAACCGTCACTTTGATCTGATCAGGAATGGTGTAATTAATCGGGTGCGAAAAACCAAGGGCGAGATTCACAATCTTACCCGTGACGGCGGCCTTGAAACCGACGCCCTGAATTTCCAGTTTCTTGACGTAGCCTTCAGCGACGCCCTTGACCATGTTATTGACGAGCGAGCGACTTAGGCCGTGTAAGGCTTTAGATTGGGCATCATCACCATCGCGACTGACCACTATCTTGCCGCTATCCACCTTGAGGCTAGTGCGCTTGGGCAATTCCCAAGCAAGCTTACCTTTCGGTCCTTCGACAGAGATTTTTTGGCCCTTAATTTCCACCTTCACTTGAGGCGGAACGGTAATCGGTTGTTTTCCAATACGCGACATAACTTAAATTTTTTACCAGACGAAGAACAAAAGTTCGCCGCCGAGATTTTTTTTACGAGCCTGCGCGTCCGTCATCAAACCTTCCGAGGTGGACAACACCGCGACACCCAAGCCACCCCGCACGCGGGGGATTTCTGTCGAACCAACAAACCGGCGTAAACCGGGTTTGCTGACGCGCTTCAAGCCTTCGATCACACTCTTCTTGCCGTCAAATTTCAAGCGGATGCTAATTTCCTTTTTCTTATCGCCCGCTACCGAAACATCGGTCACAAATCCGGAACTCTGCAAAATTTTCGCAGCACTTTCCTTGATGCGGGAGTGCGGCAGTTTCACCAGCGGCAACTGCGCGGCACCCGCATTGCGGATGCGCGTCAACATATCTGAAATCGGATCGCTCATATTTACTTTTTAACTCTCGTCCTGCGTTTCGGCACCAACAACAGTGTGGAACCGACAGCCAGCACGAATCAAATTTTTACCAACTGGACTTGGTTACCCCGGGAATCAAACCATTCAAGGCCGCTTCGCGGAACGTCAGACGAGACACACCAAACTTGCGCCAGAAACCACGGCGGCGGCCGCTCATCGCGCAGCGGTTCACCACGCGCGTCGGGCTGGCATTGCGCGGCAACTTCGCCAAGCCGGCGTAGTCGCGCTTCGCTTTTAATTCGGCGCGGATGGCAGCGAATTTCTTCACCGTTTCTTTTTTTCGATTATTACGCTCAATCCAGGATTTCTTAGCCATATGAAAAATTATTTTTCTGCAAACGGAAAACCCATCAGCTTGATCAGGTCATGCGCCTCGGCATCGGTCGGCGCGGTCGTCACAATCGTGATGTCCATGCCCTGCGTGCGCTTGATCTTGTCCATTTCGATTTCGGGGAAAATAGTCTGATCCGCCACGCCGAAAGTGTAGTTACCGCGACCATCAAATTTGCGCGGCGACAAACCACGGAAGTCGCGCACACGCGGCAGCGCAGAGGCGACGAGACGGTCGAAAAATTCATACATCGCGTCTTGGCGAAGCGTCACGCGGCAACCAATCGCTTGGTTTTTGCGGAGCTTGAAGTTGGCGACATCTTTCTTCGATTTGCTGACGACGGGCTTGCGACCAGTGATCTGCATCAAATCTTTGGAGGCATCTTCGAGAGCGCCCTTTTCCAAAGAGGCGTTGATGCCCATGTTGACGACGATTTTAACGAACTTGGGAATTTGATGGACGTTCGTGTAGTTGTGCTTCGCCTTGAGCGCCGGCACTACTTCGTCGTTATATTTTGTATAAAGTCTGGCTTTCATTGTTTCAACTCACGGATTGGGCCGTGAAAAAATTTAGACGGCAGCGGCTTCCGCTTTTTTCACATTTGAGATGTGAATCGAACCTTCGCGCTCAATAATCGCGCCATTGGGGTTCTGCTGGTTTTTCTTGGTGTGCTTCTTCACCATCTGCAAACCTTCAATGACCACGCGCGACTTTTCGGTCATCACGTGAATAATTTTTCCGCTCTTGCCTTTTTCTTTTCCCGAAATGACGGTGACTTGATCACCTTTTTTGACATGAAATTTTGACATAACCTTCAAATGACTTCCGGCGCGAGCGAAATGATTTTCATGAACTTTTTTTCACGCAATTCCCGCGCGACCGGGCCGAAAATACGCGTGCCTTTGGGATTCAATTCCTTGTCAATGATGACGCAAGCGTTGCTCTCAAAGCGCAAATATGATCCATCCGAACGGCGAGTGATATGGCGTGTGCGAACCACTACAGCATCATGGACTTCACCCTTTTTAACCGTGCCATCCGGCGCGGCTTCTTTAATGTGAACCTTAATGACGTCGCCAATACCGGCGTATCTTTGGTTGCGACCCAACACGCCGATATTCCAAGCAATCTTGGCACCGGTGTTGTCCGCGACATCTAAACTGGATCGAACTTGCAACATAAAAAATATATTAGGCCGTCACTGCTTTACCAACTGCGCGCTCGACTACTTTTACGAGCGTCCAGCGTTTAAGCTTGGACAACGGGCGCGATTCTTCAATGCACACCATGTCTCCGGCTTTCGCCTCGGACTTCTCGTCGTGCGCGTAAAACTTTTTGTAAGATGTCACAATCTTCTTGTATTGCGGGTGCGGGAAACGGCGTTCCACGCGCACCACAATCGTCTTGGTCATCTTATCCGATACGACTTCACCGACGCGCTGCTTGCGCTTACCGGTGGCCGATACTGTTTTCGTTACTTCAGCCATACAAAATTATTTCGCCGCGGGTTTCGCCGTCTTGTTGCCCAACGCCGAGATCTGCGTCTCAATGCGAGCGATATCCTTACGCAGCGTGCGGATACGCGCGGGTTTTTCCAACTGAGCGCTCGCCTGTTGCAAGCGCAGGTTGAACATCTCCTGCCGGAGGTCGCGGCCTTTGGCCCCCAACTCCACCAGCGTCAAATCTTTAATTTCAGAAAATTTCATGACTTCAATTCGCGTGACGATGACGAGAAATAAATTTAGTTTTAATCGGTAATTTCGTAGCCGCCAAGCGCATGGACTCACGCGCATCAGCCTCATTGACGCCATCCACCTCAAATAAAATATTTGCCGGACGAATGACCGCTACCCAACCTTCAATTGGCGCCTTACCCTTACCCATTCGAGTTTCCAACGGCTTCTTGGTATAAGATTTCTGCGGAAACACACGAATCCACATCTTACCTTTGCGCTTCATCTGGCGCGCAATCGCAACGCGGCAGGCTTCCAACTGCTTGCCGTCCATCCAGCAACGTTCCAGCGCCATCAAACCGTATTCTCCAAACGCGATGGTATTCCCAGTCATCGCCATGCCTGTGCGACTGCCACGGTGCATCTTACGAAATTTTACTCTTGCCGGCTGCATTGCCATATAAAAAGTCTTTCTAAAAAATTAGCTGGCGACGTTGGTCGCTTCGGGTTTGTTTTCCGTCTTTTTCGCCGGCTTCACGTCGCCTTTACAAATCCAGCACTTGATGCCGAGCTTGCCATACATCGTCCTAGCTTCCGCGAAACCGTAATCAATGTTCGCGCGGAGCGTATGCAACGGCACCCGACCCCAGCGCTGGGTTTCTACCCGGGCAATCTCAGAGCCGCCGAGCCGACCACCGCAGCGGATTTTAATTCCTTCCGCGCCAAAATCCTTCGCCGTCTGCACGGCCTTCTTCATCGCACGGCGGAAAGAAACGCGGCGCTCGAGTTGCAACGCAATGCCTTCAGCAACCAACTGCGCGTCTAGTTCAGGCTGCTTGATTTCAACGATGTCAACGTAAACTTCTTTGCCGGTTTTTTTGGACAACTCTTCTTTGAGCTTGTCAATTTCAGAACCTTTGCGGCCAATGACTACACCCGGTCGCGCAGTCATGATGGTAACGCGGCAACGATTGGCTGCACGTTCAATCAAAATTCGCGGCACCGATGCCGTTTCCAACTTCTTCCGAAGTAAGTCGCGAATCTGGCGATCTTCTTCAAGCAACTTACTGAAATCTTTTTTGTCGGCATACCACTTCGAGCGCCAGTCTTTGTTGACTGCAACGCGCAAACCGATTGGATTGGCTTTTTGACCCATATTATTCGTCAGACAAAGTGATTTTGATGTGGCAACGGCGCTTCAGGATCGGGCCAGCAGAACCGCGAGCCTTAGGCTGAAAGCGTTTCAAAGTTGTCGCCGTTCCAGCGACCGCCTCTTTGATGCGCAACGTTTCCGGGCGCAGCTTGTTGTTGTTTTCGGCATTAGCAATTGCTGAGTGCAACGTTTTGGCGACAAAACGCGCGCCTTTGCGGGGCACAACGGCCAAAATTTGCTCGGCTTGCAAAGCAGGCAAACCCTGAATCTGCCGCACGACTTCGCGCATTTTCTGCGCGGACATCGGAATATTTTTTGTGATGGCGAAAACTTCCATAAAAACTATTTGGCTTCCGCCTTCGCGGTGTGAGCGCCGTGCTTCTTGAACGTGCGAGTCAAAGAAAATTCACCCAGACGGTGACCGACCATGTTTTCCGTGACGAACACTGGATTGAAAATCTTGCCATTGTGCACCGCGAAAGTGACGCCGACAAATTCGGGCGTGATCATTGAGCGGCGCGACCAAGTTTTGATCGGCGTCTTCTGGTTAGTCGCTTTTGCTTTCGCGATTTTCTCCAGCAAATGCCCTTCTACAAACGGGCCTTTTTTAATCGAGCGTCCCATAAAAATTAGCGTGTCTTGATCGGCAGTCCGTTACGACGAACCACAATGAAACGGTTGGATTGTTTATATTTAGCTCGGGTTTTTCCACCCTTAGCCACTTTGCCCCAAGGCGACACGAGCTGCTGCCAACCACCGCCGCCCTTGGATTTACCCTGACCACCGCCGTTCGGATGGTCAACCGGATTTCGCGCCATACCGCGCGTGATACCACGATGACCACGATGACGTGTGCGGCCCGCTTTTCCGAGAATGACGTTTTCGTGCTCGGTATTGCCAACCTGACCAATCGTGGCGTAGCACTCTTCGTTGATGCGGCGAATTTCGCCAGAAGGCAAACGGATTTGCGCGTAACCCTCGTCACGCGACATCAACGTCGCTGAACCACCCGCCGAGCGAACCATTTGACCACCACGCCCCGGCATGAGTTCAAGGTTGTGAATCGCTGTGCTGACCGGGATAGCCTTCAACGGAAGCGCATTCCCAATATCAGGCGGAGCGGTAGGACCACTGTAAATTTTCTTGCCAACTACGATGCCCACCGGCGCAATGATGTAGGTTTTTACACCGTCAGCATATTGCAGGAGCGCCAGACGCGCCGAACGCATCGGATCATATTCGATAGCCGTGACCGTAGCCTCAACGTTGTGCTTGTTGCGCTTGAAATCAACGATACGAATTTTCTGCTTGTGACCGCCGCCGATGCCGCGCGCCGTAACCCGACCGTAGGCGTTGCGGCCACCAGTTTTCTTGCGGATTTCAACCAGAGACTTCTCCGGCTTCGTCTTTGTAATGTCGCTAAAGTCCGCGATTGTGATGTATCGCGTGGACGGCGTTAGCGGTCTAAAATGTTTAACGGGCATAAATGCAAAAAGTTTTTTTCAGCAACTTTGTGAAGTAGCAAGCCATCAATCCTGTCCCTGCGGGGAATCAGTTATCGGTTCGCAACCATGCTGTCCTGACTGCCTTTCGGGCGTCGAGGAGCGCGTAAATTATCAAAGCTGGTTTTCATTGCAATACTTTTTTTGAATTATTTTTGGCCGAGTAGAAATAATTTTCAAATTCACCAATGAAACCAATGATTCCGCGCTCCGACAAAACTTAATAAAACCGTTATTCCGTCTTAAGCTTCGCCATGTAACCCACCGTGACGTTGCCGATTTGAAACGTGAATTGCTGCCCGGCGCGGGTCGAGACACTGATGTGCGAGGCCGGCAGACCGGATCCTTTTGTTTCCACCGCAATATCCAGGCTTAAATTGCCGCCCGGCAGCACCATCGTGCTGATGGTGCAATCGTTTGTTTCTTCAATGGTCACACGGACGGGCGTGTATTTGGAAAGCTCCAGCTCGCCGGAATAAATTATTTTTTCCGGCACAGACGCACTCGCCGTAGGTGGCGGCGTTGACGACGAACCGCCGGGGGCTTTTGAGCAGCCCACCATTCCGACGACGGCGAGAAACGCCAGATTTAACAAGGTGATTTTCACTATCTTCATAATTTTCCTTTCGTGCTCGGCAGTTGACCCGCGATGCGCGCATCATGGCGACGCGCCGCATCCACGGCCCGCGCGAACGCCTTGAATAAAGCCTCGACGATGTGATGCGGCTCGTCACCGTAAAGTAATTCCAAATGCAAATTGCAGCGCGCTTCATTCGCGAAGCCTTGAAAAAATTCTCGTGCGAGACCGAAGCGAAACGTGCTGGAAACATCCTGATTTTTTTCCGCGTCAGAAATTTTTTTCTGCGCGAACTGATTTAATCCCCGCCAGACCAAAAAAGAACGCCCGCTGAAATCCACGACGCAGCGCGCAAGGCATTCGTCCATCGGCACATAGGCTTCGCCAGTGAAAGGATTGCGTGGATCGAAGCCGTGACCGTAGCGGCGAATACCGCGTTTATCACCCAGCGCAGCGGCCACTGCCTGACCAAGCGCGAGGCCGCAATCTTCCACGGTGTGATGCGCATCCACTTCTAGATCGCCATCGCAATGCAGCTCCAAGTCCACCGTTGCATGCTTCGCAAATAGCGTCAGCATGTGATCGAAAAATGGGATGCCGGTTTTAATTTTGGATTTCCCTTTGCCGTCAAGATTCAGGCGGAGGGAAATTTTGGTTTCGAGCGTGTGGCGTTTGATTTTGGACTGCCGCGATTTCATTGCCGAAATTAAACCAGAGCGCGGCGCAGATGACAAAGTGGAATTCACTGAAGAAAATAATTAACCGCGAAACATACGAAATCAACGAACGGGGAACCGGAGCCACGGCGTCGGCTTTGATACGTTGCTCGCGTCTTTCGCGTGGTGCTCGGTTGGAAAATAATTGTCCGCCGATTCGATCTATTTTTGCGGTGCGGAAACTTTTTTCTCCAGCGCGTCAATCTGCTTTTGTAATTCCTCCGGCACGGGTGAAACTTTTTGCGCTGCTTTAAGCCACGCTATGGATTCAGCGAAGCGGCCCGCGCCCTCCTCCAAATGTGCGAGATGGACTACGAGCTTGTCAAAAGTTTGCTTTTGATCCTGCTTTTCCTCGTCGGTCTTTGGGTTGAGTTCCAAGACTTTTCTTACACCGAGTTCCCAGACGTTGCGGGCACGCTCAGGCTCTGGCAGCGTTGCTTCATAAATGCGACCCAGCTCAAATAATAGGTCGGGGTTGCCCGGATTATTTCGCAACCCTTCACGCAAAAACGCCTCCGCCTCATTCGTCCGCGCCAGATGTTCGCGCAGAAAAAATGCGCCGACGGTGTAAGTCTCAATTTTTTGCGGATCCAGATCTGCCGCTAGCCGAAGCCACGGCAAGATCTCGCGCTCGTTGTGATTTTCCAAATGCGTGTGCTGCGTGATTTTGAAATGGCGGCCAAAAGAATCAATCCAATCCTTCGGTTTGCCGAAAAAATCTTCCTTCTTCTCATCCACCTCGGTTTCCTTTTGGCCACGGCTCGCAGAAATTATTTCTTTTTCCTGCCGCGCGTTTTGATCAAAGACGGAGGGATAATAACCGCTGTGAAAATACACATCCGCCATGGTGAAAAACTGGTTGGCAAATAGCTTGCGCGCATCGCCGAACATCATGCCGAGCAAGTTGTCCGACTTCGCGTGCTGGCTCCAGTGCTCCGCGTGCGGGGCCAGCCCGGTCGCCAGCGTAAACGCGAGCGATACCAACCCAAAAACCGTGATGAGCGGAGAAATTTTCATCAGGTGTTCAGACCTTTCCGGCGGAAACCAAGCCACGCCAGAAATAGCAAAATCGCCGTCCACACCGCCGCGTAAAGCGTGGCCAACGCGATGGCCGGCCACGCGATCATCGGCTGATCATAAACCACGAAGTCACGCAGGTCATACCATTCGAGATGCGGGATGAAAAAATAGAGAACCATCAAAATATTTTGCACGGGTGGCGCCTGTTGTAAGGCGATTTTCCCGAGATGACCGCCGAGGCCGAGCAAACCGATGACCACGATGAAACAGATGGTGTTGGTCGAGGACGGCGCGGCAAAATAAATCGAGCCGAGCAATACCATCGCGGTGACGATAGCGAGCAAGAACCATTGCATCCACAGCGCTTGTAAATAAATACCCACCGGCCAACTGTGCTCGCGCGTGCCGTTTAGGATGGCGAAGAAAAAGTAAAACACGACCAGCGCTATGCCACTAGCCAACCAGCAGCCGAGAAATTTCCCCGCGATGACTTGGCCGCGCGAAACGGGTTTGGCGAGCAACGGGAAAATTGTGCGCGCCTCGCGCTCCGCCGGAATCTGCCGCGCGGTGGTGACGATGGCGATGACGATGCTCGAAACCCAGATGAGCAGCAGGCAAATGTCTTTGACGTAGCGGATGATTTTGTCGTCATGAAAAAAATTCGCTGTGCCCGCGCCGAGCGTCAGCAGCGCGGTGAGCACGAACAGGACGTAAAAATCCTTGCGACGATACAGTTCCTTGATGACAACGCCGGCGAGCGCAAAAATCTTATTCATAGCGGGGTTGTGGTTTGAAAACCGACAATTTTCAAAAACGCTTTTTCGAGATTTTCGTGGCCGCGAGAAATTTCCGCGACCGTGCCCACGGCCTTGAGTTCACCTTGATGCACGATGCCCACGCGGTCGCAAACCGTTTCCACTTCGCCCAGCTCGTGCGAGGAAAAGAATACGGTTTTGCCCTCGTTTTTTAAACGCTGGATGATCTCCCGAACCTTCATCCGGCCCAATGGATCAAGGCCGCTCGTGGGTTCGTCGAGGATAAGTAGATCAGGATTATTGATGAGCGCCTGCGCGAGGCCGACGCGTTGCTGCATGCCTTTCGAGTAGGATTTGATGGGCCGTTTCGCCGCGTGTTCGAGTTCGACGAGCTTGAGCAATTCAGCAATCCGCTTATCCGCCTCACCGCTGGCGATGCCGAAAATTTTGGCGTAGAACCGGAGAATTTCTTCGGCCGTGAGAAATTTATAATAGTAAGTCAGCTCCGGCAGATAGCCGATGCGTTGCCGCGCGATGGGTTGGCGCACGTCAATCCCGAAGAGGCTCGCGGTGCCGCTGGTTGGCTGCGTGAAACCAAGCAGGACATTCATGGTGGTGGTCTTGCCCGCGCCGTTCGGCCCGAGAAAGCCAAAGACTTCGCCCGCGCGCACTTCGAGGTTGAGGCCGTGCAGGGCGATTTTAGTTCCCTGCCGAACCTCTTGGCTCCGGTATTCGACGCGCAATTTTTCGGTCTGCAAAATCGTGGTCATGTCAAAACGTTGAACCTCATTCCACAAGTTATCTAAAAAAATCAGGCTGCGAAGTCAATTCACTCTGCATCTCTGCCGGCAAAAAATTTACCGGCGCGGGGCAGACTTCGGCCAATATTTAATGACGCGTCATGCAGCCTTTCAGCCACTGGCGTCGGCATCACTTCTTTATCGGCGGTTTGATGAAAAACGTTAGTGCCGATCCGACCAGCAACAGCACGCCGGCGGTGATGAAGGAAGATTTGAAATCGCCACTACTCGTCTTGAGCATCTGCTGCACGCGGGCCAGCACGAAACCGCCCACGCCCCAGGCCGTGAAGAGAACGCCGTAGTTCATCCCGAAATTTTTCAAGCCCCAGAAATCTTTAGCGAATGACGGGAACAGCGACAGGTTCGCGCCATAATTAAATCCGATGAATGTGGCGACGAGCACGATGATATACCTCGCGCCATCCGTCGAAGCCGTCACCGGAATCGCGATAAACATCAGTGCCGCCTGGATCAACAGCACGAGCATCAAAGTCCAGCGGCGACCGATTTTGTCGGACAAAATTCCCGCGACAATCCGTCCGCCCGCATTGCCGATGGCCATCACCGCCACCGCGATGAACGCCTGCTCGCCCATCGTTTTTTTGGCCATGCCGCTCACGCTGCTGATGACCATCAAGCCCGCGCCCGCGCCGATGAAATACAACACCCACAATAGCCAGAACACCGGCTGGCGTAACATTTCGCTCGGCGAAAAATTCGCGGCGGCAGCCACATTTGCGTTCGAGTTTTTGGGTGCGGCGAAAAATCCGGTCGGCGGATTTTTTAAAAATTGCGCCAGGCCGCAGACGATGACCGTAAACCCGCCGCCGAAAATCAGCATGGATTTTTGCACGCCGAAATGGGTCAGCAAATACTTCGACGCCGGCGCGAGATAAATCGGCGCGAGACCGAAGCCGGCCACAACCAACCCCGCGATCAGCCCCGTTTTTGCTGGTGGAAACCATTTCAACGCGGGCGGTGTAGTGGACGAATAACCAAAGCCAATGCCGATTCCCACCAGCACGCCGAAGCCGAGCAGCCACGTGGAATAACTGTTCGTCGTGGAAATCAAAACCATGCCCGCGCCCACCAGCAACCCACCGATCGAGGCGGTGACACGCGGACCAATCTTATCCTGGCAGCGCCCGGCAAATATCATCGTGAACGCAAAGACGAGGCAGCACAGCGCATACGGATCGTTGAGCTGACTCCCCTGCCAGCCGAAATCTTTTCCGATGGCGTCCTTGAACATGCTCCACGTATAGAGAATGCCTAGAGCGAGATTGATACCGAGGCCGGCGAACGCGACCAGCCAGCCGTGATTTTTTACAGAATTTTCCGTGGTCATGGTTTGGGAATGGCGGACGCTAACAAAGCTCCGCACGCGAGGCAACGGCGAAGGTGTGGGCGAAAACCGAATCGGGCAAAGGATCGGAGCAATTATTCTCAGCCGACCTTGCAAGCGATCATCAAACTGAACCTAAAGCAATCAGCAGAGGGTTTTTCTCTCTAATCCCCAACCATTCCATATTCCCCATGAAACCATGGCGAGACATCGGCGTGCCAAACAAATCCTAGCAGTAACAACAGCAGCAGAACTCCCAGCCAAAAAGCCGCACTTTTGACTTCGTCCGCCATCTGCGGACGGCGTAAAACGATCAAGGCAATCGTAGTCCAAACGATCGGAATGGAGAAACTCAGGACTCCATAATCATACAGCAGCGCTGCTGCGTGCGGCATGGCGATACCACTATTTGTCCTTATTTTATGGCATAGTCCGGACGCCAAAACGCCGGCAACAATCACGCCAACTTGCATCAGCGCTACGATCAGTATGTTACCTATTGAAAACATCGCGACGGGTGTAGTCACTAACTTAACGCTTCAACTTGTTTCCCACCAATGCGCTTAAACGATACTCAACGGCGGCGCGGTATTGTGGTCCGATATTGGTTTGACCGCTCTATCGGATAATCCTCACGCTCGTTCCCAGATTGAATAATCTCTGCGGGTGACGGTGAAACCTTTCCGATTTTTTTGCGTCTGTTGTGTCATGCTCAAGCCGCTTGCTGAAAAAGATTGGAACGACACCACAGCCGCGCACCTGCTGAATCGCGCGGGTTTCGGGGGCACCCCGGCTGAGATCCAAAAGCTCGCCGACCTTGGCCGCGAATCGGCCGTGGCTTCGCTGCTGGATTATGAAAAAATTTCCGACCCCACGCCGAATCCAGAATGGGCCAAGCCGGATCCAGCACGAACGCAGAAGTTGGCTCAGATCAACCGCAATGGCACGCCGGAGGAGAAAAAGAAATTTCAACAGGAGCAGCAGCAATTGCAGCGGCAACACATGATGGAATTGCGCGGGTGGTGGTTGAATCGCATGGCGCATGGCCCGCGTCCGTTGCAGGAAAAGCTGGTGTTGTTCTGGCACGGGCATTTTGCGACGAGCGTAGAAAAGGTGCGCGAAGCCTATTTCATGTGGCGACAAAACGAGCTGCTCCGTCGCCTCGCCACGGGGAATTGGGTGCAACTGCTCACCGAGGCGGGGAAAGATCCGGCGATGCTCGTTTGGCTCGACCAGGCGCAAAGTAAAAAAGATCATCCGAATGAAAATTTTGCGCGCGAGGTGATGGAGCTGTTTGCGCTGGGTGAAGGGCATTATACTGAAAAAGACATTGCCGAGGCCGCCCGCGCGCTCACCGGCTGGTCGCTGGAACGGCAGGAGGAAAAATTCATATATCGCCCGCGCCTCCACGATGACGGTAAGAAAACTTTTCTGGGCCGAACGGGTAATTTTGTCGGCGAGGATGTGATCAAAATCATCGTGGAGCAGCCGCAGGCGGCGCGGTTTATCACGGCGAAATTGTGGAATTATTTCGCGGGACAGATGCCTTCAGAGGAATTGAATACTGAACTCGCCGCGAGCTTCCGCGCGCATGGCAATAATTTCAAACCGATGCTGCGCGAGATGTTTAACAGCGAGAATTTTTACGCACCCGAGATCATCCGCAACCAGGTGAAAAGTCCGGTGCAATGGCTCGTGAGCAGTGTGCGGATGCTGGAATGTGAACTGCCGCCGCCGCTCGTGAGCTGGGGCATGACGCGGCAAATCGGGCAGGATCTGTTCGCGCCGCCGAACGTGAAGGGTTGGGACGGCGGCGTGACATGGATCACGACGAACACCCTGCTAACACGCTACAACGACGCGCAATCGCTTGTCGAAGGCACGTTGCCGCCACTGGGCGCGGGAGATTTTGCGGGCAAGGGCGGTGTGAAAGGCCAGAAGGCAATGAAGGCGATGCAACGTCTGAAACTCGGCGGCGTGAACGTGGAAAAAATTCTTTCCGCCGAGGAGCGCGCGGACAAACACACCCTCGTCGCCGCGCTGGAAAAAAGATTGTTTCAGACGCCGCTGAAATCAGAGCAGGAACAGACGCTGCGCGAATTTCTCGATTCCAAAACCAAGATGACCAACGCGGACATTGTCACGGCCATTCGTTTGATGATGTCCACGCCGGAATTTCAAATCACTTAAAATTATGAAGAATGAAATCACATTGCAGACGCGCCGCGAATTTATTCGCCGCACCGTTCTTGGTAGCTCGCTCGCGTGGACGGTTCCCGCGTTTCTCGCGAACAC
>JANYFN010000154.1 GCA_025362675.1 Limisphaerales bacterium | reverse complement strand
CGCCTTGCGCGCGAGAATGATGAAGACGGCTTGCGTGATCTCCTCGGCCAGATGCGCGTCGCCGGTCTGGCGCAGCGCGGCGGAATGCACGAGGCCGACGTGCCGTTCCACGAGCGCGGCAAAGGCCGGCTCGGATTGGCGGGCGGCGAATTCCCGCAGCAGCGTCAGGTCATCAGGCGTCATTCATTCATATCATCTACGCCCGCGCCGAAAACCGACAAACTTTTTGGAATTAATTTCAACCACGGATGGGCACTGATAAACACGGATGAAGTTGAGCCTCACGCCAAGAACGCAAAGGTCGCCAAGCGGATTTGGAGTTTCTTTGCGCCCTTTGCGGGCTTTGCGTGAGGCAGGCTGTTTTGTGCAGCAAAATCAAATTGCCTGAACATTTATAGGAGACGAAAAAATTGGCGTCATCGCAGGGGTTTTATAGAATGGAGCCTTCAAATTTATGGCAATTCAACTACGCGACAAATCCACCTGTAAATACGATCAAATCTCGCTCGGCGAAGTCATGCTCCGTCTTGACCCCGGCGAAGGACGCATCCGCACCGCGCGCAATTTTCAAGTCTGGGAAGGCGGCGGCGAATACAACACCTCGCGCGGTCTGCGCAAATGTTTCGGCTACAAAACGGCCGTGGTCACCGCGTTCGTGGACAACGAAGTCGGTCACCTCGTCGAGGATTTCATCATGCAGGGTGGCGTCTGCACGGATTTCATCAAGTGGCGTGAAGACGACGGTATTGGCCGCACCGTTCGCAACGGTTTGAATTTCACCGAGCGCGGTTTCGGCATTCGCGGTGCGGTCGGCAATCCCGACCGTGGCAACACCGCCGCTTCGCAACTCAAGCCCGGCGACATTGATTGGGATCACATTTTCGGCAAGGTTGGCGTGCGCTGGTTTCACACCGGCGGCATTTATGCGGCGCTGTCCGCTTCCACGGCGGAATTGACCGTCGAGGCCGTCAAGGCCGCCAAGAAGCATGGCACGATTGTCAGCTACGATCTCAACTATCGCCCCTCGCTCTGGAAAACCATCGGCGGCCTCAAGAAAGCGCAGGAGGTGAATCGTGAAATCGCGAAATATGTGGACGTCATGATCGGCAACGAAGAGGACTTCACCGCCTCGCTCGGCTTCGCCGTCAAAGGTCAGGAAACACTCGGGCACATTGAGACAGACGCTTTCAAGGCGATGATCGAAACGGCCGTGAAAGAGTTCCCGAACTTCAAGGTCGCCGCGACCACGCTGCGCCACGTCATCACCGCCACGAAGAACGACTGGAGCGCGATTCTCTGGCACGACGGCAAGTTCCACGAAAGCCGTCAGTATCCCGGCCTCGAAATCCTCGACCGTGTCGGCGGCGGCGACAGTTTTGCGTCTGGCGTGCAATTCGGTTTCATGGAATTCAACGACGCGCAGAAAGCCGTTGAATACGGCGCGGCGCATGGCGCATTGGCTTCCACCACGCCCGGCGACACGAGCATGGCCACCCGCAAGGAAGTTGAAAAAACCATCGGCGGCGGCGGCGCCCGCGTGCAGCGGTAATTATTTGTTGGAGTTCAGGCTTCAGCCTGCATCTCGCAGACAAGCTAAAGCTTTAACTCCAACGCAAGGCGCATCGCGTCTTTTGCAACTCAAAAAAAAAATTATGAATACATCAACGGAACTTTTTTCACTCAAAGGCGAAGTCGCCATTGTCATCGGCGCGACGGGCGTGTTGGGCGGGGCGTTAGCTGACGGCCTTGCTGCTGCTGGCGCGAAGGTCGCCGTGCTGGGCCGCAATGAAGAGCGCGGTCAGGCTCGCGTCAAAGCGATTACCGACGTGGGTGGCCAGGCGGCATTTTTCACTTGCGACGCGAGCGTGCGCGCAAGTCTTGCCGAAGCGCACAAGAAAATCGAAGCTGCGCTCGGCGCACCGACAATTTTGGTGAACGCCGCTGGTGGCAATGATCCGAAGGTGACGGTGACGGCGGAAAATCCGTTTGAAAACATTTTGCTCGAAGCGCTCCAAGCGAATCTGGATTTGAATTATATCGGCGGCGCGTTTTTGCCGTGCCAGGAATTTGGTCCGGGCATGTGTCAGCGCGGCAGAGGCAGCATCATCAACATCGCGAGCGTGTCGGCGCACCTGCCGTTGTCGCGTGTGGTCAGCTACTCCGCTGCGAAAGCGGCGGTGCTGAATCTCTCGCAATTTCTCGCGCGCGAGTGGGCCATGAAAGGTGTGCGCGTGAACACGATCACACCCGGATTTTTTCCGGCGGAACAAAATCGCAAGCTGCTGTTCAACGATGACGGTTCACCCACGGCGCGCACGAAAGCGATCTGGGGTCACACGCCGATGAACCGTTTTGGCGAATCCAAAGAGCTGGTCGGCGCGTGTGTTTTTCTCGCGTCGCACACGGCGAGTTCATTTGTGACGGGCACGGACATCCGCGTGGACGGCGGTTATTTGAGCCAGACGATTTGATTCCGAACGGAGGAAACAGAGCTTAGAAAAAAGCCCGTTAAAGTTTTCACTTCAACGGGCTTTTGCCTGGCTAAAATTTCAGCAGCTCACAGAACAATTTTCTTAAACTTGGGCACCAGCAGGTGCATCAAGATCCAGGCGGTGATGTAGGCAAGTCCGCAAATCACGAACAGGATGCCGTAACCGACTTCGATTTTTTCCAGCGCCTTGTAGTGTGCGAGCAGCACCCCGGCCGCGCGGGCGATAAGGATGCCGCCGACGGCGCCCGCCATGCCGCCGATGCCGGTGACAGAGGCGATGGCTTTTTTCGGAAACATATCGGATACCGTGGTAAAGATGTTGCAGGACCACGCCTGGTGCGCCGCACACGCAATGGCGATGGTGCCGACGGCATACCAGGTATTGATCGCACCAAGGCGCGACGCGAGCAAAACAGTCAATGGAAACAAGGCGAAGATGAACATCGCCAACTTGCGCGCCGAGTTGGCATCCATGCCGCCGTTGATAAATTTCTTTGGCAGCCAACCGCCGAAAATCGAGCCAACGGTGGAGACCATGTAAATGATTGCCACCGCGAACGGCCAACTGATGACGCTGGGAACATCTGCTTCAGTGCCGTTGTAAGTTGGATTCGCGGCCATGTATTCTTTTACTTTGCGGGCATTTTCGCCAGCGAGGAATGACGGCAACCAAAAAAGAAAAAACCACCAGACCGGGTCAGTAAGAAATTTTCCGATCACGAACGCCCACGTCTGACGAAAAGTGAGCAGCTTGAACCACGAAACTTTTAACTTCGCAAGGTCGGCTCGCTCAGCCTCCTGTTCGTCCACATCGCTGTGAATGAACTCGTATTCCGCTTTCGATAATTTCCCGCTCTGGAGCTTCGTGACCGGCGAGTCATACAGGGCATACCAGAACACCAGCCAAGTCAACCCGACCACGCCGGTCAAGATAAAAGCCCATTCCCAGCCCCACACCTTGGCGATATAGGGCACGGTGAGCGGGGCGACGATGGCACCGACGTTCGCGCCGGAATTGTAGAGGCCCGTGGCAAATGCGCGTTCCTTTTTGGGAAACCATTCGGCAACGGCTTTATTGGCGGCGGGAAAATTGCCTGATTCGGTCACGCCCAACGCCGCACGCCAGAATCCAAAGCTCCACGTGTGCTGCCCGAACGCATGGCCGATAGCCGCGATGCTCCAGCCGATCAGATACCACGCGTAACCGGTTTTTGTCCCCACTTTGTCAATCAGTTTGCCAGCGAAAAGCATGCCCGCCGCGTAAGCAATCTGAAAACAAATCACCACGGTCGAGTAATTTAATTCCTGACCTGCCTTGTCAGGGCCAAACACTCCCGCGGCCGCGAGCACCGGCTTGAGCAGGCCGAGGACATTGCGGTCCAGATAATTAATCGTGGTGGCGGCGAAAATCAGCGCACAGATGGTCCATCGGTGACGTCCGATTTGTTCATTCACGGAGTTCAAACTCATATTTGAAAAGTATTTTGTGGGCGCAGGCGGTTAGGGAAATTGTTTAGCCGCGAGGATTGCCCAAATCGGACGAGCGTTCAAGCGTGGAAATCCAACTTTACAAGACAGGCGTTTTTTTGCCATGCTTTGGCTGTCATGATGAAAAAATTTCTCCTGCTGCTGCCGGTAATTTTGCTCGCCGGTTGTGCGACGGCCACATTTACGCGCCTCACGCCGAATATCCAGCCGCGCAATGCCAACAACCAATACGCCGTGGAGACGGCCTTCGATTCGCAACAGCAATCCATGCGGGAAGAAAGCATCAAAGCGTTTGCGGTGGTGGATGGTCATCCCTATCCGCTGCGGCCGGTGCCGCTCGTGAAAGGCCGTTGGGAAGGTCTCGTGCCCGTCCCCGCTTCGGCGACGTCCGTCACCTATCATTTTAAGTTCGACTATCTCTACAACAACCTCGGCACAGCTCCGAAACCGAACAGCGTTTCCTCCAAGCCGTATGTGCTGAAAATTGTGGACTGATGCTCACTTTCAAAAACAAAAGCGCGGACAAAAATTTGTCCGCGCTTTTTTGTTTTCGAAATTTCAACGGCGTTTAGGCCGGAGCAGGAGAACTTTTTTCTCCGTGCCATCTACCTCGATGCTTTGCGTTTCAATATCCGGATCCTCCTTCAAGGCCTGATGCACCGTGCGGCGATCATACGCGCTCATCGGTTCCAGTTCCACCGGCTCGCCCCACCGACGAACTTTTTCCGCCGCTTCCTGCGCTTTTTTAACCAGTGCGTCGCGCGCTTCCGAACGGTAACCGCCCACGTCCACCATGATTTTCGGCGCGGTCTGGTCGAGCTGAAACACGATGCGGTTCACGATGTATTGCAAATCCGTGAGTGTCTGGCCTTGGCGGCCAATCAACCGACCGGACTCCTCAGCTTTGACATTGAGCATCACGTCATCACCTAACCGGTGTTCTTCGACGGTGGCGGTGAAGCCCAGCGAGCCGAGAATTTTTTCCAGAATAACTTTTGGTGGCGCGGACATGGACTTATTTTTTCTTTTTCGCGGCCGGAGTCAATTGCGTTTGTGCCGCCGGGGGCAACTTGATGTTCTTGGTGACCATCATCTGCAAGATACCAAAGCCCGTGCTCACGGTCATATAAAGTGCCAGCCCGGCGGAATAATTGTAAAGGAACACGATGAAAATACCGGGCATCCACCGCATCATTTTTTGCTGCGCGGGGTCCATGCCTGGCGACGCGGGCGTGAGGTGCGATTGCCACAACATCACGATGCCCATAAGAATCGGCAGCGGGTTGATCGGGAAATTCAAATTCGGAATCATCGCCACGGTGTCCGACTTGGACAAATCCGCCGCCCACAGAAAACTCGCTCCGCGCAATTCGATCGCACTGCGAATCATTGTGAAAAAGCCAATGAACACGGGCATTTGCACGAGCATCGGCAAACAACCGCTCATCGGGTTCACCTTGTTTTCCTTGTAAAGTTCCCACTGCTTGGACGTGAGTTTTTGCGCGTCGTCCTTGTATTTTTCCTTGAGCGCATTGAGTTGTGGCTGGAGCGCCTGCATCCGCTTCATGGAAAGCGTGCTAGCCTTCGTCAGCGGCCAGAACATCAGACGCAACAATGCCGTCAGCACCACGATCGTCCAACCATAACCAAGATGCGTCAGGTCGTGAATCGCATTCATCGCCGAGAGCAACAGCTTCGCAAAAAAAGTTCCCACGCCCCAGAAGCTCTGGAAACCGCTGCCGAAATTCATCACCTCATCGGCGTGATTATGAAATTCGTCGCCGATGACTGCCAGCGTGCGGTATTCCTTCGGTCCGGCAAACAAGGTGACTTGATGTTCCAGCACGCCATTCGCCGCGAGCGTTTGCGACGGATAAACGAGCGCGGTCTGAACGCCCTGTGGCGCAGGGGTGTCATTAGCCACCGTGGTGTTTTGAAAACGCGGCAACGGCACTGTCCGCGCGACCATTTCGCGGGCCGGTGCTTTCGGCATGGCCAGCATCGCAAAAAATTGATTGTGCGCCGCAACCCACGCAACGTTGCTGGATCCCGCACGAATTTCCGTCTTCGGGGTGCCGCGACCGCAACCGCCACCGCTGATAAATAGCGGCAAGGGACTATCCACCGAGTTCGTGCCATCGGACCACATCGCGCCTTCGAGTTGGCCGTTGTCATCCGCATCCATCGGCGTCGCCGTGCCGACTACGATTTCCTGTGGCGCCAGCAACGCGGTTTTGTCCGAGGTGTTTTCCAATCGCACCGTGGCGTTTATTAGAAAATTGGAGGTGAGCGTAAAGGTCTTCACCACGCGCAAACCGTCGGGCAATAATTTTTCGGCGCGCACGGAATTTTCCGTCCGGCTCAAGGAGAAATTGCCATCGCCAACAAAATTGGTATCTCCGAGCAACGCCAGGATGGGCACATTCGCCCGGGCATTCAAAGTCGCAAAACCAGCATTGGCATTGGTTATTTGGCTGCGCCAGCGCGCGGAAACGGATTGGGGATAGCTCAACAATTCGACCTGTGCGAGGCCGCCCCCGCGCGAGGTGAACGTGTAGCGCGCCCGGCCATTCGTCAGCACGAACGTCTGCTCTGGACCAGCGGCGGGGAAAACGATCACGGGACTTGCCACGGATGTAGTCGTGGTCGTGGCGGAAGCTGTATTGGCCGCCGGCGTCACGGCGACGGGATGGGCCGCCAGATAACGCGCTTGTTCTTGCGCAGTTTTTTTTTGTTCAAACATCCAGACGCCCAGCAAAACGACGCAAAGTGAAACGACGATGATTCCTGTTTTATCCATGAAATTATTTTTTGAAACCTGAAACCTGAAACCTGAAACCTGATTTCGGAACGGGGTCGTGACCGCAGCCGCCCCAGGGCTGACAACGACAAATTCTTTTGGCGGCGAGCAGCGAACCCGCGGCCGCACCATGTTCGCGAATCGCATCCATCGCATATACTGAGCACGTGGGCGTAAACCGGCAGCCGCCGACCGGCCCGCACAAAACCGTGAGCAGCGGCGAAAGCACCGCGCGATAAAGGCGGAGGCCGAGCAGTAAAATATTTTGGAACGCGTTCAACTTGGTTTTAACAGGCTCGCCCGTTTGAGTGCGGCGAGAAAATCTTTTTCCACGGCCGCAAAACTTTTTCCGGCGATAGAATTACGCGCCACCAAAACGAGTTCCACCGGCTGCGAAAATTGATGCTGATGCTGACGGAAACTTTCGCGGAGCAGTCGCCGGGCGCGACTCCGGGCAACCGCATCGCCGATTTTTTTGCTGGTGACCACGCCCAGTTTTGGACGCGCCCCGGCAGGAAGTTTACTCCAGTTAGCAATCAGACAGCCGAGCGCCAGACGTTCCCCGCGTTGGCGGATGCGGGCAAAATCGCGGCTTTGCGCGAGCCGCGACGTGCGGCCCAAGCGCAGGCGTTGCGGCGCGGCATCCACAAAAATCAAACGGGCGTGAGGCGTTTGCGACCCACGCGACGGCGATTAGCCAAGGTGGCCTTGCCGCTCTTCGTAGAGTTACGGTTCAGGAATCCGTGCTGGCGTTTACGGCGGATCTTCGACGGTTGATACTGGCGTTTCATAAATTCAAATAAATTAGTTCCCGGCGTAAAAACCGGAGCGTGTGAGCATAGCAACGAACCCCTTCGAGTCAAGACGCGGTTGGAGGTAGTTTGCTTGGGACGGCGCGCGCGGTCTCCGTCGCCGAGCGCAGTGGCAGGCAACACAAGTGAGGGGCGACGCGCGCCTCTTACCAGACTCGTTCCGGCGGCATCACCGCCGGGGACAGCGCAGCGTGCTGCCTTACCTCAATATTTTTCCAAGGGTCCGCTGAACCGACGGCTTTTTCAAAACGACATCCGGCGCGAAATTGTTTCCGAACCACGACAGCGGGAATATTTTTTCTGGCGGGAAAAATTGTCCAAACAACTCCATGTTGGACTGGCTGGCGGCATCGGCTTTTGGCGGCGACATCAAAACCACCTTCGCCGCCGCGCGCAGATTTTTTGGCAACGCTTCGAGCGTCAGCAACAGATGGTTCACCGCGCCCAGTTTGTTTTGCGCGACGATGATGGGAGCGGCCTCCAATTCCACAATCAAATCGCGCGAATCAAAATCCTTGCCGAGTGGGCTCATCAACCCGCCCGCGCCCTCGATGAGCGTGACGGCAAATTGTTTCTGCACGGCGCGGATGTGGCGGGTGACTTCAGATTGGGTCACCGATTTTTTCTCGCGTTGCGCCGCGAGCGCGGGCGCGATGGCGGCGCGAAAATGCCACGGGTTGATTTCATCCAATGATAGCAAGCCATCCAGCGCGGCGAAAATTTCCTGTGCATCATCGCGGCCGCCGGAACAGAGCGGCTTGAGCGCGGCGACGCGGATTTTTTTTTGCCGCAGATACGCCGCGAGCAGCACGGTCAAAACCGTTTTGCCCGCGCCGGTGTCCGTGCCGGTGATGAAATAAAGGGAGCTCACGCCGCCACATCAAACCCGAAGCGCGCCCGGACTTCAAACAAGTTCACCGCGACCGCCAAACGTATGGATCTTGGAAGTTCCCCCGGCGGGGTGGAAGTTTTTGCGCTGCGAAAACTCTGCCCGCGCCAGGCGGGCGGAACGAGCGGGTAAAAACCTCTGTCAGGCCGAAGGGTTGCGCCGCTGCACGCGGCACCGGTTTTCGCAGCGCGAAAACCCCCACCGTCCAAGACCGCTGGTCGTTCCGGGGAAACTCTCAAGAGGCACCCCCGCCAAACCGGAATTGGTTTCCCGACTTTACTTGCCGCAAAAATGGAGTAGTTATTTCGAGATGCAAAATTCAATCATTCCGTATCCGACGGTCATCGAACAAACGGCGAAAGGCGAACGCCAGTTTGATATTTTTTCACGCCTGATGATGGATCGCATCATCTTCCTCGGCACGCCGGTGGATGATGGGATCGCGAACGTGATCATCGCCCAGTTACTTTTTCTCCAGATGAACGATCCGAAGAAGGATGTTCATTTCTACATCAATTCGCCCGGCGGCAGCGTGACGGCGGGTTTGGCAATCTACGACACGATGCAATATATGACCTGCGACGTGAATACCTATTGCGTGGGCCAAGCGGCGAGCATGGGCGCGGTGCTACTGTGCGCCGGAGCGAAGGGCAAACGTTATTCGCTGCCTAATTCAAACATCATGATCCATCAGGTGCTCGGCGGTGCCGAAGGTCAGGCGAGCGACGTGGAAATCCGCGTGAAATACATGCTCAAACTCAAGCAGACTTTGAACACGATTCTCGCCAAACATTCCGGCCAGGATTACGCGACGGTGGAGAAAGCCTGTGACCGCGATAATTTCATGAGCGCCGAAGAAGCCAAAAAATTCGGCCTCGTGGATCACGTTGTGCAATCGCTCAAAGATATGCCAGCCGTGGCCAAAGCGTGATGGTTTGTTGCCGCTGGTGCGAGCCGTTCACACCAGCGATTTCACTAGATTCTCGATGATCGCGATGCCTTCGCCAGCTTCCTGCGCTTTCAAGTTTAGCGCCGGCAGCAACCGCACGATTTGGTTTCCCGCCGGCACGGTCATTAAACCGGCCGCGTGCAGACGATTGACAAATTGAAGGGCTGGCGTTTTGTCGCTCGTGGCGAACGCAGGAATATTTTCCGCGAGTTCGAGGCCGAGAATAAAGCCCATCCCGCGCGCCGATTTCACAACGGTGGGATAGGTTTTCGCCAGCCGTTCGATTTCAGATTTCAGCCACGCGCCAAGTTGCTGTGATTGTTCCGCGAGTTTTTCTTTGTCAATGACTTCCAGAATTTTCAGCGCCACCGCACACGCCAAGGGTGTCCCGCCATAAGTCGTGCCGTGCGTGCCGGCGCTCAACAAATCCGCGCACGGTGCCCGCACCCAAAACGCGCCGATGGGAAATCCGCCGCCGAGCGACTTCGCCATCGAAAGTCCGTCGGGCAGAAATTTTTCGCCGCCGGGAACACCTTCGAGAATTTTTTGAAAACTTTGAAATTTTCCGGTGCGATAATGTCCACACTGCACGCCGTCCATGAGCAATAATAATTTTTTCTCGTCGCACAACGCGCGCAGGCCGAGCAGGTATTCTGGCGTGGCAGGTGTGACGCCGCCTTCGCCTTGCACGCCTTCAATCAAAATAGCAACGGTCGCCGGCGAAATCGCCTTGCGCGCCGCTGCGAGATCATTAAACGGAACGTGCCGGAAGCCCGTCATTATTGGTTCAAAACCTTTTTTTACTTTGTCCTGTCCGGTGGCCGCGATGCCGGCAAGCGTGCGTCCGTGAAAGGAATTTGTTGCGGTCAAAATTTCAAACCGCCCTTCGTCGTGACCAAATTTCCGGGCGAGTTTGTAGAGGCCTTCATTTGCCTCCGCGCCGCTGTTGCAGAAAAAAACTTTGCCGTCGCCGATCCGTTTGACGAGTTCCGCCGCGAGCCGGCCTTGCGGTTCGGTGAAATACAGATTGGAAACGTGGATGAGTTTCCGCGATTGCTCGACGAGCGCCTCGGTGATGGCCGGATGCGCGTGGCCAAGACAGCAGACCGCGATGCCCGTGCCTAGGTCGAGATAACGTTTGCCGGTGACATCAAAAACATAGCTGCCGTCGCCGTGACTCAACACGAGTTCAAAACGGCCGTAGCTGGGCACGACATTTTTCGTGAACAGTTCGCGGATGGACTCATAGTCGTTGCGCACAATCGGCGGCGGCGACGGCGGGGGAACAATTTCGTTCATTTATTTTTTTATTTTTGTCCGCTACTACTGACAAGGCGAGCAAATTTTGGGATCGCTTTGGCTCGACAGGCCGGAAGTTTTTCAGCAAACTTTTCTAGTCAGGGCCTGTGGAGTGTGGACTTACGAACCCCGCGAGAGCCGGAAGGCAGCAACGGCAGTATGCTTTGCAATTGCCGCAGTCACCCTGACACCTTTTTCAATCATTTGTTCCCGCACCCATTTTGTAGGCGCTACCCACACCGAGAAAAATCCAGAGCAGCGTGAACAACCCGACGCTCTCCTTAAGCATCTCAAACTGAACACCCCACGAATTCATAGCCCGACTGATGCGTCTCAGAAATTCCGCCTTCGAGGGTTTGCCTTCAGTAAAATCACGAAGTTTAGGTAGTTCGACTTCACGAAATTCTTTGAGCTGGTCGCTCGAAACTTCAGAGACTTTGACCTCATCTTGCTTGGCGATGAAAGCCTTCGTCGCCTCATCCGTTTTTAAAGCCACTGCCGCATTGGCCGCGTCCATTTGTTCCTGATAGGAAGCGAGGGCGATCTTATCAAACTCCACCGACGCGAAGCCGCGCACCACCAGATACTGGCCGCCAATGATAGCGATAAAAGCAAACAAGCCAGCCAGCACACCCAATCTCGTGCTCCCGGTCGCGCCTAACATCCGTGCGCCGAGACCGGTCAGGGCACCAACACCCCAAGCCGCATAACCAATCTCGTATCCGGTAACTTTGATCAGTAAATACCAGCCCAGCATTCCCGCCAACGCGGCGATCAAGGCACCGGCAACCCCTTTTAGAAAACCATCGCCAACGCCGTTTATTTTTTTTGAAACCAGCGGCGCGGGCACAGGCGCAATATTCGCGGGCACAACGGCGGCAATGGCTGGCGGCGGCAGAGCGGGCGCCTCATGAGGACGATTGATGCGCAGTCCCGCTGCCGGTTCAGGTGGCGGCTCCGGGGCGGCGGGCGTCAGCGGCATTGAAATAGTTCCCGCTGAAAGTGTCTGGGCAATGTAAGCATTCGCCAGCAGCGTGGCGTCGGCGTTGCAAGCCGGGCATTTTATTTCGCACGGCATCTGGCCGTTTTCCGGCTCGACCTCAAATTCAAAAGGTTGCCCGCACCCGCATTCAATTTTAATTTCCATAAAGGCTTCAGGCTGATTTGAAATTACTAGCGGCAACTTGCCGAATGAAAAAATTATCGCAAGCGTTTTCGCGGCAATTCTCCTTGAAGCAGCAAGGCGACTGCGCCAAAGTCTTGCGACGGAATTTCCAGTTCACATGAGTTATCAAGTCATCGCCCGCAAATATCGCCCACAGCGTTTCGCCGACGTCGTCGGGCAGGAACACGTCACGCAGACGCTCGCCAATGCCATCGCGCAAAAACGCATCGCGCACGCGTATCTTTTTTGCGGGCCGCGCGGCACGGGCAAGACCACCATCGCGCGGATTTTTGCCAAAGCCTTGAACTGCACCGGCGGACCGAAAATTGATTTCGACGACAACGATTCACGCGTGCAGGAAATCACTGATGGCCGCGCACTGGACGTTTTGGAAATTGACGGTGCGAGCAATAACGGCGTCGAGCAAGTCCGCGAATTACGCGAGACGTGCAAATATGCGCCCGCCAATTCGCCCTACAAAATTTACATCATTGACGAAGTTCACATGCTCTCCACGGCGGCGTTCAACGCGCTGCTGAAAACGTTGGAGGAGCCTCCGGCCCATGTGAAATTCATGTTCGCGACGACGGACCCGGAAAAAGTTTTACCCACGATTCTCTCGCGTTGTCAGCGATTTGACCTGCGGCGGATTCCCGCTGCGCTCATCACGAAACATCTCGCGGAAATCGCGGGCAAAGAAAACGTCACGATTGATGCCGCTGCACTGCACGCCATCGCTCGCGGCGCGGACGGCGGAATGCGCGACGCTGAATCCACGCTCGACCAGCTCATCAGTTTTTGCGGCGATAAAATTGAAGAAGCTGACGTGCTCTCGATGTTCGGTCTCGCCGCACAAAATCAAATTCTGAAATTGAGCCACGCCGTGCTCGCCGGAGAAATTTCCACCGCGCTCACGCAGTTGGACGAACTCGCGCGCGGCGGTAAAGACCTGGGCCGTTTGCTTGGTGATTTGCTGAACCACTTTCGCAACCTGCTCATTTACCAAGTGTCTAAAGGCGATTTGAATTTGCTTGAAGCCTCCGAGTCCGAAGTTTCCGCGTTGAAAATGCAAGCCGCGCTCGCCAGCACCGATGCCTTCACGCGCATTCTCGAAACGCTGGCTGACGCCGAACTGCGGCTGCGCGATGCGGCTTCCAAAAAAATTCTCCTCGAAGTCACGCTGCTCCGCGCCATCGAAGCGCGCAATTCTTTGTCACTCGACGCCGTGTTGAAACAGCTCAACCAGTTGCGCGCCGGCAGCAGTGGGACAGGCGTCTCGCCTGTCCAGTCGGCGCAACCCGCCAGACCCGCGCCGACGCCTGCCCCAGCATTTTCATTGCGCGAAACGGCTGCACCCTTACCCGCGCCAACGCCAGTAGCACAAAAAATTCAGCCTGCTGCCATTGCCACTGCCGCTCCCGGCGATCTCACCGGACTCTGGGCCAACCTGATTGATGCCGTTGGCAAGGTAAGTCCGTTCACACGCGGCTACTTGATTGACGCGCATCCGGTGTCGTTCGAGAAAAATGTTTTCATCATCGGCTACGACCCGGAATTTGCCGATCACCTCGGCCTCGTGGACAATTCGCGCAATCACACCTTGCTCGCGACGAAGCTAGCGGAACTCGGCCACGCGAACGCGATGATCAAATTCATCAAGGCCGAGGCGCCTGCGAGTTGGGAACGCAAAGCCGCCGCCGCGCCAACACCGTCGCCCGCACCCGCTAAATCTGTCTCGACAATTTTGCCAGCAAAATCAGTTGAACCCGCGCCGTCCGCGCCCGCTGAAAAAAAACTCGCGCCCGTCGCCTTCAACAAAGACGAATTCAAAAACGATCCGCTCATCCAAAAGGCGCTGGAGATATTCAAGGGAACGATTGTGGAAGTGCGGGCGTGAGAATTGTCTCAAAAAATAAAAAGCGAAAATTTTGCGAGGTTCATGCTTACAAATTTAATTACAACAAATGTAGCTGTCTCGTCGGACGGGTTAGTTCACACCACTGTGAAAACAGTAAGCCGAGACAATGGCGAGTGGGTTTTATCTGATTATGTTTTGGCAACGATTTTTGTGATCTTTGCTATTTGGATATTTTTCCCTTTGTTTCGATGGGTTTCTAAAAAAATGACCAAATAAACAAATCAGAACACGGTCGCAACGCTACAAAATTTTTGTATCTTGGTTTCGTTGTTTTTAATTTTACCAAAATAAATTTATGTCACTCGGCAAACTCATGAAACAGGCTGCGAAAATGCAGCAGCAAATGGAACAGATTCAAGCCAGCCTCGCCACCCGCACGGTCGAGGCGACCAGCGGCGGCGGCGCGGTCAAGGTCGTCGCGAAATGCGATGGCA
>JANYFN010000147.1 GCA_025362675.1 Limisphaerales bacterium | reverse complement strand
GATAAACTTAACCTGGTTGGTCTCTAACTTACCAAAGAAATGATAAACCAAACCACTTCGGAGGCCAACCGGGTTTAGTTAGCCGCTTTATAGCGGCACTTTTAGACTCAGGGAAACACCTAGGGCGGCAACTTTAGCCCCCTTTAATATCCAATAACGCGCGATATTTCCCTTTTAAAGCCATTATTTAGTCAGGTTATTACTTGGCATGGCGGGTGCTAATGTCTAGCGAACGGGTGTTCCTAAATTGCCGGCCGCTTGGCTGGCGGGGGTGTCTGGTAACTAACTAAAGTAATCGTAAGGGGTCAGTCCTAGCTTCATTCAATCTTAAATTCATTTTGTTCGTCCGATCTTATTGGTAACTTCGCGACCCGTTGAAAGTCATTGTGGAAGATCAGCTCCCGCCGGTCACCACGATTCAGCACAGGATAAATTGCACCAGGATATTCAATCCGTAACTGCCGAGGCATGACACCCAGCTTAGGCCAGTTGCCGTTGCCTGTAAATAGTCAGAACGGACCCTTTTAAGATAGTTGCTGCCCCCCTTCACCTCTGCGGCTACGGGGGGAGGGTTGCGCGGCGGTTTCTCCTTAGCTTTCGCCCAAGCCTCCGCTCGGGAGTCTCCTTCATTAGCAATGGGAACGGTCTTTTTGGCCGTCGTGACTCCTTTTTGCCGCTTTGAGTCAACTTCCGGCGCGTCCGAAGTCCCTTGGTCTGACACGGAGAAAGGTTTATCCGGCACGGACAAACATTGGTCCGTCATCGAAAGTGCTTATCAGGTGTTCCCCCTACTCCATCGCACATCGAATCAATCTTTTCCGTTCCGGATAAAACTCTTTCGTTGCTGGACAAAGTCGTTTCCGGGCCGATAAAACTCCCTCAGCTCGCAGCTAACCTTGCTCACCACCGGATATCATAGGAAAAGTGACCCCGGTTATAGGTTAACCGTCGCCGGCAGGTGTCTTGGTTGGCATGGTCGGCTGAGAGTCAGGCGGCTGGCCCTAGTGATGAGTGCGCTGCCATCGGCTAAAGTGCTATCTAATAGCCGACGCTCTTGCCTTCAGAAGTTGAGCGACAACGCCGGAGCGAAGAATTTCCTGCTCCGGTTTTTACTTGGCCGCGAGCGCGGCCTCGATGGCGGCGATCATTTCCGGCGATTCCGGTTTATCACCCGAACCGAAGCGCTTGAGAATCTTTCCATCGCGACCGACCAGAAATTTGGTGAAGTTCCATTTGATGTTTCCGGGAAACGGCGAGTTTGTGCCCGCGAGCGCGGCGTAAAGCGGATGCCGGTTTTCGCCGTTCACTTCCAACTTATCGAACATCGGGAAGGTGACGCCATATTTGCCCGTGCAAAACGTTTTGATCTCTTCTGCCGTGCCCGGTTCCTGATGAAGAAACTGGTTGCACGGAAAACCGCACACGACGAGTCCCTGAAAACCGTATTTTTTGTAGAGCGATTCCAGCCCGGCGTATTGGGGCGTATAACCACATTTCGAAGCGACGTTGACGATCAACATCACCTGGCCGGAATATGGTTTGAGCGTGGTGGCTTTGCCTTCAATGTCCTTCAACGGAATGTCGTAAAGCGAATCCGCTGCGTGCGCGGAAAATAGAAGCGTGGTGATCACAAGCGCGAATAAGATTTTTTTCATGAGATCCAATCTGCAATGGTTTCGGTGCCATGTCAATTTCGTGATTCCGGCTCCTTCTCTCCCATTGGGGGAGTGAGGCTGGGATGAGGGGGACGGCGTGACATTGAAGGGCGCGTTCGTGTCAGCAAGTCGCCCCCTTACCCGAACCCTCTCCCCCGCTGGGGGAGAGGGAACCGCGTCGCCCGCATTTTGGTGTTCATCAAATCGCCAACAGCAGCCGCTTGATTTCTTTGAGCCGAGCCTTGGGATCTTTCTTCGTGAGCCGGGGAAATTTACCGCCTACCTGAATGAAATCACCGCGCCGCGTGACTTTTAATTTGCCGTCATCCACTTCGATAGCCGTGACCGCCTTTTCGCTGGCGAGAATTTTCAGATCGGCCACGGCCAGTAATAATTCCACCGGCGGCGGCAGCGGACCAAAACGATCGCGCAATTCTTTCTGCAACACCTCGAGCGCGGATTTCTCATTCGCTTGCGCCAGCTTGCGATAGATTTCAATGCGATGCAGCGGCTCGGTGACGTAGTTGTGGGGCAATGATGCGTGATGGGTGATGCGTGATGGGGCATCCGCAATTTTATCCTCGCGCACCACACTTTCCGCTTCCAAGAAATCCAGCGCCACGCTTACCTCGACGCGGGGCTTCACTTTCTCACCCTTGAGTGCGCCGACACTTTGTTTGAGCAACTGACAGTAAAGATCAAAACCCACCGCCGTGATGTGGCCGCTCTGTTCGGAGCCGAGCAGATTTCCCGCGCCGCGAATTTCCAAATCGCGCATCGCAATTTTAAAGCCGCTGCCAAGCGACGCATATTGTTTCATCGCGCTGATCCGTTTCCGCACATCCGTCAATAAATTCGCGTGGCGCGGCAACAGCAGATAAGCGAACGCCTGATGTTTGTAGCGCCCCACGCGCCCGCGCAATTGATACAGCTCGCTCAAACCGAAACGATCCGCGCGGTCGATGATGATGGTGTTCGCATTCGGAATATCGAGGCCGCTTTCGATGATGGTCGTGGACAGCAGAACATCCGCGTCGCCATTGACGAAAGTTGTCATCACTTCTTCGAGATCGTCCGCATTCATCTGTCCGTGGCCGACGACGATGCGGGCATCAGGAACGAGTGATTGCAGTTTCGCGCGCATCGTTTCAATCGTCGTCACGCGGTTGTGCAAAAAGAAAACTTGGCCGCCGCGCGCCATCTCGCGCTTGATCGCATCGCGAATGGTGCGCTCATCGTAAGGCGTCGCAATCGTCTCGACGGGCAAGCGATCATGCGGCGGCGTTTGAATAGTGCTCATGTCGCGCGCGCCCGTGAGCGCGAGATAGAGCGTGCGCGGAATCGGCGTGGCGCTCAACGTCAGCACATCCACGAGCGTGCGGAGCCGCTTGAATTTTTCTTTGTGCAACACGCCGAAGCGTTGCTCTTCGTCAATCACCACCAGGCCCAAATCTTTGAACGCGATGTCATCCTGCACAATGCGATGCGTGCCAATGACAATATCCACCGCACCATCCGCGAGATTTTTGATGATGACGTCCTGCTCGCGCTTCGTGCGGTAGCGCGAAAGGACTTCCACGCGGATCGGATAATCCGCCATGCGCTCCCGGAAATTATTAAAATGTTGCTGCGCCAAAACTGTGGTCGGCACGAGAATCGCCACTTGTTTTCCATCCATCACGCACTTGAACGCGGCGCGAATGGCGACTTCCGTTTTACCAAAACCCACGTCGCCGCAGATCAAACGATCCATCGGTTTCGCGCGTTCTTGATCTGCTTTCGTCGCGGCGATGGCGGTGATTTGATCGCGCGTTTCCTCGTAAATAAAGGCGCTTTCGAATTCGCGCTGCCATTGCGTATCCGGCTTACACGCGTAACCGGCCTGCGTTTCGCGCACGGCTTGGATGCGTAACATTTCCGCCGCGACATCGCGCACGGCCCGTTCCGTTTGCGCTTTCGCTTTCGCCCAACGCGTGCCGCCGAGTTGATTGAGCGGTGGATTCGCCTTACCCGCGCCCACGTATTTACTGATGAGATGCGCCTCGCTGACGGGCACGTAAAGTTTCGGCGGCTCGACCGCATCGCCACTCGCGGCGTATTCGATGACGAGGCATTCAGACTCTTGATGCGTGATGCGTGATGCGTGACGTGAAGCGGTCTGGGGAATGCTTTTTAGGCCGAGAAATTTTCCGATGCCATGCTGCAAGTGAACTACGAGGTCGCCTTCCTCCAAATCCGCGAAATCAATTTCCATCGCCGAGCGCACAGCGTTGGCATGCGGTGATTTGTTCCGGCGGGCGCGTTGCACCTTGTAGCGGCCGTAAATTTCCGCGTCCGTGACGACAACCATTTTTGCCGCCTCACACAGGAATCCGTGCGTCAGCGAGCCGATGGAGATTTGCGGAAAAAGTTTAAGCTCCGGCGTCTGGGGTTGAGCCTCTGGCGCGGCTTTCCCCAGACCCGAGACACCAGAACCCATCCCCAGGTCATTCCAAATTTCCTCGAAGCGTTCGCGCTCACCGTCGTTGTTGCAGAAAATATGGACCGCGTAATCCTGGCGCAACCAACGGTGAAGCTGCTGGAAAAATTCACGGCGTTGCACCTCGGCAATCTGCGGTTCCGGCGCGCGCTCCGCCAGCGGCCGAAACGCAGCCAGCGAGGTAAACACTGGAACGTCGGTCTCCGCCCCCGCTCGTTCTGATTTCTCCGTTTCCAGTCGAGCTGAGTCTGAGACCGGTGCTCCACCTATTTCTCCATCCGTCAATTCCACGGACGTAAAACCGCGCGACCTGATTTCACCCAACAAATCCGGCCACGAAATGAAGAAGGCATCGCCCGCCGGAATTGGCTGCGCGTAAGTTTCCGCATGGATCGCGAGCGCTTCTGGATCGCACAAAAGAAAAATGGTTTCGTGCGGGAGAAAATCCAGCAACGTGGCAAATCGAGGATTGGGTTTGGCGTCTGGCGTCTGGGCCTGTGATTTGAGAATCCCGATCTCACCGGCGGGGGGAATAATTATTTCAGAAATTTCTTCACGCGAGATTTGCGTAAGCGGATCAAAGTAACGCAGCGATTCCAGCTCATCGCCAAAAAACTCCAGCCGCACCGGCCAGGGACTCGTCGGCGGATAAACATCCACGATGCCGCCGCGCATGGCGATCTCACCGCGCTGCGTCACCTGCGCCTCGGATTCGTAAGCTTGTTCCTCCAGCCACTCGATCAAGTCGAGCGGCGCCATGTTCTCGCCCCGTTTGAGTCGGCGCAGGCGACGTTGCAATTCTTCCGGCGCAAACGTTTTTTGCAGCAACGCGGTAACATTGGTGACGACGAGGGATGCGGGATGCGAGATGCGGGATGCGTTTTGCGAAAGCGCGACGAGCGTTTCGAGGCGATCACTGATGACATCGGCGAGCGGCAGTTTGTCCTCATGCGGCAACATTTCCCAAGCGGGATAAAATAGGGGGTTAGGTCTGGCTTCTGGTGCCGGAATAGCGGCGATTTCATTCCGCGCTCCACGTTCGGCACACCGCATTTCAATGAGCCAGGTCTCAAGATCCTGCTGAAAATTTTCCTGCGCTTTCAGATTTTCCGTGACGATGACGAGAGGACGTTGAGGAAAACAGTGTTGCAACAGCGCGGCGAGAAACGGTTGCGCGCTGCTGGTGATGCCGGAAAAAGTCAACGCACCACCCAACTCCACGCGCCGAGTGAGGGCTTGAACAGCGGGAGTTTTCAAAATGGCAGCCATAGGATGGCCCGCCGGAATCAGGGATGTTTTTGAAACCAAGCGTGCCAAATTCGCAGCGAACGCAGGCGACGTCAAGCTGACGTTGTGCCGTTAATTTTTGACACCGAACTGGCGGCGGATTTCCCCCCAGGCGATGTGTAGTCCCCGGAGCAGTTGGCTGCGCCATAACAGCCAACCGATGGCCGCGCAGAGTGTGTAGATCGCCAAGCCATCAAACCAGCCGAGCGATTGCAGGCGGCTGAACAGTTGCAGACCGTGTTGGCTAGTAATGATGTGAAAGGTCGCAATGGCGGTGTAGGCGATAAACATGGGGCTGGGAAAAACCGAGGCCAGCGCGATGGGAATGGCGAGGTATTGATTCGTGGTGGACGGCGAGGCGGCCACCAGCACACCGGTGTAAATCAGTAGCGACGCAAAACTTCCTCGGGTCCGGCAAAAAAAAGCGAACAAGATCAGGATGACATACCAGGCTGTTTGCGGGTCGAAAAAATAGCGCGTGCCAGCGGGCAGGATAAAATTGTAGGCGTAGGCGCTTTGCTCCGATTGGTAATGAAAAACATTGTGGATGATACCCGCTGCCCCCGCTGGCCAATAGGGCGCAAAACCAGCAAGAAATAGGGTCGAGGGAATGGCGATGATTAAAATTTTAGGCAGCCAGCCACGCTGTTTCACTGCGAGCCAAAATGGAAAGACAAAGAAAACGTGCTTGGTCATCAGCGATAGCCCCAAGATTCCGAGTGCCAGAATTTTCCGGCGATCCAACGGCTTTTCAAAATCATCGCCAAACTTCAACACCGCGCACAGACCAATAAAAATGGCCACGTTATCAAACTGGTTATGATAGCCGGTGATTAAAATGGAAACTGGGTTCAAGAAAAACAAGGTCGCCGCCAGACGACCGCATTGCCGCCACAGCAACCAGAAAATCCCGACATCGGCCACGCTCAAAAGGGTGATGAGCAGCCAGCGAAAAACTACGCCGTCGTGCTGTGCGGCCACGTCGAGCCAATGAATCACATTAAACCAGACCGGGCCGTAATTGTAGCGGGCGGTGTTGGCATAAACGTTTTTCCCCTCTGCCATGAGGTCGGCGACGATACGGTAAGAATCAAAATCAAAGTTGTGGCCCCAAAGGCTGATCCCAAAACGGGCAGCGAGGCCAAGCCCCAGAACCAATGCGAGCCATAGCCCGATCGAGCCGTTTTTATTTTGCGCTGTCATTGGTGCAAAGGGTGAGCCAAAGAAATTATTTCAGAGCATGAGTGTGACGGAATTGATGGAGCGCTTTCAATAAATATGTTTGACCCGGCAACTTTCAACCGTGATTTTTCCGCCGTGAGCCTGCCGGGATACATTTTGATTTTGCCCTTCGCGCTACTCCTCGGCGCGATGGCGATCGCGCCGGTGATTGCGCCAGGTTGGTGGCGACGGCATTACCAAAAAATCGCGCTCGGACTAGGCGCGGTCATGGTGGTTTATTATTTTGTGCGCCGCGATTTCGCCAGTCTCGGCCACGCGGCGCAGGAATACTTTGGCTTCCTCGCGCTGGTAGGTTCGCTGTTTGTGGTCAGCGGCGGGATTCACCTAGGTGTGAAGGGCGAAGCGACTCCGCTGAAAAACGTCGTGTTTCTTTTCATCGGCGCGGTGCTGGCGAATATTCTGGGCACGACGGGCGCGGCAATCCTGCTCATCCGCCCGTGGATTCGGAGGAACAAATACCGCATTGCCGCGCATCACATCGCATTTTTTATTTTTCTCGTCGCCAATGTTGGCGGCAGCCTCACCCCCATCGGAGATCCGCCGTTGTTTCTTGGATTTTTGCAAGGCGTCCCGTTCTGGTGGGTCGCCAAAAATTGCTGGCCGATGTGGGCGGTGGCCACCGGGCTGCTGCTGGGAATTTTCTATGTCGTGGACAAAATAAATTA
The DNA here is from genome assembly GCA_025362675.1 of Limisphaerales bacterium. Classification (GTDB taxonomy): domain Bacteria; phylum Verrucomicrobiota; class Verrucomicrobiia; order Limisphaerales; family UBA11358; genus UBA11358. The sequence continues at coordinate 6,115 of JANYFN010000147.1, read as the reverse complement.
CCAACGCGCGGCCCGTTCCGTGCGCGAAAAAACGACCGCCGCCGACACGTGGCAGTTTGACGGCTGGGCAAATCTTTTTTTCCTCGCCGTAATTTTAGGCGCGGTATTCGCACCCAGATTCTGGCGCGAAGGCTTGATGCTCGCCGCCGCGCTCGGCTCGTGGGTCACGACCAAAAAAATTGTGCACGAAGCCAACGATTTTAATTTTCATCCCGTGCAGGAAGTCGCCGTGTTGTTTGCCGGAATTTTTGCCACGATGACTCCGGCTTTGGCGTGGCTAGATCAAAATGCCGGATTGTTACTGGGGCAAAATCCCTCGGCTGGAATTTTTTATTTTGGCACCGGCACCTTGTCCGCCGTGCTGGACAATGCGCCGACGTATCTTGGATTTTTGAGCGCGCTGTCCGGCGTTACCGGCGGAAAAAGCGTGGCCGAACTACTCACCACACAGCCCGCACAACTGTTGGCGATCAGCACCAGCGCCGTCTTTTTTGGCGCGGCGACCTATCTCGGAAACGGTCCGAATTTCATGGTCAAAGCCATCGCAGAACAGAACGGAGTGCGCATGCCATCCTTCGGCGAGTTCATCCTTAAATTTTCTCTGCCGTTCCTGCTCCCGGTGCTGCTGGTCGTTTGGCGGCTCTTTTTCCGTGGTTGAATATATGAAACATTTATGTGAGTATTTCCTCACATAGTAAATGCCACGACGACGCCCATTTACCGACTCACCCGGGTTCCAGAAAAAATTGCGCATGATATACAATATCCTGTTCGCGATTTTTTTTATCCTGGCCTCCCCTTATTATTTTTGGCGGCTGCGGCGGCGCGGCGAATGGCAGCAGGGTTTCGCCCAGCGCTTCGGAAAATATGACGCGCCCGTCAAACAATCGCTGACAAACCGGCACATTTTATGGATCCACGCCGTGAGCGTGGGCGAAGTCAATCTCTGCACGCAACTCATCAACGCGCTGGAACCGCGCGTGCCGAACATCAAATTCGTCGTCTCCTGCACCACCACGACCGGCATGAAGGAATTGCAACGCCGCCTGCCGACGCGCGTCACCCGGATTTATTACCCGATCGACCTTGAAAAAATTTCGCGCCGCGCGCTGGCCACGGTAAATCCGCAGGCGCTCGTGTTAATCGAGGCGGAGATCTGGCCGAACTTTCTGTGGCGCGCGGACGATCTCGGCCTGCCGGTTTTTCTGGCGAACGCGCGTCTCTCGCCGCGTTCGTTCCCGCGCTATAAACGCTTCGGCTGGATTTTCCGCCCGCTGTTCCGTTCGTTCGTCGGCGTCAGTTGCCAGAACGAAGACGACGCGCAAGGCTTGATCGCCGTGGGCTGCAAACCCGAGGCAGTGCGCGTGGTCGGCAACATGAAATTTGACGCGGCGGCGAAATTCTCCGAACTGAAAAATCTCGACGCGCGGAAAATTTTGCTCCAAGCCGGCTGGGTTGAAGGCGCGCCGGTCATCGTCGCGGGCAGCACACATGACGGTGAAGAAATGCTACTCGTTGAGATGACACGAAGGCTGCGCGAAACATTCCCAAAACTGTTTCTCGTCATCGTCCCGCGCCACTTTGAACGCTGCAAGGATATCGTCAAAAAATTCAAGGCGCGCGGCCTCAAGTCCCACAATCGCACCGACATTTTTCGCAACGTCCAGCTTCAGCCGGGCGAGATTGATTGCCTGCTGGTCAACACCACTGGCGAATTGAAATTTTTCTACGAGCTGGCGGATGTGGCTTTCATCGGCAAGAGCCTGACGGCGGAAGGCGGGCAGAATCCCATTGAACCGGCGGCGCTCGGCAAGGCCGTGGTCTTCGGACCGCACATGGAAAACTTCACCGATATCGCCCGCGCATTCCTCACGGCAAACGCGGCGGTGCAGGTGGCCGACGCGGCGGGATTAGAACAAGCGCTGGGCGAACTTCTGGCCGATGCGCCGCGCCGAGCTGTCATGGGCAGCACCGCCAAAGCTGTCGTCGCGGAAAACCTTGGAGCCGTCACGCGCACGGTGGAAATGATTCTGCCGTTTCTCGAACAACGCGGAATGCACGTATTACCGCCGGTGGATGAAAGTGCCCGCACTCAAAGCGAATAATGTTTTGTCGCCCCCAAATCCTTTGAGTCAGCACTGGTTCGTGCTAGAGTGCCCGCGTTTATGAAACGTAGATTTATTTTTGGAATCGTCATCGTCGCGCTGTTGCTCAACCTCGCGGTGGGCGCCAGCATTTATTTGAAAACGGTGCGGGCGACCAATGATGATGACAACGCCCGCGCCAACTTCGCGGTTTTTTCCGAGGCCCTGCAAAAAGTGCGTAATGAATATGTGGACGGGAAAAAACTGACCTATCAGCAACTGGTTTACGCCGCGTTGAAAGGCATGGTCGGTAAACTTGACCCGCATAGCGAATTTCTCGACGCTGATTCTTTCCAACAGTTGCAGGATGATACTGAAGGCCAGTTCGGCGGACTCGGCTTGGTGGTCGCCCTGCGTGAGGGACACATCACCGTGGTCTCGCCGATGGATGACACACCCGGATTTCGCGCCGGCATTCTCGCCGGTGATCGCGTCATGAAAGTGGATGGGAAAAACGTGGAGAAATCGCCATTGCCCGACGTCGTGAAACTTTTACGCGGTGAACCCGGTTCGAGCGTAAATCTCACGGTGGCGCGGGGGGCGGAAGCGACATTGAAAAATTTTACCCTTCAACGCGCCATCATCCAGATGCCGATGGTCAAAGATATCAATGGCAAAAAACAATTTCCACTTGATCAAAACCAAATCGGTTACGTCCACATCACCCAGTTCGGCGAAAAAACCGGCGAGGAACTTGAGTCCGCGCTCGATAAACTGAAAGCTCAAGGCATGAAGGGACTCGTGTTGGACTTGCGCTGGAATCCGGGCGGGCTGCTCGAAGAAGCCGTGGAAGTCTGCCAGAAATTTCTGCCGCGCGGTCAAATTGTCGTTTCCACCGAAGGCCGTCGCGGGGTTATGGAAAAATATTTTGCCAAGGGCGGCGATGAACTTCCTGGCGTGCCCATCGCGGTGCTCGTGAATCTTGGCACGGCGAGCGCGGCGGAAATTGTTTCCGGCTGCCTGCAAGATTTGCACCGCGGCTACGTCCTGGGCGAAAAAACCTTTGGCAAAGGATCGGTGCAATCCGTATTTCCGCTCGATGACGGCTCGGCCCTGAAACTAACCATCGCGAAGTATTATACACCGAGCCACAAAGTCATTCATCAGCACGGCATCACGCCCGACAGCCTCGTGCCGCTGACGGATAATGAGGAGGCCATGCTCATCCTTAAACGCTCGCCCGGCGGCGCTTACTCCCTGCCGGATCGCGAACGCCATCTCGTAGAAAATTTTCGTGACGAACAACTAGATCGCGCAATGGATTTGCTCAAGGGTCTGCAAGCCTACGAAACGCTCAACGGCGTGGCGAAGAAATGACCCTGCTCGCCCTCGAAACTTCCTGCGATGAAACTAGCGCGGCCGTGGTGCGCGATGGAATAATTCTTTCCAACATCGTTTCTTCGCAAATTAAATTGCACGCCGAATATGGCGGTGTGGTGCCGGAACTCGCCGCGCGCGAACATCTGAAAAATCTCACGCCAGTAACCCAATCGGCCTTACGTGCCGCTGGAATTTCTCCGAACGAGCTTGATGCCATCGCCGCCACGCAAGGGCCTGGACTAGCCATCGCCTTGCTCGTAGGTTTCAAGGCGGCCCAAGCAATGGCTTTCGCGCTCGGTAAACCGTTCATCGGCATCAATCATCACGAGGCGCATTTGTATTCGCCGTGGATTTTTTCTCCCTCACCCTTATTAGGGGAGAGGGCCGGGGTGAGGGGTGAGAATGTGGTTGGACAATCAAATGCAAGTGCAACATCCAACGACCAAGTTCACCCCTCACCCTCAATCCCTTTCCCCTCCGAGGGGCGAGGGAAGCCGGTTGCGTTGGTCGCTGACTTCAAACATTTTCAACCCAACCTTTCCCTCATTGTCAGCGGCGGCCACACGCTGCTCGTGCTCGTGGAATCCGAACTGAACCATCGCGTGCTCGGCGGCACGATTGACGACGCGGCGGGTGAATGTTTTGACAAGACGGGCAAACTCATGGGCCTGCCCTACCCCGCCGGCCCCGTGATTGATCGCCTCGCCGCCGAGGGCAATCCCCGCGCCTATGATTTTCCCCGTCCGTTGCTGCACGATGCCAATGACGATTTCAGTTTCAGCGGCTTGAAAACTTCCGTCCGCTATTTTATCCGCGACCACCCCGAGCTCCTCGATGACCCGCAAAAAATCCGCGACCTCTGCGCCAGCGTGCAAGCCGCCATTGTGGACGTGCTCGTCGCCAAAACCATCCGCGCCGCGAAGCGAAATAACGTCCGTTGCATCACCGCATCCGGCGGCGTGACGTGCAATCGCGCGTTGCGAACCGAACTCGAACGTGCCTGCCAGAAAAACGGCTTCACGTTACGGCTCGCGGAAAAAAATCTCTGCACCGACAACGCCGCGATGATCGGAATTCTCGCCGCCAGAAAACTGCTAGCCCAAGTTACCCCGACGCCACTCGATGAAGAAATTAATCCTGGCTGGGCATTGACATGATCACCGATAATTTATCGGTTGAAAATTCCGTGTTTCTTCCGGGTCCCACTATAGCTAAAATGACAGCGTGATTGCTTTGCTTGATTATGGCTCGGGAAATTTGCGCAGCGTCCATAAGGCGTTGCTCAAGGTTGGCGCCGAGGTGCGCCTCGTGAAATCTCCCGGTGAAATCGGCGATGCCCGGGCCATGGTGCTCCCCGGTGTCGGCGCGTTCGACGACTGTATCCACGCGCTCCGCAAACAGGAACTGCTCGGCGCGGCGAAGGATTTTATCCAATCCGGCAAACCCTTTCTCGGCATCTGCGTCGGCTATCAGGCATTATTTGAACGGAGCGAAGAATTCAATTCTTGCGCGGCGGGACTCGAAATATTTCGCGGCAAAGTCGGCCGCTTTCCCGAAACGCCCGGCTTAAAAATCCCGCAGATCGGCTGGAACCAGCTCGACATCGTGAAAACCGATTGTCCGCTGTATCGCGGCATCACCAACGGCAGTTACGTTTATTTCGTCCACAGTTTTTTTCCACAGCCGGTGGATGAAAGCATCGTCGCCACGCGCACGGATTACGGCGTCAACTTCGCCTCCTCCGTCTGGCGCGACAATGTTTTCGCCACGCAATTTCACCCGGAAAAAAGCCAGGAAGTCGGTCTTCAACTGCTGAAGAATTTCGCAGAACTGGCCAAAACTTAAATTTAACTTACGTGAAAACCCCAATGAAGATTGATGAGAAAAACGCATCTTTTTCTAACCGCACTTGGACTGTGATCGCCTTTAGCTTATCTGTTTTGTTAACTTGCATCGGCTCGCTGCAAACCTTCGCTAAGCTGAGTTGGTCTCCACTCCAGCTAAAGATCTGGTTTCCTCTCGCAGTAATTTTTAAAGTTCAGGAAGTCAGCATGGTTATAGTCTCTCTCATTCAATTTCCAGCCCTTGCAATCTTTTTTTCCACACTATACAATATCGTTCAGTGAAACTGGTTACGTTCGCTGTGGCTGTTATTTATTTGTTGATACTTGCGATGGCTTTTTTGGTTTCATAGCTGCACAATCAAATAGCAATAATCTACAAAAAAACCGCGCCTGAAAATTTTCAAGCGCGGTTTCTGTTTTAATTTTTTTCAAGTCGGCACGACATCCGTAGCTGGCTTTTGCGCGAACAGCAGTTTCTCCTTGTCCGCCGTGACCAAAATGAGGTTGCCCTCGGTCAGCGCGCCTTTGAGGATTTCCTCCGCAAGCGGATCCTCGAAATATTTTTCCACCGCGCGGCGCATCGGGCGCGCGCCGTATTGCGGATCGTAACCTTTTTCCACGAGCAAATCTTTCGCCTTGTCGTCGAGTTCGAGGCGGAGATTTTTTTTGCGGAGCCGTTCCAAAACTTTTTCCACTTCCAGGCTCAAAATCTGGATGAGGTCCGGCTTGGTGAACGTGCGGAAAACAATCAAGTCATCCAGCCGGTTCAAAAATTCCGGGCGGAACATTTTCTTGGCCTCCTCCAAA
>JANYFN010000145.1 GCA_025362675.1 Limisphaerales bacterium | reverse complement strand
CGACAGACAATTTTGGAAACCTTTTTTTGGCGTGCAATAATTGCATCCGAAAAATTTCGCCCGCACAAACGGTGGTAACGATTGCCGGGAATTTCACCCAAACTGGAAACACCGACGGTGTGGGGTCAAGCGCTCTTTTTTCAGGCGCAAGCGGTGTTTGCGTGTTGCAAGGTTCAATTTTTGTCGCTGATTCTGATAATCAACGAATCCGAAAAATTCTAATAAATCCCGCGCCTGTCGCTGGCGCAAGTGCCACGCTAAACACTTACCCTGGCCTCAGCATTACCGGCATTGTAAATCGCGCATATCAAATTCAGGCCTCACCAGATTTGAATAGTTGGAATACGGTTGCGACTTTTTTACTTCCTTCCAGCCCGTATCTTTGGTTTGACCAAAATCCCGTCAGTGGAAATAAATTTTATCGCGCACAGTTGTTGCCGTAGCCGTTAAACCGTGCTGAAATTTTCCCAAGCTGACGGGCGCGTGCATCCTTAAATGATTTTGGAAGAAGCGCTGGCCTGAAGTTTTTTTTTATGTGCCGAGAAATTTTTCAGGCTGCGTTTCGCCCTCGGCGATTACGGTTTGGGAAGAATGGGGTGGCCAACGGGACTCGAACCCGCAACAGCAAGCTCCACAAGCTTGGACTCTACCATTGAGCTATGGCCACCAGCCAAGATCGAGACGATAGATTTTTTGCGGACGCGAGTCAAGTTTTCGACATCTGGTTTGTTGCGTCAGTTTTCATTTTCTCCCTCGCTCCTCGGAGGGGAGAGGGCCGGGGTGAGGGGTGAGCGGCCACAAAAAACTGTAGCTTTGAAATCGTGCTTGCCCCCTCACCTCAATCTTCTCCCCCGATGGGGGAGAGGAAGCCGGAATGCAATTTACCGAAAAAATATTTCAAACTGGCCCGCTGCCATTGATAGCACGGCGCGCGGCGCTCCGAATGAACTGGCAGTGAACTTTCAAAAATAACTTTTCACTTTGAAATAATTGTCCAAACTGTTTGAAACCGTGGCACTGCCGCCGCCGTCAATTAGGCGGATTGTCAATGGCGAACCGGAAAATTTACTGTCACTAATTTTACCGGTTGCCCTGTGCCGATAAAGTAGAGAAAATTTCAAGAACATCATGAACGATTCGACTAAGAAAAATGCGGATGGCCCCGGCCAAGGTTGCAACTGCGATTACTCACTTGCCTTTCTTGTATTGCGCGCTTGGCTCGGGCTGCGCGCGTTGCTGGCGGGCATTGAAAAATTCGGCGCTTACAAAACTATTCAGCAGCCGATCATTGATCCGACCACAGGTCAGCCGGACCCGAACGCCGTGGTGGATGTGAAAGTGAAATTTTATGCGCTGGCTAATTATGCGGGCGTGCCAGCGGGCTTGAAGAGCAAGTTTGCCAACGAGGCGTTGCTGCCCGGTTTCGCGTTGAACTTGTTCGACAAGGTGCTCGGCCCGGCATTCATTATCGCCGGTGTGATGTTGCTCTTGGGCATCGGCACGCGCACATCGCTGTTTGTGCAGGGATTGATTTACACGGCGCTGACGGTGGGCTTGATTTTGATCAATCAGCCCGATGGTATTTCCTGGCTGGGCATTCACGTTGCGCTCGTGGCAATGGCGCTGATGCTCGCAAAACACAACAAGCTCGCGCTTCTCAAAAAATGGTAACTCTACCTTCAACTAGCCGCGAACTTTCCCGTCGCGAATTTATTGGCACTACTGCCGCTGCGGGCGCGGGCTTGCTCCTCACTTCTTGCAGCCCGGATGCCGCTCCCAAAACCGCGGCGGCGAAAAGTTCGCCGCTCAATAAAATCAACATCGCGCTCATCGGTTGCGGGGCGCAGGGACAAGTGTTGCTGGATTCGCTCACGGTCATTGACGGTCTGAATCTCGTTGCCATCGTTGACATTTGGGAATACAAGCGCAACGAAAACGTGCGCCGGCTTAAGTCGCAAGGGTTCGACGTGAAGGGCTACGAAAATTACGAAGATTTGCTCGCGAACGAAAAAGATTTGCAGGCGGTCGTCGTCGCGTCGCCGGATTTTTGGCACGCGCCGATCACGAACGCTTGCTTGAAAGCGGGCTTGCACGTCTATTGCGAAAAAATGATGAGCAACACGCTCGACGGCGCGCGCTCCATGGTGCAGACGATGCGGGAGACGGGTAAATTATTGCAGATCGGGCATCAACGCCGCAGCAATCCGCGCTACATTTTTGCGCTGAACCGGCTGGTGCGTGAAGCGAAGATTTGTGGGCGCATCACCGCCGCTCATGCGCAATGGAACCGCACCGTGACCAACGATCTGTCGTGGCCGAAAAAATCAGAAATTGCTCCGGCGCAACTCGCCAAATATGGTTTCAAGGACATGCACCAGTTCCGTAATTGGCGCTGGTTCAAGGGACTTGGCGGCGGGCCGCTTTCCGATTTGGGCGCGCACCAAATTGATATTTTCAATTGGTGGTTCGGCAGCACGGCCAAGTCGGTGATGGCGAGCGGCGGCGTGGATTATTACACGACGCACGATTGGTATGACAACGCGATGGTGGTATATGAATTTGCCACGCCGGAGGGCACGGCGCGCGCGTTTTATCAGGTGCAGACTACGACGAGTTCGGGTGGCGGATATTTTGAGATGTTCATGGGCGACGAAGGCACGATCAAAATGTCCGAGAGTCCCAACACCACGAAGTTGTGGCGGGAAGATCGTTCCACCAAGGCGTGGGAAGAACTCGTCGGGAAAAATTATCTCCGCGCCAGTGCCGTGGCCAAACCGGCGGGCGATGCGGACAAAGTGGACGTGCGCGAAACCGCGCCGCTGTTGGAATATGAAATTCCCGTTTCGTTCAACAAGAAAATCCATCAGCCGCATCTGGAAAATTTCTTCAACGCGATCCGCGACAAGAATGTGAAATTGAACTGCCCGGCGGACGAAGCCTTCCGCAGCGAATACATCATCCACAAGGCGAACGAAGCCATTATCGCGCAGAAAACGATTCCGATCACGAAGGAAGAAGTCGAAGCGTGATTTAAGTTTGAACATCCTGAACCAATAACCGTCTTAGTTTCCAATGAATAAAATAATTTCTCAACTGGCCCTGGCTGTTTTGCTGGCCACGGTCGCCGTCGCCGAAGATAAAGTTCCGTTAAAAACGGATTTGCCCAAGCCACTGTTTGTCGGCACGCCCGTTCCCATCAAAGTGCCGAACCTTGAGCCGCAACAGAAGGGCAAGCGTCCCGATTTCATGGTTGCGCCCGGCACGGTGAATCTTGCGAAAGGTAAAAAAGTCACCACCAGCTCCGGCGATCCGGTCGTGGGCTCGCTTGATTTGATCACCGATGGCGATAAAGAAGGCGATGAAGGTTCCTGGGTGGAACTCGATCCGGGCAAGCAATGGGTGCAGATTGATTTAGAAAAAGAAGCGGACATTGCTGCGGTTCTCGTCTGGCATTACCATTCACAGGAGCGCGTTTATTTTGACGTGATGGTGCAAATTTCCAACGATCCAAAATTTGAAAAAGACGTGACCACTATTTTCAACGATTCGGTGGACGGCGGCAAAGACCTTGCCTACAAAGAAACCTACGAAGGCAAATTGATTGATGCCAAAGGCGCGAAAGCCCGTTATGTCCGCCTCTACAGCAAGGGCAACACGACGAACAAGATGAATCACTACATCGAAGTCGAAGTGTTCGGCAAACCCGCCGCGTAATTTTTCCGTAGCAGCCGACGTGAGGAGGCTCTAGATTGCCCGTGTATTTTTAGGAAGAGCCTCCTCACGTCGGCTGTTACAAAAAATTGACGACACCATCACTAAAAATTCGGTGGGCAATTTTTGTCCTCGTCGCTCTGCTGGCACTGGTCATCCGCCTGCCGTCGCTTGGCGTGCGGCCCATGCACACAGACGAATCCGTCAACGCTTACATCACCGGCCAGTTACTCGCCGGGGAACCATTTCACTACGACCCGCAGGATCGACACGGGCCAGTTTTGTATTTGCTGGCAAAACCATTCGCCCAACTTTGCGGTGCAAAAAATTTTTCCGAGCTCACCGAAACTCAACTTCGTCTGGTTCCCGTAATCATCGGTAGCACGATGATTTTAGTGTTCGGTGCCGCTGTGGAGATGTTTGGTTTCCTGACGTGTTTGATCGCCGCGCTGTTATTTGCTGTGGCGCCGTTGCCGGTTTACTACAGCCGCTATTTCATTCACGAAACCATTTTTGTTGCCGCGACTTTTGGGTTAATGCTTGCCGGTTGGCGCACGCTGAAAACGGGTTCAATGTTATTCGCAGCACTGACTGGGTTGCTCGCAGCGGTGATGCTGGCGTGCAAAGAAACGGCAGTTATCCACTTTTTTGCGCTCGCCTGTGGGGCGATGGGCGGCTGGCTGATGAACCGTCGGCATAAAATCGCCGCCCCCCAAATTATAGCGACCGCATTCGGTGTTTTTATTGTCGCCACCATTTTATTATTTACCTGGTTTGGCCAAAACTGGTCGGCGCTGGGAGATCTCGGGCACGCAGTTTCTCGCTTCACCGCCCGCGCTGGCGGTGAGGGTCATGAAAAAAACTTTGGTTATTATTTCCATCTACTTGATCCGTTGGTGGTCCTGTCATTTGTCGCTGCGGCGGGAATTTATATTGCTATTTGCGATGCCGTGAGCGGCACACGAAAGGCAGCGCTGCCGTTAATCATTTATGCCGCCGTGACTGCTCTGATTTACTCCATCATTCCTTACAAGACACCCTGGCTCGCCTTGAATCTCTGGTTGCCGTTTGCGCTGATCTGCGGGCTTGGAATGGCGGCGATTCTGGAACTCGTCAAAAATTCTGGCGGTCGCTGGGGCGCGGGCATCGCCGGACTTTTTCTGTTGGCAACCCTCGGTGCGCAAACGAAGGAACTTTGTTTTGACAAACCGGCGGATGAAAAAAATCCATTCGCCTACGCGCACACGGGCGAAGATATGTTGCGATTGCCGGAGCGATTAGATGAACTCGCCCGCCGGAAAAATCTGGCGAACCCAACAATCGCCGTCGCCATCGCCGACGCTTGGCCGCTTCCCTGGTATCTCCGGAAATTTTCCAACGTCGGATTTTGGCAGCCAGATCAGGAGATTAGCGCGGCAGATTTTGTCATCACCAGCTCGGATACGCCGACGAATTTAATGGCGCGGTTGAAAGATGTCCGTCCCGAATTTTTTGGTGCGCGGCCGGGGTTGCTGCTGATTTTGTGGTCAATGCCCGCATCGGAGCGGCGGCCGGAAACTTCAGCGAAACCATGAGCGAGATCCACGTTTTCAAGCAGCGTGCGATGGCCACGGAGTTTGAGGTGCGGATCGCGGACGAGGAAAAAAATTATGCGGCTTCGACGGCGCAGGCGGCGTTTGCTTTGACGGATGAACTCGAAAATAAGTTGAGCCGCTTCCGCGCTAACAGTGAGATTTCGGAAATTGCGCAGCTTGCCGTTGGTGAAAAATTGCGGTTGACGGAACCGGTATTTGCGTGTCTCACATTGGCAAAAAAAATGGAGGTGGCCACGCGCGGCGCATTTTCCATAACGGCGGTGGCACGCCAAACGCAATCAATAAAACCATTGTGGTCATTGGATAATTTTCACATTTGCGGTGACGCCGGGAAGCTGGAGTTTGATCTGGGCGCGATTGGCAAAGGCTTTGCGCTGGATCGCATGGCGGAAGTTTTGCGCGAGTGGAGTTGCGAAAAATTTCTGCTCATCGCGGGCGGCAGCAGCATTCTCGCGGGCGAAATTCCGGCGGGAACGGCGGGTTGGTCGTGCGGTTTGGGCGAGGATAATTCGCCGCAACGGTTCTGGTTAAAAAACGGTTCGTTGAGCGGTTCCGGCTTGGCGGTGAAAGGAAAACATATTTTCGATCCGCGCACGGGCGAACCGGCCAAACGCCAAAATCGCGCGTGGGCTTTGTGCGACACCGCCGCTGAATCCGATGCGCTCTCGACGGCGTGCATGGTTTTGGACGAAGCGGAAATCACCAAAGCCATCGCGGATGAAAGCCGCTGGCTGGTGATCTTGGAGGAGGCGGGGGCGCTGCGATTCATCGGCACGCGTGCGTTGCCAAACTTTGCGTAACCGGCTGGGGGCAAGGAAACGTCTGTGATTTTGACCATGCCGGTGCGCTGCCTTAAATCTATTTTTATTTCGGTGGTGTCACTTAATCACGCGACAAATTTTTTCTGACAAAACATTTTGCAGTCACCCAACCAACTGATAATTTTCACCCATGAAATCCCAACGCAAATCACCACCCGGTCAATTATCCCGCCGCCGTTTTCTCCAAACCACTTCGCTCGCTACGGGCGCGGTCGTGTTCGGTATGCCGACGCTGCTGCGCGCGAAAAACTTGAACAGTAAATTGAACATCGCGGCCATCGGCGTGATGGGCAAAGGCGAGAGCGATACAGATTATTGCGCCGCTGAAAATATTGTGGCGTTATGCGACGCGGATTCGGCGCGTTGCGCCAAGCAGCGCGAGAAGTATTCCGGCGCGAAGTTTTATCAGGATTTCCGCAAAATGTTTGATGAAATGGGCAAGGGCATTGATGCCGTCACCGTTTCCACGCCGGATCATTTTCACGCCATCGCCGCTTCGCAGGCGATGCGTTTGGGCAAGCACGTTTATTGTCAGAAGCCGCTCGTGCAAACGATTTACGAGGCGCGCCATCTCCGCCAACTCGCGCATAGCACGGGCGTCGTGACGCAGATGGGCAATCAAGGCAGCGCCCAAGATGGCTTGCGCCGTGCGGTCGAGTGCATCCAGTCCGGCATCATCGGGCAGGTGCAGGATGTTCACATTTGGACGAATCGTCCGATTTGGCCGCAGGGCATGGGACGCCCCACGGACACGCAAGCGGTTCCCGAATCGCTCGATTGGGATCTCTGGCTGGGACCGGCGCAGTTCCGGCCTTACAATAAAATTTATCAACCGTTCAACTGGCGCGGTTGGCTCGATTTCGGCACGGGCGCACTCGGCGATATGGCGTGTCACACGGTCAACATGACTTTCCGTGCGTTGCAACTCGGCTACCCGACGGAGATTGAATCCGAAGTTCTCGGCGGCATGAATGGCGAAACGTATCCGCTCGGCTCGAAAATCCGTTTTCAATTTCCTGCGCGCACGGCTGCGGTTCCGGCCAAGCATAAAACATTTTTCCATCGGCACGACACCTTGGCGTTCGATCCCGTCACGCTCACTTGGTATGACGGCGGCAAGCCTTCCACCGATCCGAAAGCACGCGGCGGTCACGACGGTAGTAACAAACCGCCGCATGAACTCACGGCGGATATCGAAGAAATGCTCGGCGAAATGCCCGGCAGCGGGGCGTTGCTCATCGGCACGAAGGGCAAGATTTTTTCACCGGACGATTACGGCGAACAATTTTTCATCAAGCAGACGGGCGAAAAGAAATTCACCCATTACAAAAAACATCCGGCGGCGACGGAAGCCATGATTGTGCAATCTATTCCGCGCAATATGTTCAAGGGTAGCACGGATGAAAAGCATCATTTGGAATGGCTCGGGGCGATCAAAGCGGGCAAACCGGAACTGTGCTACTCGCGTTTCGACATCGGCGCCCGGCTCACGGAAATCATGTTGCTCGGCTGCGTTTCGCTCCGCGTCGGCAAAAAACTGGAATGGGACGGGGCGAATATGCGAGCCACGAATTGCCCCGAAGCCGCGCCTTACATTAAACGTCAGAACCGTGAGGGCTGGGTGTTGTCGTAAGCACTTGACTCAATAATTAAGCCGGCGAACCGTTTCGGTTCGCCGGCTTTTTGATTTTTTTCAATGAACGATTAGGAGATTACTTCGCAATTCCCAAACCCTTGCCCCAACCGAATAATTTCTTGGCGCGGATGACTTCAAAAATCTGCGGCGGAATGAGTTTGGAGAGGCTTTCGTCGGCGGAATGGATCTTTGCCAGCACTTCGCCGGAATAAATTTTGAGCACGTCAGGGTTGTAATTCGTAATGTCCTCGATGAATTTATTTTCTTTCAAGTGTTCGAAAAGGTGGCGCAGGTGAGGGGCCACTTCAAGGTTGGCCGCCGTCGTGATCTGGCCATTTTTTTTGTCGAGCGACGGATAGATATAAAGTTTAGCCCCGTTTTTAAAGAGTTGTCCGAGCGATTCGAGCAAGCCGCCGGGCAGGTCGGTGTAAAATTTTTCGTCGAGCACATCGCGCAACCGCACCAAGCCCAGCGGGAGCGCAATGGGCTTTTGGGTCTGCCGTGAAAGATAAGTGACGAGGCGATGGTAACGGAGAAAATTGGAGATCAATACCGGTTTTCCCAGCGCGCCAAGCGTATCCACCCGATCGAGAAAATCGCGATGGTCAATCGCATTATCCACCTGCAACTGGCGCAAAGTCATCTCGAACATGCAGACCGGCTCCTCGCCGAGCAGGGCCGGTTCTTTGATGAACATTTCGCGGGCGCGCTCCGACATGTCGAGCATCGGATTGGTGAGGGGACGAAAACTGCCGCGTTCGAGCAATACGGGTTTTTTCCAAAGCAGTTCGCTGGGGATGATGCTTTCGCCATTCGCCGTGAACATCGCTGCCTCGGTGAGCCATTGCTGAACAAGCTGCAAAGCCATGAGCCGGTTATCCACGCGGAAAAAAGCGGGGCCGGAAAATTTGATCATGTCCACCTCGATGCGCTGATTGGAGAGGCCATCCAGCAGCGAACCGATGATGCGAACGGGGTCCTGGTTTTGGTAGAAGGCAGCGTGGATGAGGTTTACACCAATGACACCAAGGGCTTCCTGCTGGCGAGATGTTTCCCAATCCAGCGTCCGCACATGGATGATGATGGTGGACGGCTCGGCCTGCGGCACGGTTTGAAATTTCACACCGAGCCAACCTTGACCACCGTCATCGCCCGCTTTGGCAATATGTTTGGTGGTGACCGTATCGGCGAAGGCGAAAAAAGTGCACTTGTCACCGCGCGTTTTATCGAGGCGCTCCACCAGCAAATTGAATTCCAAATCCAGCATCGCCTGCAAGCGCTGGCGGCTGACGTAGCGGGCGGCGGTGCCGTAAATCGCGTCGCTCACCGTCATGTCATAGGCGGAAATGGTTTTGGCCACGGTGCCGGAGGCCTTGCCTACATGAAAAAACCAACGGGCGACTTCTTGCCCCGCGCCGATTTCAGCGAACGTTCCATATTTTTTTGCGTCCAGATTGATTTGCAGCGCCTTCTGGCTCGCACTCAACTTTTCCATGGTTTCCATGCTCATAATATTTTTACCGGCTGCCGCGACAATACACATTTTTTTATTTGTGTCCACCCCGATGCGTTTCGGCTTTTCGCAAAGAACGGGCCTGCTATATTCAACCTCATGTATCGGACACAGGATTTACATGTTAAGGAAATAGTTCCGCTGCTCTCGCCGCGCGCCATCAAGGCCATCGCGCCCGTGAGCGAGGCCGTGAACGCCACCGTCGCGCGCAGCCGCGAACGCATCATCCGCATCTTGCGGCAGGAAGACCCGCGCGTGCTCGTCGTCATCGGGCCATGCTCGATTCACGATGAAAAATCGGCGCTAGAATATGC
>JANYFN010000056.1 GCA_025362675.1 Limisphaerales bacterium | reverse complement strand
CGGTGATTTCCAAATCCTCAATTGGGATGCGGCTCTGGTTGCCCCCACGCTTCAACGCCGATTTGCGACGCGCATTATCAATCAGGATGCGCCGCATCGCATCCGCTGCCGCGCCAAAAAAATGCGCGCGGTTTTTCCAAGTCCGGCCGCCATCACCCACCAGTTGCAGCCAGGCTTCATGCACGAGCGCCGTCGGCTGCAACGTATGGCCAGCGGATTCACGGGCCATCCGCACTGCCGCCAGTCGGCGCAATTCTTCATAGACCAGTGGAAATAATTCTTCCGAAGCCTTGTGTTCGCCTCGCCCAACGGATTCCAGGACTAAGGTGATGTCACTCATGGTTGTTAGCAGAATAAGGCATTCCCAAAGTAGCTTCCACTGGTTTGTCATTCCTACGCAGCAAGGTTTGTTGCCCATGGACGGAAAAATTTCCTTGATGCGAATAAATTGAAAACGGGATGACGGGCGTCGCTCACTGTCATCCTTGCATAAAAAATCTGCCGGAGTCTCGCGACCCCGGCAGATTTATCGTTTGAAACAGCGGCCTTATTGAACCTGCACCTTGTAAAACTTCTGCGGCTCGGTCGGCGACGGCGTGAAGGTGAAAGGCGACGGCGCACCGTTCGTGATCCACGAGCCAAGCAAGTTCGTGGTTTCGAGCAACGTGCCATTCGGCCATGTCAGTGTGATCTGCGAGCCGCTTTGTTGGATGCCCAGGTTGACGAAGAGATTCGTCGCGCCCGGACCGCTCAATTGAAAACCATTCAACTGCGCCGTGCCGCTGCCGGTCAGGCTGATGTTCAATAATCCGTTGCCAGTCACGACCGGCGTGAGATGCACATAGTTCGTGTTCTCGGTAAGAACATTGAGGGCGCTATTCGGGCCGGCAATCGCCGCAGCGCCGTTGGCGGTGAATTGGCTGACATTCGCTTGACCACCATTGTCAGCGGAGGAATACAAGTAGAGGTCGTAAGTGCCCGGCCGGATGCCATGCACGGTGACGGTGGCGGTGCTGTTGCCTTCAGCGGTCAAGGCGGCTTTCATCAGATTTTCCGCCGGTGAACCGGAACCGAAAAACGGATTGCCCGCTCCGGTGTTCAGATCGGCACTACCGGTGTAATCCAACGTGAGCGTCGTGCCGATGCTGGCGGCATCCGTAAGTATCTGGCCGTTGCCAAGAATCGGCGCGGTGCTGGGCAGCACGGGATTCGGGTTACTCACGGGGTTCCAGAAATCACCCGCGTTGCCGATGACGGCGGCGCCAACTTGCGTTGCGCCGAAGCCGGTGCCACGGCTGGTGCCGATGAATTGCACATCCAAGTTCACACCAAAATTACTGGTCGGAGCCGCCAGCACGGTGAGTGTGACCGGCGTGCTGTTGCTCGTGCCAACCACGTTGCTGGCGAACAATGCGTAAGTGCCGGAAGCGCTGGTCTGCGCGTTGGCGAGTGTCAGGGAAGCGTTGGTAGCACTCGCAGAAACGTTAACGAAGCCGCTGCCGTGATTCACTTTCCATTGCAGCGCGGGCGGCGGGTAACCACCGAAAGCAGCAGCGAGTGTGATGGTGCGGCCAACGTAATTCGTCGCGGGTGAATCGGAAGTTGTATCCGACGACAGGAACAGCGTCGGCAACGTCACCGGGCCGTTGATTTGAAAACCATTCATTAACGCTTGGCCCGCATCCGCCGTGCCGTAGAAGCTGATATTGAGCAAACCATTCGTCGTCACCGTGGGCGTGAGATGAACGTAGTTCGTGCCGGCGATGAACACACTGTTGCCAGCGTTCGGTCCACACACGGAGGTCTGACCGTTGGCGGTGAAAACATTCACGCGCGTCTGGCCGTCGTTGCGACCAGCGGCATACAGGTAAAGATCGTAGGAGCCGGGTAACAAATTATGCAGCGTGACGGTGTTGGTGTCCGCATTGCCGCCGGTGGTGACGGAACCGATGTAGCCGGTCATCAAGCTGGCTTGCGGCGAACCGCCATCAAAGAACGGCCCGCTGGCACCGAACGCGCGGCCATTGAAAATATAATCGGCGACGTAATCGAGCGTGACCGTGGTGCCGACATTCAAC
>JANYFN010000053.1 GCA_025362675.1 Limisphaerales bacterium | reverse complement strand
CTGGAAAATCAGAAAAGCCCAGAAGCGGATTGAACACCACTTGAGAAAATAGGGTTCTGCAAATATGTTTCGACTTTTAAGTCACAGCCAACGTGGTCTTTTGCGACGGCCACGTCGAATCGCCGACGCTGAAATTTCTGTTTGAAGACACCAGCGACGCGGCCTTGGCGCGCTGGAAGTCCTTGCGGACAGCCACCAACCATCTGCCGCACCGCGAAAAGTTGTCGCCGTAGAATTTTCTGCATTTTCCTTTTCGTGTATATCGTGTATTTCGCGGTTCGACAATTTTGAACTCACACCTTAAAAATTCAAAACTGGTTTCCGCGCTGCTCGATTGGTTTGCCGCGAACGCGCGCGATCTGCCGTGGCGGCGCACGCGCGATCCGTATGCGGTGTGGGTGAGCGAGATCATGTTGCAGCAAACGCAGGTGAAGACGGTGATTCCATTTTGGGAACGCTGGATGCGCGAGCTGCCAACGATTGAAGCGGCGGCGAAAGCGCCTTCGGAGAAAATCCACAAGTTGTGGGAAGGTCTCGGCTACTACACGCGCGTCCGCAATCTGCAAAAGGCCGCGCAAGTCATCGTGGAAAAACATGGCGGAAAATTTCCGGAAAATTTCGACGATGTGCTCGCGCTGCCGGGAATCGGGCGCTACACGGCGGGCGCGATTTGCAGCATCGCCTTCGATCAGCCCACGCCGATTCTGGATGGCAACGTCATCCGCGTGCTGACGCGCATTTTCGGCATCGCGGAAAATCCGAAGGAGAAAGCCACGAACGCGCGGCTTTGGAACATTGCGGAAGAACTGGTGCAGAATTCAAAATTAAAAATTAAAAATTCAAAACTCTGCTGTTCACACCTAAACCAATCACTGATGGAACTCGGCGCACTCGTTTGCACGCCGCGTAATGCCCAGTGCCTGATTTGTCCAGTCAAAAAGCTGTGCGTAGCGTTCAAGGAAAATCGCATGGAGGAATTGCCGAATCTCGGCAAGCGCGAAGCGGCAACGGCGCGACGATTTATGGCCTTCGCCATCGAACACGCTGGAAAGTTTCTGGTGCGCCAGCGTCCCGCCGGAGTGGTGAACGCGCATCTGTGGGAATTTCCGAATGTGGAGGTCGGAATAAAATCCGGCGATCCGCAGGAAGTATTTGCTGAACTCGATGCGCTGCGGTTCACGGACCGGGATAATGCGAAATTAAAACAGCTTTGCACGGTGAAACATTCCATCACGCGCTATCGCATCACGCTGGAGGCATTTTTAATTTCGCTGAACAAACACCCGTTAAAAATTGAAGGCGTTTGGATTGCGCCGACGAAATTTGATTCGCTCGCCTTTTCCAGCGCCCATAAAAAACTCGCCAGCGCCGCCGCGAAAAGTATCCTGTCAGGCCGATGATTTACTTCGATTACAACGCCACCGCGCCCGTGATGCGCGAGGCGCGCGAAGCCTGGTTGCACGTCACCGAAAAGCTCGGCGGCAATCCGTCGTCCATGCACCAGTTCGGCACGAAGGCCAGCATCGTCCTCGCCGACGCGCGCGAAAAACTCGCCGCGTATCTCGGCTGCAATCCCAACGACATCGTCTGGACCAGCGGCGCGACGGAGGCAAACAACATGGTCATTCATCATTTCGCCAAGAAGCTTGCGCCGACGGAAACGGTTTTTATTTCCGCCATTGAGCATCCGTGCGTAGATGATTCGTCGAAATTTTATTTCGGCAAACGCGTGAAAACGATTCCCGTGACGCGCGACGGCGTCGTGGACATGGACTGGCTCACCTCCGAACTTGCAGACGCACGTCCCGGCCTCGTCGCCGTGATGGCGGCGAACAATGAGACCGGCGTCATCCAGCCGTGGCAGGAAATTCTCGCCATCTGTCAGGCTTACGAAATTCCGTTCTTCACCGATGCCGTGCAGTTCATCGGCAAGATGCCGTTGAAGGGACTTGGCGACTGCGATTACGTCACCGGGGCGGCGCACAAATTTGGCGGACCGCGCGGCGTGGGCTTTTTGAAAATTCCGCATCGCTCGCAGATCACTCCCCTGCTCCACGGTGGCAAACAGGAACGCGGATTTCGCGCTGGAACGGAAAACACCGCGATCATCGCCGCGATGATGGCCGCGCTCGAAGTGCGCGAGAAACAAATTTCCCGCAGTGAACATCTCTTGCGCAAATTGTGGCGCGATAATTTTGAAGCACACTTTCTCCGTGCCATGCCCGGCGCGAGCATCATCGGTCACAACCAGCCGCGTTTGTGGAATACGGTTTCCGCGCTCATGCCCGATGGCGACCGCAAATCGCAATGGGTCATCCGCCTCGACAAAGCGGGCTTCGCAGTCAGCACCGGCTCGGCCTGCACGACGGGCAAGGAGGAGCCGTCGCACGTTTTGTCCGCGATGGGTTACAAGTCCGCGCACGCGCAACGCGCGGTGCGTTTCAGCGCCGGGTGGGAAACGAACGAAGCGGAATGGGACGCGCTGCTCAAGGCCATCGTCAAGGTGCATAGCGAGATGCAGCACAAGGGGTAATTATGAAACCCACCACCCGCAACCGCCTGATGTTGCTGACCATTTTCGTTTTTCCCGTCGTGGTCTTCGTGCTGTTCTGGCTGTTCGGCAAAGGCCCGCCGGATGCGGCGGCGACTTTGCCGGTGACTCCGCCACACTAACGCGCCCGCCAAAATTTCAATCTGCTTTGCAGAAATTGGAAACGCCGCCAGCGGGCCGTTCGTCTAGGCTGGTGATATGAAATCCAAATTAGTTTTGCTGGCAACGGCTTTGGCTTGCTTCAGCGCGCTGGCCGCCGACTCAACGAATGTGGCGCATAAAATCAAAATCGTGCTCGTTGGCGATTCCACGGTCAACGATCAGGGCGGCTGGGGTTATGGCTTCAAACAATTTCTCACGCCGGACGTCGAGTGCTTCAACACCGCGATGAACGGCCGCAGCACGATGAGTTTTATGAAGGAGGGGCGCTGGACGAACGCGCTCGCGTTGCACGGCGATTATTATTTCATCCAGTTCGGTCACAACAACGAGCCGGGCAAACCGGGTCGCTCGACGGACCTGCCGACCTTCGTCCGCCAGATGCAGCAATATGTGGACGAGGCGAAGGCGATTGGGGCAAAGCCAATTCTCGTCACGCCGTTGTCGCGTCGCCAATGGGATAAGGCGAATCCGGGAAAAATAAAGTCTTCGCTGGTGCCGTATGCGGAAGCGGTGCGGAAAATCGCCGCCGAAAAAAATGTGCCGCTGATCGAGTTGCATGATCGCAGCCGGGAATATTACGAGCGCGTCGGTAAAGCCGAGGTGGAAAAATTCAGTCCCATCAAAACGGTGGACGGCACGAATTCGATTGATGGCACACATCTCGCGGGTAATGGCCGCGTGCTGATGGCGCGGCTGGTCGTGGAAGAATTGCGCAAGGCGGTGCCCGAACTCGCGCCGCATTTGCTGGCAGAACCCAATCCGGCGATCGTTGAAGAAAATCCAGCGACCAAAAAGAAATCCAATGATCAGTAGAATTGGCAACGAAAAGGGAATTTCAAAATGATTATTTTACCAAAGAAATACGTCTTAGCTTGGATTTCCTGCTGGGGATTAATGACAGCTTCGGCTCAAGCGGAAGTCAACCCGGCGTTGCCGGAAATTCCCCCCGCTATTTTTTGGGCCACTAATTTTGGCGCGCTCGGTGACGGCGTGGCGACTAACACGGAGGCGATTCAATCAGCCATCCAAGCCGCGAGTGCGCGAGGCGGCGGCATCGTGAAAATTCCGGCGGGAATT
This sequence comes from Limisphaerales bacterium, assembly GCA_025362675.1. GTDB lineage: Bacteria > Verrucomicrobiota > Verrucomicrobiia > Limisphaerales > UBA11358 > UBA11358. The sequence goes on along the minus strand of JANYFN010000053.1, from coordinate 37,481 downwards.
TTTCTGTGCGGGCCGATTCAGCTCGCGAGTAAAATAAATTTACGGCTCGAAGCGGGGGCTTTGTTGCGGATGTTGCCGCTGGGTAAATATCCCGGCGGCACGGTGAATCCACAGACTTTCATCAGTGGTGACAAATTGCACGACCTGGCGATCACGGGCGAAGGGGCAATTGATGGGCAAGGCGCGGCGTGGTGGCCATTCGCGAAAACGGCGAAGGACGCCAAGCGTCCCAAAATGATTTCACCTTCGAACTGCGAACGATTGCTCATCGAGGGCATCACGCTTTCCAACTCACCGATGTTTCACATCGCGATTGGCGGGAAGTGCAAAGACGTGATCGTGCGCGGCGTCACGATTCGCGCGCCCGCTTCGGATGATCCGATTCTGCCTAGCCACAACACGGATGCGTGTGATGTGAAAGGGAAAAATATTTTGATCGCGAACTGCGACGTGAGCGTGGGCGACGATAATTTCACTTGTGGTGGCAACACGAGCGATGTGCTCATCACCAACTGCACTTACGGTTACGGCCACGGCGTGAGCATCGGCAGTTACACGTCGGGCGGTGTCTCGAATATCACGGTGATAAATTGCACGTTTAACAACACGGATGCGGGCATTCGGATTAAAACGGATCGTGATCGAGGCGGGTTTGTGCATGACATGAAGTATCTGAACTTGAGCATGACTAACGTTGGTTGCCCGATTTTGATTTATGCGAGCTACATGGCGAAGGAAAAGCAGTTTCGCGATTTGACGAAGCTCACGCCGGAAATAGCTGCGAGTTATCCGGCCGCACCGGTTGGCGAACGCACGCCGATCTACCGTGATTTTGTTTTTAGTAACCTCACGGCCACCGTGCAAAAAGGTCGGCGAGCCGGTTTGATCTGGGGATTGCCGGAGATGAACGTGACAAACGTGCGGCTGGAAAACGTGAACATCTCGGCTGACAAACCGTTCGGAATTTTCAACGCGCAAAATGTCCAGGTCGTGAACGCGCGGATCCAATCGCCAAGTGGGAGCAATAAAATTTCGCGCACTAATTCCCAGATCATTATCGAGTAGCTGAGTGTCATTGCCATGAGCTGCTGGCACAAATTTCAAAGTCAATTGCAGCAATTCACCGGTGACGAATCGGATTTCCAGTCTATTTTTTCCACCGAACCCAATGTCATCGGCGCACACACTGCGCCAAGCAATTAATCATTGTCGAACGTAATTATGAAAAAAATACCCCTGATCCTGCTGACGGCATCCTTGGCCGCAACCCAGTTCACGCGTGCCCAGACTACCATCTTCAATGACACATTTAGCAGCAGCACTACGAATGGAATCAGCACGCCGGGAGGAACACCTACGGCGTCATCCACCAGTTATGATCTGGCCAGCACCAAGGATGGTAGAACCTGTTCCATCGTGCCGGGGAAATTTCAGGTCAAACTCGCCGGTGGCACCACGGCGGGTTTTATCGAGGCGCAGGCAATCTTTGCCAGCACACCCGTTCAATTGGTGAACGTGGGCGATAGCATCACGCTGACGATTGCTTTCACTAACACTGCTGGCACTTTGATAATTGGCGGTAGCGGATCGGTGATTGCAGCGGGCTTATATTATTCCGGCAGTCCCAGTGCCCTGCCCGTTGGTGCCAGCCCGTGGTTGGTGAATGCCGGACTGGGCGCGGGAACAACTTTCATTAATGGAAACTGCCAGAATTGGCAGGGATACGCGTCGCAACTTTCTTCAAACACGCTCGTCTCCAAGGTTTTTACGCGCACGAATCAATCGGCTGCGAATAATGCGAACCAAGATTTGCTCTTCAGCGGCTCCGGCACTGGTTTGTATAACACGCCCGGCGGCACCCAGCTTGGGGTCAACGCTAACTCAGGGCTGACGCTGACTTCGGGAGCGAAATACACGCTGAACTTCACAATTTTGCTTTCAGCAGCGGGGACCGTTTCGGTCACCAACAGTCTCTTTGATGTGAATGGAACTCTGCTGACTACCTACGGCGGCACGTCATCCGGTGGCGCAAGTTACCTGAACAATGGAAATTATTTTGATGGCCTTGCCTTCGGCCTTGCCAACAAGGGGACGAGTTTCAATCCGACCATTGACATCAGCCAAATCACGATCACCAAGAACGCCTATGTCGCACCGGTCATCACTGGGCTGACGAACCGCACGGTCGTCGCGGGCACCAGTCCGACGCTGGCTCCGACCGTGTCCGCAAATCCATCTGCTGCTTATCAATGGCGGACGAATGGCGTGAATATCGGCGGAGCGACGAGTGCGACGCTGACGTTGAATAACGTGCAGTATGCGCAAGATGGCTGGGTTTATTCCTTGATCGCCACCAACGTCATGGGAGCAGTGACCAATAGCATGACGCTCTCGGTAATTGTCACGCCAAGTATTACCGGATTGAACAATCAGGCGGTTTATATTGGCAGCACCGCGAACATCAACGCCACGGTCAATGGGGTTCCTGCCGCAGCGTTGCAATGGCAGTTGAACGGCACCAATCTTACGGACGGAGTCAATGTGAATGGCGCCACCATCGCCGGTAGCACAACGGCTGCTTTGTCGATCGCCAATGCTCAAGCGGCGGATACCGGAACGTATTCGCTGGTGGCCAGCAACAGCGCAGGCACCGTCACCAACAGCATGTATCTGTTAGTCTCGGCTAGTAACGTGGCCCCGACGCTCGTCGGTCCGAATAACCTCACGGTTAGCCAAGGTAACAATGGGACTTTCAGCATTTCCTCCTACTACGGACTGCCTCAGCCGGTGTTGCAATGGGTGGATCAAAACGGCGCACCGATCCTTAACGCAACTAATACTACGCTCACCCTCGCCAATATTTTGTTTAGCCAGAATGGCTATCTCTATTCATGTGTCGCTAGTAATTCGGCTGGCAGCGTGACGAATAGTGCGACCCTCACCGTCATCGTGCCCCCGGCTATAAGCGCGCAGCCCTCAAATCTAGCGGTGAACAACACGCAGCCGGCATTATTCTCGGTCACCGCCAGCGGCGTGCCTGCACCTGCCTACCAATGGTATTTCAACAACGCACCAATTTCCGGCGCTACTAGTTCAACCTATAACATTGCGAGCGCCGCGCCCGCAAACATGGGCAACTATAAAGTCGTCATCACCAATGTCGCTGGTGCAATTACCAGTTCCGTGGTCACACTCACGGTGAATTCCACTATGGCGGCCACGACCTTGTCGCCGGCTAATGGCGCTTCAGCGATCTGTTACGATACGCCACTGGCCATCACGTTCAGCGTGGCCCCGAGCATCGGGACGAACGGCACGATCAAGATTTACAACGTCACCAATTCCGCCACGCCCGTGGACACGATCAACATTGGCTTGGGCGCAGTGCAGCAGCGCACGTTCTCCGGTGACGGCCAGTCATTCTCCTACCAGACCATTCAGATTAGCGGCAACACGGCGAAAATTTATCCGCACTTCAGCGTGCTGTCACCGAACGCAACGTATTATGTGACGATTGACAACGGTGCCTTCACCGATGCGGCTGGCGCCTATTTTGTCGGCATCACCGCGACGAACGTATGGTTATTCAACACCAAGGTAAGTGGCCCGGCAGACCCGGCAAATCCGATCGTGAACGGCGATGGCAGCGCTGACTTCTTGACCGTGCAGGGCGCGGTGAATTCGCTCGCGGCTGGCACCAACGCCACGCAGCGGGTCATTAGCATCCGTAACGGTCTCTACACCGAAATCGTTGATATCGCGGGCAAACACAACGTCACGCTGCGCGGCCAGAGCCGCACCGGCTCCGTCATTGCCTTCCCGAATAACGCCACGTTCCAAGCGGTCAATGGGGGCAGCACGCACGCGCGCATGACGTTCAAGGTGAATGCCAATGACATTGTGCTCGACACGCTGGCGGTTTCTAACAGCACACCGCAAGGCGGTTCGCAAGCCGAAGCCATGATGATCGAAAGCAGTGCCAAACGCTGCATCGTTTACAACTCGGAACTTGACGGACGGCAGGACACGATTCTTGCGAATGTAAATTCCTCCCAGGCCTATTTTTATAAGACCCTAGTCAAGGGTAACTTTGATTACATCTGGGGCGGTGGCAATCTCTACTTCGACCAATGCACCATTCAAACCATTTCTGGTGCCAGCGGATACAATCTAACGGCTGCCCGCACTGATACTTCTGCGACTATCAGCACTAATTTCCCCTGGGCGAATCCCGGCGGTAGTTTTTCCGCCAACGGTATGTCCTTCGTGAACTGCACCTTCACCGCCGATTCCGGCGTTGGCACCGTGACGCTTGCCGGCAGCAATGGTAGTGCGGGTAACAACGTATCTTGGTATGGTTGCGACTTTGCAACTAATTACATCGCGCCATCGGCCTCGCTGTTCAGCGGCAATTTTGTCCTCTGGCAAGACTTGAATACGACGAACAATATCCCGGTGACCTATACCGTCGTCACCAGCATCAGCGGCAACGATGCCCGCCTGTTTGCCGCCACGAACATTCCTACGTGGTTCTATGGGTGGACGCCTTCAATTGTGCCTTCGATTGTGACGAATCCCCTCAGCCAGACAGTGACTGCCGGCCAGTCAGCTTCGTTCGGTGTCTTAGCGACCGGTATTCCTACTCCGACCTATCAATGGCAGCACGCGGGAACAAACCTTCCTAGTGCCATCAGTGCCACACTGAACTTAGCCAGCGCGACGATGGATACTGCCGGTAACTACGCCGTGATGGTCACGACACCTGCGGGCAGCGTCACCAGCAGCACAGCCACATTGACGGTTAACACTCTCAGCATCACGGTGACGCCTAATGGCCAGATCAAAGTTTATGGCAACTTAGACCCGGCGCTGACTTACACTTACGCCCCCGTCTTGCTCTCCGGCGATAGTTTCAGCGGCGCGCTTGATCGTGTTGCCGGCAATAACGTTGGCAGTTACGCGATCACGCAAGGCACGTTGAGCCTGAACGCAAACTACGCCATCAACTTCATCGGCACTAGTAACCTCGTCATCACACCGGCGGCCTTAAGTATCACGGCCAGCAACGTCAATAAGGTCATCGGCCAGACCATCATATTCGCGGGCACCGAGTTCAGCTCCACCGGTCTCGTTCCCAGTGATTCTGTGACCAGCGTGGCGCTCAGTAGCACGGGCGCAGGCGCGGGCGCGGGCGTCGGCAGCTATTCAATTATCCCGAGCGCAGCCGTAGGCAGTGGTCTCGGTAATTACACCATCACTTACAACAACGGCACGCTCAGCGTTACGGGCAGTCCGAACAGCGCGTTCACTAGTATTATCGCCAACAACGGTGGCAGTGTGACGATGACTTTCAGCGGCAGTAACGGCCTGGCTTACCGCATTCAGGCCACGGCGAATCTGAGCAACCCATCGTGGACGGATGTTTCAACGAATACCGTGAGTGGCGGCGTGGCGTCCTTCACCGACACAAATACTTCCGGCCTGACGAAGTTCTACCGCGTGGTGTATCCATGAACAAACACGACTAATTGAAACTCGTTGGCGGCGTCTGTGCGGACGCCGCCAATTTTTTTGCGTTTAAATTCGCTTTGCATCCGGTGGCAAATCCGCCAACTTGCGCGGACTCGAATTTGAAAACACTTCATAAATATCTGCTCAGTCAGGTGCTCGCAACCTTGCTGCTGACCGTGTCCGTATTTGCCTTCGTGGTCGTGCTGCTCAACGGACTGCCCCAGATTTTACCGCTGCTACTGAGCGGCCACGTCAAGTTCGCGCTCATCGTCAAAGCAATGGCTTTGCTGCTGCCGTTCGCCTTTGTTTATGCGCTACCGATGGGTTTCATCACCGCGACGCTACTGGTGTTCGGGCGCTTCAGTGCCGACCAGGAACTCACCGCCGCGCGGGCGGGAGGCGTTAGTTTAATCTCGCTTTGCACGCCGGTTTTAATTTTGGGTTTGCTGTGCTGCGGGTTAAGTGGGTGGTTCAATCTGAAAATTGGCCCACAATCCCGCGCTACCTTCGTCAACCTCCGGAACGACCTCCTCGCCAATGTGAGCAGCGATGTGATTCCGGAGAAACAATTCATAAAAAACTTCTCCGGATTTTTAGTTTTTGTGGAAAAAAATCGCGATGGGAACCTTGAGAATATAACGATCTATCCTTCAAAAGGCGACGCCACCAACGTCACCGGAAAAAGTTTCTTTTTCCGATCACCCAAAGGCCACGTGACTACCGACCCAAAAAATCAATCCATCACCATGGTTCTCGAGGATGTCGTCGGCTTGCTCCCTTCTGGACAATCGTCCCAGCCCAGAATCCAATCTTACAAGTCACTTGATTTTACTTATGAACCAAAAAAACAATCCGGTCAGCCGACTAAACCAAAAGTCAGCGATATGACGTTTGAACAATTGCGGACCGAATTGCGGGACTTAAAGCAAATGAACGTAGCGGGCGAGTCATACAACCCTGCAACCGAAACCAATCGCCCGGAAAAAAGCACACCCAAAAAAGCATCTGAGGAGGAGATTGCCGCCCAAATTCAGGCCGCTGAAAAAGTGCGGCAAGGAGAACTTGAACGTGTCCTGGTGACGATGCACAGCGAGGTAGCTTTCTCTTTTGCCTGCTTTGGTTTTGCGCTCATCGGCATCCCGCTCGGCATCCGCGTTCATCGCCGCGAGACGAACGTCGGTATCGGCATCGCTCTCGGGTTGGTTTTACTTTACTACGGCTTCACGTTTCTCGGCCAATCCTTAGCCACACGTCCAGAATTTCATCCGCACCTGATTTTGTGGATTCCAAATTTTCTATTCCAAGCCGTCGGGGCGTTGCTGCTGTGGCGCGCAAACCGGGGAATCTGAAGGGTCATAAATGATGCGTCATGAGTGAGAACTGAGCGCGCGTTTTAGTTTTTTCAAATCAGTCGTTACGTTTCACGGACGTTTGAAAACTTTCCCCATATCCGCTTGATCCACAGGTTTGATGAGCATCTCATCAATGTTGACGTGCGGTGGCCGCGTGGCAACCCACACAAGAATTTCCGCGATGTCTGCGGCCACCAGCGGATTCGCGCCGGCATAAAGTTCCTTTGCTTTTTTTACATCACCTTTGAAACGCACAAGCGCAAATTCCGTTTCGGCTAGGCCCGGATCGACCGAACTCACACGAATGCCGGTGCCAAACAGTTCGTGCCGCAACACCCGCGTGATTTGGAGCTCGCCCGCTTTCGCCGCGCAATAGGCAGAACTGCCGGCGTAAGCCGCCCGCGCCGCCAGCGAACCGATATTGAGAATACTCGCGCCGTCGTCGCGCGGCAACAGTGGCAGCGCCGCGCGCGTCACGCGCAGGATACCGAGGACATTCGTTTGCAGCATGGCCTCCCAATCTTCGTCTCTCCCATTCGCCACGGTGTCCACGCCATGCGCGCCGCCGGCATTGTTAATAAGCACGTGGAGCTTGCCGACCGCCGATTTCCGACCGCCGATTTTTTGCTTCGCCCAATCAAAAAAAGTTTCCACGCTCGAAGTCTTGGAGACATCGAGCGGGTGAAAGTGCGCCGCCGCCGCACCGGCTTTTTTTGCTGCCGCCGTGACTACTTTCAAACGATCAATACGGCGCGCACCCAAAAGTAATTTTGCACCCTCGGCAGCAAACGCCGTGGCTGCTGCCGCGCCGAAGCCACTCGAAGCACCGGTGATTAAAACCCACTTATTTTTTAATGAAAATTTCATTTGGTAAAATTATTCCGGCTGGCCGGTTTTTTTATTTTCGCCCTCGCGTAATTTGAACAGGCTGGAAATTTTATCAAATAAAAAACCAACGACTAGCGCGCAGACACAACCGATGACGACGGCGAGGACACGGTCGAGTGAGCTGTGCCACTTGTCATGCTCGCCGATGAGGGTGACGATAATTACCGCGACGAACGCGGGCCGCAGCGCGTCGTCTTGTTTCAAAAGATAGCAGAGTAATCCGGTGAGCATCACGCCGATAGCCATGGCGACCAGCGGTTGACCGGTGATGGCGAGCAACGCCGCACCGCCAAACGCGCCCGCGAGATTGGCAACGACCCGCATGAACGATGCTTGGAACGAGGCGTGAAGATCGGGCTGCGTCACCAGCACAGCGGAAACAGCCGCAACCCACGGTGCGCCCGGTAGCTTGATGAATTCGTAGCACAACACAGTCAGAACGGTTGCCACGGCGGCTTTGGTGGAAAAAACAACGGCTTCGAAGTGGCGTGCTTGCATCGGAGGGATTTTCGTCAACGTGCAACCTTGGTTCTATGGTGGCCCGCTTTGCTTTCACTGCGATTAACCGAAAGGATGGTGGAGCCTAGGAGGCTCGAACTCCTGACCTTCTCATTGCGAACGAGACGCTCTACCAACTGAGCTAAGACCCCATCCACCAAATTCATAAACGCTTACGACTATTTTTGACAAGCCTAAAACCCGTTGACACCCCATTTCTCACTACCCTTACTTCAAGGATGGCTACCAAACAGCAAAACAACAGGAGAACTGTAGAGAAAATTCCGAATTTTCCGTGTTTGTTTCGTCATAAACTTAACGCCAACTATTATGGAATAAAAAAAGTTGGTGGCAAGCGCAAAGAACACGGTTTGCAAACCACCGACCGGAAGCTGGCCGAGCGCAAACTGGCCGAGTGGATTAAAAGTTTAGATAAAATTGATTCCGTGTCGGAAAAACAACCTGAAGCAGTTGTTGACTAAGTTTGTTGCCAGCCGGCTCGGGAAATCCGATTCATCTAAAGCCACCGATGCTTTCATCATCAAGCCATTCAAGGCGGAATGGAAACACGGGTTGGACCTTCGCGATTCATCCATCAAAACCATCTCATTTGGACGAATGGCTGGCGGCCAATGAAGCCAGATTAAAAAACACAACGTATAACCGGCCTTTCTCGCCGACCTGAAGGCCCGCATTCTCCATGCCCGCACTTCAGCCGCCCGCGTGGTCAATCACGAACTCATCCTGCTCTATTGGGATATTGGCCGTGGCATTGTGGAAAAACAGCAGGCGGCGGGTTGGGGAGACTCCGTGATTGACCAAATATCCCATGATCTTCAGGAAGCCTTTCCCGAAACGTCAGGTTTTTCACCGCGAAACTTGCGCAGCATCAGGCAATTCTATTCCGCTTATCAGACCCTTCAATTTGGCCACAGCTTCCAGCCAAATTGCCTGCGTTGAACGCGAAGCGTGAGTTTTGGCTGCAACCTGTAGCCAAATTGGAATCCACCGGCGATCAAGCCCAATTTCTGCGGCAGCTTGTCGCAGTAATTCCATGGGAACACCATCGGCTCATCATAAATAAGCTTACCGAGCCCGCCGCCCGCCTCTACTATCCCAGCACCCCAAACGCGGACAACAGCCACAGCACCACACAGATCACGACGACGATATTAAGAAATTTTTTGATCTTAGCGTCCATCGGGAGGCAAGTATTGACGAGCCAAAACAGCACGCCGACAACGATTAGGGGATCACGAGGGAGATCAAAGACATATCTTTTCTTCGTTTGCAGTATGTGAATTATTTTTCATGTGCCGACCTTAAACAGGCAAACCAGCTTGGACTGTGGGGTGTTACCCTACTCTGGGAGAAAATAATCCTTATACATCAAAAGTCTGACTAACGGCTTGGGTTGATTGGCGAAATCATCGACTCGCCACCACCACAGCTCGGGCACAACACATTTGTCACCTTGTCCATCAACTCATTGAAAGTGTAGGGCTTCAGCAACACCGCCCCGATCTTCAGCCACGGGTGCCGCATCAATTCCTCCTGCGGAACTATTCCCGTTGCCAAAATGACCGGTAATATCATTCGCGCCGCGTGTAGTTTCTGAAGCAGTCCCACTCCCGTCAGGTTCGGCATATCATTGTCCGTGACGAGCAAGTCATATTGTTTCTGCTGGATTGCATCCCAAGCAATGGCTCCGTCTTCGACAGCATCCACTAAAAATCCGGATCGGGTCAGGGCCTTGGCATTAAGTTCGCGGATTTTCTGATCATCATCGACCACTAAAATGTGCGGACGTATGTCCAATGTGATGGGTGCGATTAAGCCGTCAGGTTTGTTGCTCGCTGAAATAAGTTTTGCAGTCATGGCCTCACTTTATACTACGAATCAGCACCCCAGATATGGGGTGTTATACCCGCCTCAAAGCTATCATCAACGCAAGATGCTTTTTCTAAAATGTTGGCAGCTATTAGGGTTATACCCCACAGCCGAATACTGTCATTTTGCTAAACTTAACATTGGAAAGAATTCAACTAATAACCATTGAATCAAACCAATAAAAAAACATAAATATGAAAAATACGTTAATCACCATGGTTGGAGCGATGGCCGCTCTCGTCAGTTTCAGTTCGGTCCTGCAGGCGACGCCGATCACCGGCAGCATCGGGTTCACCGGCACCTACATCCAGAATGGCGGGACTTTGGGCGACCTGACAACGGCCACTTCCATGAACATCAATTCGACTACTGTTGGAACCGCGACCGGGAGTTTTGCCAGCGCTTCCTTGATTAGTTTCACCACGCCGATTGCCGTTAATCCGGCAACGGGTCTTACCACTTTGTGGTCCGTGCTGGTTGGCACCACCACCTACACATTTGTGGCCACTTCCGAGGCCCAAAATTTAACCAGCCCTTCCGCGCTTCATATGTTGGGAACGGGTGTAATCCATGACGGCAATGCCGCCGATGACACAACCGGCACTTTTCAGTTGGGCTTTGGCGTCTCCGGTGGCTCGTTCCAATGGCAGAGCACCGCCGCGCCGGTTGGTGCTCCCGATGGCGGATCAACCATCTTACTATTCGGTGCCGCGCTGACTAGCCTCACCTTTCTTAGAATTAAAGCGAAGGCTTGACTCCCACTTATTTCATTGAATCAAATCGGGGCGTGGATTTTATCCTCGCCCCGATTTTTTATTGGCAGCCTCTCGGCGTCAATTCGGCGAGTGAGGTGAACACCCCATAGCCATGCCAACAATCGCCGCTATGGTAGTGATATGATAAATAACAAAATCAAAAACGGTCTCAAAACGAGTGCGTTGCTCACGGTGCTGGTCGCGGGCGTGGCGACGCTGGGTTTTGGCTGCGCGTGTCATCGTCCACCGCCGGACGGTTATGCGCGCGGCATGATGGATGACTCGGAAATGAAACCGCATCATCCCCTGCCCATGACATCACCCTTGATGCACGCGCTGGATACAAACCACGACGGCATCATTGATGCGAGCGAAATTGCCAACGCCAGCACATCCTTGAAAATGCTCGACAAAAATGGCGACGGCCAGTTGACGCCGGATGAACTGCGCCCGATGCACATGGCCAAACACGGCGACCAGGAATCCGACAATGAAAAACATCCGCTCCACCCGGACGAGAAGTAAGCTTCCTATCACACAACCACAACGGCGGATTGACGGCAATCCGCCGTTGTTCGTTTTCTTACGGGCTAGGGCACGCTCATCATTGGCGGGTTGAAGCCGGGTTACACCTAATAGCAAGCGCGGCGGCGAGCAGTTAGAGTGAATTGTAGTTCGAGCCGCCGGAGCATTCTTTAAGGCAGACGGACGATCACCATAGACTTACCGATATGAAAATAATAAATATGCAGACAGTGCTAGTTCTAGTTACGACGAGCTTTGTTTTAGGATTCAATGCTTCGACCCAAACTTTTGCACAGAAAACCCCAAGCGTGCAGCAAAAGTCACAACAAGTGCTGTCACCGCCAGTGCCACCGCAACAAGTGCTAGTGCGGCCAATGCCCGCGCAGCCTGCGCCTGTGATTCCCAAAAACGTGCCGCCGCTTACCCCGCCAGGTTCGACCGTTCCCAATCAGGGAGCCGCACCAACCCCACCGGTGCCGCCCGAACAACCTGTGCCCAATCCGTCACCGGAATTGCGGGGCTGGCGAGTGATGCCGACGAATCGTCCGACTGGGGATAGAACCCCGCAGCCGAATTTCACGAATCGCCTGCCGAATTTCACGAACCATCTGCCGATGTTCACCAACCGTGTTCCGGTATTCACGAATCGGCTCGCCGTGAATGAGTAGGCCGAGGACTTGCCGACAATCGCGGTCGCCGAAACGATCCTGATGCGCGCGCACGCGACCGAGCACCACGGGATCCACAAATTCCAAATGGCTCGGATTGAAGCAAAGTGAGAGATGAATTTTCCGGCCATCGCTCAACGTCCAATCGCCGCTGTGGCCGAGATGATATTTCACATCGCCGCGCTCCGGCCACAGTTCAGGTTTGCTGTCGGTGAATTCCTGGAAAATCTCGCACGGGTTTTTTCCAACAATATGCGTCAGCACAGCGAGCCGACCGCGATGGCCAATTCCAATGATGATATTTTTCACGCCTTGATGTCCGGATTTTTCAATGGCGAGATCAAGCAATGGTAAAAGTGTTTCGCAACCTTCGAGGGAAAAAGTTTTCGCGCCGAAGAATTTTGTGCGCAGGAACTCCTCGAAAACCACCGCATCCGTGAGGCGCGTGAGAATGCGGAGTTGCTCGGCATGGGAAAGTTCTAAACGGTTTTGCGAACTTTCCATTCGGTATTGCAGCCATTCCCGCATTTTCAGATCGTCAATGTGCAGAAATTGCGCGCCGATGGAGCGGCAGTAAGTGTCGCGCAGACGCTGGAAAATTTCGCGGACGGTCAGCGGCGTTTCGCAATGCTATGTCGGGAAATTCACGAGCATGTTCAGTTCGCTTTCCGTGAAGCCGTAAAAATCCAATTCCAATTCCCGCGGACACGGCTGCGTTGCTCCCAGCGGATTTATGGCGGCGATGATGTGACCGCGACCGCGATAATTGCGCACGAGTTGATGCAATCGCTCGCTTAAATTTTCCGCGCGCGGATCGGATTAAACTGGGCATGTGCAATTGAGTTAGATTCAATGGAATTAAATACGCTGCGCGATTTGAACGACGGGCCAAGTTGCACCGTCTTATCCGCACCGTTGGCGGTCGCAGTGAAATAATCGCGCCATTCCGTCGGCACCGAATTTGGATCACGCCGATAGTCAGCGTAAAATTGTTCGAGGTAAGCGAGACTCTGAATTCCGGCCTTGATTGCAGATTCACTCATGCGTCACACCATAATTTCCTGCGGTTCACTATTCACGACCTTCACCTTCGTCTTCCCCAAACGATTTGGTCAAATCAGTTGCGACGATCACCTCATGCTCGGTTGTTTCAATTTTCACTGTGCCGGAGTCCAAGTATCGTCCGGGTCATAAGCGGTCATGGCCTTGGCGATTTTCACGGTCTTGGGTCCGAGGTTCTTTTGATAAATCTTGCCTTGTTGATTGACGGTAAAGGTCATCACACCCGTATTGCCCCATTCGGCTGGCCACGCGACGAGTGCAAACCCGGCGATCATCCGACCATTGATGATGTAATTATATTTGCCGCCGGTCGCATGCTTGCCCTGACGCGTCAAGATTTTGAAATAGTATCCATGATACGGTGCGAGTTCGTCGTTGAGCATTTTTGCCGTGCGATGATAACCGTCCACACGCGCCTGCGCGACGAGCGGCCCCAATGGACTCAAGACTTCTCCCGGTTGATTCGTCGGCCAGAAAAGTCCGTCGTGCGTGCCGGGCGTGCTGCGCAGGAATTGGGAGTAGGCAAGCACACTGTCGCCCATGCGATCCTCGCTGGCATATTCGCGCTGCGCATCTACATAAGCGTTGCAGACATTGATAGCGCCAATTTCGTCCATGCCGATGCGGCGGGCGAGAATCTCCTCTTTGCCTGCTGTGGTATCAAAAAACCATTGGCCGTTCTGCTTCACCAACGGAATTGGAAACGGCCAGCCGTCCGCGCCAATTTGGAGCGAGATCTTGGTCTCTGAATTGGTAATCAATTCCGTTTTTTCCGTCAGGTGTTGGATGAACAGTTTGTATTCTTCGGTAGCCTGAACTGCGTCTGGCGAGATCAATTCCCGTCCGGTCGGACCAAAAATCAAATGCAGCGAGTTGGTGTCATGAGTCGTGGCGGCAGTGGCCAAGGCATTCACGGCTTCGGGCGCGGAAGAGAATGGCTGCGCGTCCGTGGCTGACGCTGGTAAAGTCAGCGTCAATAAAAACAATTCACAACCGGAAGTTAGCAACCCGAACCGGAGCCACGATGATGGGAGACCAAGGTTCGTCAACCGCGATGTGTTTTTAAAAATCATTTGGTTGAAAGGTTTAGTGTTTTTTCCGGTCGTCTGAATTATTCAAACGCCCGCCGCCGGAGGACGCCGCTGGTGGCGGTCGCGAAATGGGTGCCGAATGGTTGGCTGGCTGGAGACTCTGCTGGCCACGGTTGCTAAACGCTTTTGTGTCCGGCGGACTATGAATGCCGATGAACGCACCGTTCGGCTCCTGCCGGCTGACCGGTTGCGAATGTTGAACTGGAGCCGGATCCGGGCGAGCTGCGGGCATCGAAGGCCGAGTTACCGATTCATTCGGCCTGACCGTAGGAAGAAGTGTCTGTCTGGGAGCCGCAGAATTAAATCCCGGACGAACAGTCGGTGCAGTCACTGGCCGGTTGTGGTTAGCGCCATAGCCCCGGTCACCATGATCTACCCCGGCTCCGCTCGGATGATCATAGGAACGCCAGATGGTTGTTTGATTGTAGTTACGCTGACGCGGCGGCTCATGCCACCAATTCAACGGACGCGGATGGTCGTGTCTCCAATAAATAAGGTTGCGATGTCCCCAATCAAAATCGCGATCCAGCCACCCACCAATCGAAAAGCCGAAGCCGAAAGCGACGAAGGGCGAGCCAAACCCGTTTTGATAATAAACCACGTCCGGTTGATAGACCGGCACATAGATCACCTGCGGATCCGCCGGAACAATTTCAATGTCACCGCCATCAGCAATCACCTGTTGCTGTGCAGATGACTGCAAGTTGCCCAGTCTGGAAGCCGTGGCGCGCAGCCGTTGGATGGAACTTATCACTTCCGGCTCTTGGTTGAGAAAAATTTGTCCCAGTTCCGTCGTCCAATTCAAATTATCATCCATCCATTTTAAAACACTGGGATAACGTGCGAGCGCCTGAACGCTGGGATCCCATGTTTGCTGGTCAATTTGATTGGGATCGCCGCCGCTGGTGATATAACGGTTGGCCAATACGATCTGGGTGGGAACGGTGGAAGCCGGCAGAATTTGGGCGATCAATGGGTCGGGATAAAGTGCGATCGGCCCCAGCAACTGGTCGAGCTGCGCAGGGGTCTGCGGTTGATAGGTTGGCATCGGAGGTGGAATTTGTGCCCGCACAGATGGAGCCGCGCTGATGAACACACTCACCAAAATGGCGATATAAAATAAAAATTTCATTCTATAATTTGGAAAGTCAGATCATTGTCTCTATTGTCTCTAGTCACAAAATAACTTTACTCCGCACTCTTACTCATTGGCTATGGGGTGTTCACCCTATTGTCCTTCGGATCAATCAAGACAAAACTTACAGTGAGTCCTAAACGTGGTCTGCCGCCCCAGCTTCCATCGCAAGGATGACGAACAATGCATGATGAAGTTGGAACAAATTTTGATTCGTAACCGAAGAGAAGCGCCGGAGATCTCGAGCGACGAACAACCGTTGCGCGGCGAATTGTTGAGCATTGATTTGCTCAAGCAATCCGCGCGCAATCTGGCGCAAAACCGCCGCGTGCAAAATGGCGGCGGACCAAACCTGCTGCTGCCGCGTCTCGCCTCGAATGAAAAAATTCTACGCGATTACAATGAGCGCACCTTGCGCGTGGAAAAAACGCGGCACATCACGCCGGCGGCGGAATGGCTCCTGGATAATTTCCATCTGCTTGAGGAGCAAATCCGCACCGCGCAGCGACACCTGCCGCGCGGCTTTAACCGGGAGCTGCCGCAGTTACTCAACGGGCCGTGGACCGATTTTCCGCGCGTTTATGAAATCGCGCTGGCAATTGTTTCGCATACGGACGGGCGGATTGATGCGTCACACCTAATCGGTTTCGTGTCCGGTTCGCAGGAAGTGGTGCCGTTGAAACTCGGTGAACTGTGGGCGATTCCCATCATGCTCCGGCTCGCGCTAATTGAAAATTTGCGGCGGGTGGCGGCCCAATTGAATGTCGAGCGCAAGGCTCGCGATCAGGCCGGAACTTAGGCGGATCAAATTCTGGAGGTGGCGGAAAACAATCCTTCCCGCTTGATTATTGTCGTCGGCGAAATGGCCCAATCCCAGCCAACGTTGAATCAGGCCTTCGCGACTGAATTTTTGCGGCGCATCCAGGAAAAATCACCGTCGGTGAAATTGGCGGTTGGCTGGATTGAGGAACGGCTCGCTGAAGATGGTTTGACGGTCGGGCAACTGGTTCAAAGCGAAAGCCACTATCAAGCGGCAACCCAGGCTTCGGTGGGCAACTCTATTTGCAGCCTCCGTTTTCTCGATACGTTGGATTGGCAAGAATTCGTGGAAAGCCAAAGCGTTGTGGAAAAAACCTTACTCAACGATCCGGCGAAAATTTATCCCCTGATGGATTTTGCCACGCGCGATACTTATCGCCATACGGTCGAGCGCATCGCCCGCTTCAGCAAAAAAACGGAACTGGAAGTCGCGCAACTCGTCCTCGGTCTCGCGCGAAAAAATGCCGACCATCCCGACGCCCGGCTGGCGCACGTCGGTTTTTTTCTGTCAGGCAAAGGCGTTACCATTTTGGAACACGCGGCGGGAATGACGATTCCCCTCCGCAGTATTCTGCCGCGCATCGCGCGAACATTTCCGCTCGCATTTTATCTCGGTGGCATTTTAGCCGTGACGCTGGTGGTGGCCTGATCATGCTGCGCCATTTGAATACGACCGAAGTTGAAGCGCAACTTTACGGCCGGCTCGCGAGTGCGTTGATTTATTCTCAAGCCGGTCGCCGCGCGAATCCGACGATTCTTGCCCGCAACCAGCGCGGTCAGCGTCAGCTCTGGAGCTTTGGAATTTCGGGCGATCTGCCGATCTTGTTGCTCTATGCCACGAATATTGACCGCGTGGATCTCGTGCGCCAAATCGTGCAGGCGCAAGCCTACTGGCGCTTGAAAGGTCTGGCGGTGGACCTCGTGATCTTGAACGAAGACGATTCCGTTTATCGTCAGGCATTGCACGATCAAATTCTAAATCTCGTCGCCGCGAACAACGCCACGCAGTTGCTCGACAAGCCCGGTGGAATTTTTCTGCGCCGCGTGGATCAATTTTCGCCGGAAGATAAAATTCTTTTAGAAACGGCCGCACGGATTGTTTTGCACGATGACAAAGGCATCTTGCTGGAACAATTATCACGTCGTGTGCGACCCGAACCGCTGCCGCCGCAACTGCGCATCCACTCGCGTCCGGAAATTGAAACCGCCATTGAATTGCCAGCGCGAGATCTGGTTTTCTTCAATGGCCTCGGCGGTTTTACGCCGGATGGACGGGAGTATGTCATCACCCTCCAACCCGGCGCGACTACGCCCGCGCCGTGGGTCAACGTGCTGGCCAATCCGAATTTTGGCACGCTCATTTCCGAAAGCGGCGGCAGTTACACGTGGAGCGAAAACTGTCATGAGTTCCGTTTGACGCCGTGGAATAACGACGCCGTGACGGACACGAGCGGCGAGGCGTTTTACATTCGCGACGACCACACCGGACATTTTTGGTCGCCGACGCCATTGCCCGCGCGCGGCGAGTCGTCCTATGTCGTGCGCCACGGTTTTGGCTACAGCGTGTTTGAACATACGCATGAAAGCATTTCGTCCGAGTTGTGGATTTATGTTTCGATCAACGAGCCGGTGAAATTCGCCGTGCTGAAATTAAAAAATAATTCTAAACATCGACGGCGGCGTTTGTCGCTGACCAGTTTTTCGGAATGGGTTCTGGGCGAGTCACGGCAAAAAAGCGCGATGCACGTCGCCACGGAAATTGATCCGCAGACCAATGCGCTATTTGCGCGCAATCCGTTTAACACGGATTTCGAAGGTCGCGTGGCTTTCGTGGCCAGCAGCGAACTGGCGCGATCCTGCACGGGCGACCGCGCGGAGTTTCTGGGACGCAACGGAACGCCGGCGCGACCGGCCGCGCTGCTGCGCTCGCGGCTTTCGGGAAAAACCGGCGTTGGGCTTGATCCGTGCGCGGCGTTGCAAGTGCAAATGGAATTGGAGCCGGGACAGGAACGAGAAATCGCCTTCATTTTGGGCGCGGGACAAAATGCGGAGCACGCGCGCAATCTGGCGCAACAATTTCAAAATCTTCAAACCTGTCGCGATGAATTGCAGAAAGTCTGGGATTTCTGGCGGCATACTTTGAGCGCCGTCCATGTGGAAACGCCCAAACCGGCGCTAAATCTTTTGGCGAATGGCTGGCTGCTTTACCAGACCATTTCCTGCCGCTTGTGGGCGCGCACAGGCTTTTATCAATCCGGCGGCGCGTTCGGTTTTCGCGACCAGCTTCAGGATTCGATGGCGCTCGTTCATGCGCGCCCGGAGTTGTTGCGCGAACAAATGCTCCGCGCCGCCGCGCACCAATTCCGCGAAGGCGATGTGCAACATTGGTGGCATCCGCCGCTTGGTCGCGGCGCACGCACGCATTTTTCCGACGACTTTCTCTGGCTGGCCTGCGCGACTTGCCGTTACGTTGAAACCACCGGCGACACGGGCGTGCTCGATGAAAACATTTTTTTCCTCGAAGCCCGCGCGGTCAAGCCGGACGAAGAGGCCTATTACGATTTACCGAACCGTTCCGGCGAATCCGCCACGCTTTACGAACATTGCGTTCGCGCGGTAAAAAACGGTTTGAAGTTCGGCGAACACGGCTTGCCGCTGATGGGCTGCGGCGATTGGAACGATGGTATGAATCTCGTCGGCGAAAAAGGCAAAGGCGAAAGCGTCTGGCTCGCGTTTTTCCTTTACGATGTGCTGAAACATTTTTCGGTTCTCGCCGGACAACGCGGCGACAAAGATTTTTCCGAGCAGTGCGAAGCGCAGACAAAAACGTTGCAGGAAAATATTGAAAAGAACGCGTGGGACGGCCAATGGTATCGCCGAGCCTATTCCGACAATGGCGAACCGCTTGGCTCCGCGACCAATCCCGAATGTCAGATTGATTCCTTACCACAAAGTTGGGCGGTCATTTCTGGGGCCGGCAGACTGGATCGCGTCCATACCGCACTCGATGCTGTGGCGCACCGGCTTGTGCGCCGCGAGGCGAAATTGATTCAATTGTTCGATCCGCCTTTCGACAAATCATCAATGGAACCTGGCTATATCAAAGGCTACGTTCCCGGCGTCCGCGAAAACGGCGGTCAATACACGCACGCCGCCATTTGGACGGTGATGGCATTCGCCATGATGGGCGAAAACTCACGCGCGTGGGAATTGTTCAAGCTCATCAATCCCATCCTCCACACACAAACGCCAAACGATATGGCGCGCTACAAAGCTGAGCCGCATATCATCGCGGCGGATGTTTATAGCGTCGCTCCACACACGGGTCGAGGTGGCTGGACGTGGTATACCGGTTCAGCCGGCTGGATGTATCGCCTGATTTTAGAAACTATGTTGGGCGTAGAACTGGCAGTGGACGAACTGCGTTTTGCACCGAAAGCACCGCTGGATTGGAAGTCTTTCAAGCTCGACTATCGCTATCGCGAAACCGTCTATCACGTCACCTGCATCAATATATCTGGCGCGTGGAAGGTTCCGCCGAAAATCATTTTGGATGGCGTTGAACAAACGGGCACCGCACTGAAACTCGTGAACGACTGTCTCGAACATTATGCGGACTTGAGGTTCGAGTTATAATCGTGTGAGTCTGATTTTGACGGTTTGCTGCGCCGGGTTGAACAAAAATTGAATCGGACTGTTTGACGCTTGTCGCCGCAGAGCTAGCCTTGGCAGCATTGTTGAGCCGATTAGATCGGTTCATGTTGTGATGATGAGCGCCGCATCGCCTAACCCCCGGAAATCAGCGCGTGACCCCGGCTATATTTATTTCCATCGTTTTGAGGTCGCGGAAGATTCCCAATCCAGAGGCAGGGATCATTCTCGAAGGTGTCTGGCGATATTTGTTCCAGCACGGAAGTTGAAATCCCAATGTCGGCGACGACAACCTCGCCGCATAGCAACCTTCCCGGTAACAAAAGGTGCCCCGGCTTCTTGCGAAAAAAAGTTACCGTAAGGACAGACGCAACCGCACCCAACGTTTCGCCAGTATCGCCCATCAGGCCACTGGGAACATCAATGGCAACGATTGGTAATTTCTGCTGCTCTGCGGCAGTCAAAGTTTCCACGGCTGATCCCTCAAGCGCGCGGCTAAGACCCGCGCCGAAGATTGCATCCACCACCAGTTCCGCTCCCTCCAGCGCTGCAGGTGTGAGTGGCTCGACGGTTCCGCGCCACAACTCCGCATGATGCCGCGCCGCATCGGTCAACTTATCCCGCGAACCGAGCAAGGCGATGTCAACGGGCCAGCCCAATTCGGAAAGATGCCGGGCCGTGACAAAACCATCGCCACCATTATTACCGGGGCCACATAACACGATTACGGGGCGCACCGACCAGCGCTTCTCAATTTCGCGGGCGACAGCACTGCCAGCGTTCTCCATCAGTTCGATGACCGTCTTGCCGGAGGCCACGGTCAGACGGTCAGCTTCACCCATTTGGCGAACATCAAGTAATGCGGTTTGAAAATTCATCGCTATACCTCGTTGCTTGACTTGGAAACAGTGCGAATCCAATCAACCGGTAGTTTTGCCACTGAATACTTTCACAGTTTCTCGAAGCAGGTTATTCCAAATCCGCTTCAACATTGATGAGCACATAAGACAGTTGCTGGCCAAGTTGGTCGCTAAGCAGCAGTGCAAATCCGACTCAACCAAGGACACCGATGCACCGATTGCCCGGCGATTTTAAGCGGAATGGAAGCAAGGCATGGACGTTTGCGTTTCATTAATCAAGCCGTCGCATTTAGACGAATGGCTGGCGGTCAACGAAGCCCGGCTGAGGCAAACGAGCTAAAACCGTTATTATGTTTTTTTGAAAGCCTTGTTCGCCAGTTGGTTTTGCTAATAGTTATAGTTGGTCGGATCTGAATTTAAACTCAAGCCCGTATCGCCGCCCGATGAGTTTGCTTTTGGCTTGGTTTACTTCACAAAATTTTTCGTCGTCGTCATCGGGACGATCATTCTACCCACGGCGCAAGGTCGGGCATGCAGGCAGGCTCCTAACATTCAAAAATGAACAACTATCTTAATAAGACGGCTGTAGGATAACCAATGCCGAGAAGGTCAACGTAGCCGAAATTTGGAGCTATGAATTGGATTGAATACAAACCACTGCCAGTAAGTGAGGAGTTATAAGTTCCGGTATTCGAGTTAGTGCGATTATAGGAGTAAGTTCCATTGGGTCCGAAAGAGAAAATGTAATCGTTGCCAGAAATGTCCGGGGCGGCGGCAAAGCTGGCATTAGTTGCGTCCAGAAAGAAAGTCCGCACGTGACTGGTGTCCGCATACACGAAACTCCGGCCGATCAGGTTAGTGGGAGCATTGCCACCAGGCCGCTGCGACGCCAAGCCAAAATCCAGATCGTGCGCGTTCGTGAACACACCGGCGGCGGTGTAGTTTTGCCAGTGAACTGTGCCATAGTTCGTGCCGAAGAAGTTGAACATTAAATAAGTTTGCCCGTTGGTATTGGTGTGTTTTAACAAAGCTCCAGCCGGCCCATAGGTAGTGTAGGTATAGCCAGTGTTCGTGCCCAGAACATGGGTCACCAGATTACTGCTGGTATATTTACCGGCAGTGAAGGTAATGCTTTCAGCTTGAACGCCGCCATCGGCACTCATCGCGACCACGGTCTGGTTCAAGATGGTAGGCTGAACAACGGCGGGGGTGGAGGTGAACACGATATCACCCGAATCTACGCCGTTGGTAAAACGGGCGATGTTGGGGGCGATAAAGTTCAGGCGGATGCTTTGCAAGCCTTCATTAGTGGCGGTGGGCGGCGCGGTATAAGTCAAATTCAACTGCCCGCTAGTGGGCGTTTGCTTAGTGTAAGTATAGGTGCCGACGGCATTGGGATTATTAGAGTCATCGGTCGAAACCTGATTGAAAGTCGTCGCCCCGAACGCAGATCCAAAGGTGATTCCGCCATCCGGCGTTACCTTGGCTGCCAAGCCGTTGAGCGTGGCTGGGGCCGTGGTATAAATGAATTTGATGCTATTGGTCGCGGATATGTTACCGCTGGCATCCACCGCATACGCCAACAAAGTGTTGGTGCCGGGTGTTAGCTCCAAGGCCTTGCTCCAGTCGGCCCAATGATTCGTTGAGTCAGGCGGTAACCAGCCGAGGTTGTTCAAGTTATAGAGCACATTGGTGACACCCGCATTATCAGTGGCTTTTCCCTTCGCCGAAAAGATGGCACTACCCACGCTCGCCGCCGTCGGCGTCGTCACCGTTAAGATCGGCCGGGTGTTATCCACAAAGTTGGCCGTCAGCGCCAAGTTCGACGTCATTATAAACGTGAGGGCTGGTTTATTACCTAGCACGTTGCTGCCACTCATCCAATTGGTCAGGACAAAACCAGCTTTATTCGGCGTGCCCGTGAGGATGTAGTTTTTGCCGATGGCGAGAGAAATGTTGGTGTAGTTAGCCGGAGTGATAGTTCCCGGCCCATTGACGGCTACGGTCAAAGTAGAAGCGACCAGATAGAATAGTTTGACTGTATTGGTCAGCGACTGGTTTCCAGAGCTATCCACGGCATAGACGGAGACAACGTTGGTGCCGGGGATCAGGGGTAAGTCAGTGGACCAATTCGTGAAGGTGTTTCCGGGCGTGGCCGAATTCCAGGAACCGTTGTTCAACCGCACCAAAACGTTGGACACAGCTACGTTGTCCTCCGCCCTGCCCTTTACGGTGAATAGTTCGTTACTCACGATGATAATGGAAGCAACATTGGTGATGGCGGCGGTCGGGAGTTGGACATCCACAAAATTAGCGATCAGCGAAAGGTTGGAGGACATCACAAAAGGAAGTGTGGCGGCGCTGGAAAGGACGTTGCTTAAGCCATCCGTCCAATTCTTCAAGGCAAAGCCCGGCTGAGTGGCGGTGCCCGTAACGGAATAGCCCCGGCCTACTTGCAAGACGATGTTGGAGTAATTCACCGGCGTGATTGCTCCCGGGCCGTTGACGGCTACGGTCAAGGTGGAACTGACGACGTAAATGAACTTAATCGTCTTCAACGAGGAAAGTTTTCCGCTGTAGTTCAGCGCATAAGCGGCAAAGGTGTTCGTGCCGGGAGTCAGCGTGAGCGGAGCGGTCCAGTCCGCCCAACTATTAGAAGTCGTCGCTACCTGCCACCCAGATCCGTTGAGTGAATACAGCACATTCGAAACGGCGACATTGTCATGGGCAGTGCCAATGACCGTAAAGAACGGGTTACTCAAAAGCTGGGTATTAGTCGGGGAACTTACGTTGAGAGTAGGTGTAGAGATAGACGACGCTTGAACTTCTACCGCGCCGATATCGGCGCGGGCGCCGACAAGGCGCGGAAAACCGCGTTGGTCGGTGGTGAAGGTCGTGCCTCTGATACAAGCATCCACGGCGGGCGAGGCGGGCGCTAGCGGCGGCATCGTCATGGTGGGGCCACCGTAATTGCCAAACGGAGCCAGGAGCGCGTTGGCGCTGATCGGTATCGGACCAATGACAATGCCTCGGCCAAAGGTAGATTTATTTTCGAGGAACTTAATGATATTGGCGCCGCCCAAAGCTAGATTTCCATAGTTCTCAAGGTCGCCGTCTTGATTGTCGGCGATGATCGAGTTGGTGCAGTTCAAACCTGCGGCATTCAGAATACAGCCACCGCCAAAGCGGGTGTTCGTAGCACTGTTTCCACTC
Organism: Limisphaerales bacterium; assembly: GCA_025362675.1. GTDB lineage: Bacteria > Verrucomicrobiota > Verrucomicrobiia > Limisphaerales > UBA11358 > UBA11358. Next base: position 13,563 of record JANYFN010000053.1, on the reverse strand, counting down.
AGTGTGCACTGGTTCAAAGTCGTGACACCGGTGTAAACCACAATGGCACCGCCGCCTAAGCCACCGTGCGCAGTATTGCCTTGCAAAGTGCATTCGTTCAGGGTCAACGTGCCTTCGGTTCCAATGGCACCACCGCCGCGCGGAGCGACATTTCCGGTGAGCGTGCTCCGGTTGATGGTCAAGGTTCCGAAGTTAAAAATGGCACCGCCGCCGAAGTTATTTGTCACCAAACCATTTGCGATTGTGAGAGAGTTCAAGACTACGGTCGCATTATCGACTTCAAAAATCCGATCAGCCTGATTCCCGTCTAAGGTGATGCCGTTAGAGAGCGAAGACGCGTCAATGGTGACATTCTGGTTCAGAAAAAATTCTCCACTCGTCAGCACAATGCTCGAACCGGACAAAGTATTGGTGAACGTGATATGCGATCCAATAGGACAGTAAGTGAGCGCAAAGCGAAGCGAGCCAACCCCGGAGTCAGCATTGTTCACCACCAACGGGCTCGCATCTTGAAATTCTGCGGCCCCGATATCGGCAGAGGCACCGACGATACGACGCAACCCGCGTTGATCGGTAGTAAGAGATGTGGCGCCGCCCGCGTCAATGGCGGGTGAACCGGCGGTCGGCGGCATCGTCTGCGTCTTGCCGCCATAGAAGCCAAGCGTGGCGAGCAAGGGCGGACCACTGGTAAGATTGTTGCCACCGTCAAAGGGATCGCCGTCCACATTGTTGCCGCCCGAATTGCCGGCGATGATGGTGTTATTGATGGTTGAACCACTGCCGACCACTTTGATCCCGGCACCGATAGCGCAGAAGTTACTAGCGATCGAACAGAAATTCAACGTGAGCGGTCGGCCGAAAGTAGCATTGATTGCACCGCCATTTACGCTAGCGGTATTGCCGGCAAAGGTGGAATTCGTGGCCAACAGATTTTGTTCATTTTGAATACCACCGCCGTAACTGGCTAAGTTTCCCGAGACGGTAGAATTGTTGAGGACTAAGTTGCCGCTATTATAGGCAGCCCCGCCAACGAACGCAGTGCTACCGACGAGCGCGCAATTTAGCAAGGTAAGGTTGCCGCTGTTGAATATGCCGCCGCCGTAGCCGTCGGGAAAAGTGCCCGAAGTCGTCCCGTTGGTGATGATGAAACCGGTCATGACCGTGGTGCTCGAAGCACCCACATTAAAAATACGGCTGGTGTGACGTCCATCCAGAACCAATCCGCTAGGCAATAGGGAGGCATCCAGCGTGAGGCTTTTATTCAGCGCCAGTTCGCCATTGGTGAGCACTATGGTTTTTCCGGAAAGATTCGTATTAAAATAAATGGTATCACCACTGGTAGCACTCGCGATCGTCTGCCGCAAGGAACCGGGGCCTGAATCATTCACGTTCGATACGGTCCGGAAAAAATTGATGGTTGCGTTGTAGGCAGCTCCAGAGACGGTGGCGAGATTGGTGGCGATGAAACTATTGGTGTTATCAAACCGATAATAGAGCAGAAGACCGGCTTCGTTGCCGGTAAGTCGCGTCGCAAAATTCGCCTGAATCTCGGTCTGCGAGCGGGCGACGTTCCAAACACGGAAGTCACTTATCCGTCCATGATACGGAAAACCGGGGCCACCGATCTGCAAGCTATAATTTCCTCGCACCAACGGCGTCATGCCCGACTTAGTGCTGGCCAGAGAGCCGTTGGTGTAGATCTGCATGGAATTGCTGCCCTGGCTGGCGACGAAGGCGTAATGAACCCAGTGGTTGAGCGAATTCACCGGCGCGGGCACCGCACCGAGACGGCCACCGCTCGTGACGTTGCCGAAATCCCAATAAGTATTCCCGAAAGTCGGACCATCGGAGTAATTGATATGGGCATTGAAACGGTTGGTGCCTTGATCCGGGCTTAACATGAAAACTGATTGAACGGCCAGTTTGGAGGTGTCCGCCCAGAACTCGACCGTGACTTCGTTCGTGGGCATGATGTCTCCGAAATTGGCCACGGAAACATGCGGGTCGGTGCCACTAAACAACAACGAATTGGTAACTACCGTTTGGCCGAACGCCTGCCCCGCACCGACGAACGCCGCAAGTAACCCAAGCACCAGGAGGATTTTAAGCAAGAATTTCATATTTGAATGAGCGGTGTAAAAACGGTTGATGGATGATTCCAAATAGCGCGTCAGGCATGACGATTTCACAGGAGCAGCCGAGCCGAGTCAAGCTGCATAAAATCTAGCTGAGTGAAAACCGGACAACTAATGGCCAGCGAGGTTTTTAATCAACTGAGCGCGGTCTGAGTTATTTCGCCATCGGCCAACCGGCGGCGACCAACGCTTTGTAGCCACCGATGAGCGAGGAGACTTTTTGATAGCCCATTTTTTGGGCGGCATCACAGGACATCGCGGAGCGGAACCCGCCGCCGCAATACATGATGATTTCCGTGTTCGGCTGGGGATAGAGTTTTTCAAGATCACGTTCGAGAATCCCCTTGCCGAGATGCACGGCTTCGGCGGCGTGCCCGGCACTCCATTCGTGATCCTCCCGGACATCCAGCAGAACAACTTTATTGCCCACAGCCAACCGTGCGCGCGCCTCGGCGACGGAGATTTCGGTGATGTTCTTTTTTGCTTCGGCGACAAGTTTGAGAAATCCGGGTGAATGATCCATACGGTGAAAATAAGTGCTCTACCGCGGCGGTCAATGCAAAATCGGTGAACGTATTAGTAACGGAGGTGATGAGAGCGTGAATAAGTTTAATTTGCAAATCTTGAAGGAGCGGACGAAGTGTCAGGTATGCACACAACGCCATTACTATTGACTGAAGTGAACCGCGGGAGTTGTGCGATTCAACTATTGCTGACGCAAGGTGCCATGCGGGTGCTGGCCGAGGAGCCGTCACGGATGGAGGCAGAAATCCTGATGCGGGCCACCAAAATGAGCGAGGTCCTCGAAGAGATACTGCGTCATGCACATCGCGAACCGCACTGGGGTTTGAACGAATAACTCCGGGCCAATACGTTTCACTGAAATGCGTGTCCAACCACGCAAATTGATCAATATAATTTTCATTCGCAACCGGCCGGCTTTCCACTAACTTCGCCGCGTGTCGGACAAGACAAATCATACGGCGATTGCTGGCGGACTCCTATTAACAACGATTTTGTGGGGCGGAAACAACGCGGGCACAAAATGGCTGGTGGGTTCGTGGCCACCGATCTTCACGGGCGGAACGCGTTTTTTGTGCGCGGGATTCATCCTGCTCGGGATCTTGAGATTCACCAGTCTGCTCGGCCAATTCGAGTCATTGACGCGACAACAGTATCGGTCACTTTGGTTGCGCGGAGGACTAAGTCTCGCGGCATATGTGGTGACATTTTGCTGGGCGTTCAAACTCACAGCCGCGTCGCATGTGGCACTTTATCTGGGAGCGTCTCCGGTTTGGGCACTGATGTGGGAGGAACGTCCGAAAAGAAATTGGGCGAGCGCACGACGTTACGGCGCGGCGCTGTTGGCCTTGAGCGGCGTGCTGGTGTTGTTCTGGCCGGCCCTGCACGCGGGCGATACTAATATGGTGGGAGAATTACTAGGTCTGTTGGCAAGTTTTCTGTGGGCGAATTTCAGCCACCAAAGCCGTTTGCTCGCGGCGCACATCAACGGCCTCGAGGTCGCCGCGAATTCCATGTGGATGGCCGGCGTGACCTTGCTCCCGGTCGCATTGGTGCAAGCGACACAGGTTAAAACGTGGGATGCGCCTCATCTGGGCGTGCAGACATTTTGTATCCTACTCGGCAGCGTGGTGCCGTATGCGATCTGGAATACCGCCCTGCGTCACTGGCAAACCAGTCGCGTGCTGCTGTTCAACAATGTGATTCCGCTCTCCACAACGGTGTGGGTTCATTTTACTTTGGGCGAACCGATCACGCCGACGTTTTGCATGGCTATGAGCTTGATCGTAGCGGGCGTGTTGCTCGGCCAAATGGACTGGTCGAAAATTTTCAAAGTCCCGGAGAGTTTTTGATTTTAAAATCTGCTTAAGCAAAAAATATAACCAATTATGGACATCAAAAATATCAACGAAGTGCCATCGTTCATCACCGTGGATGGCTCGGAAATTCGTGAACTACTGGCGCATCGCAATTCCGCCATTCGCAACCAAAGTCTCGCCGAGGCGCGCATACCAATTGGCAGCGCGACCCTCGAACATTTTCATCCCCGATGCGAGGAGATTTATTACATCACGCGGGGCACGGGCAGAATGCGTATCGAAGGCGAGCTGCGCGACGTGAAGCCCGGCGACGCCATCGCGATTCCGCCGGGACTGAAACATAAAATCTGGAACACCAGCAATGAAGTGTTGCACCTGCTCTGTTGCTGCGCGCCGGCTTACGAACACGCGGATACGGTCATCACGGAAATATCGGTGAGTTAAAGAAAATCGCCGGGCTGGCGAAAAAATATTTAGCGAGCGGTGGTTAATCCCGCCGTCAGCCGGATGATGTCCCGCGTGGTCGTTCGCGGATGAAACTGCACATAGCGCTGCAATTTTTCGACGAGCGGTTTGCGCCGGTGCATGTCATCAAACCCCGGTGCATACGCTTGGTCGTAAGGGATCAATTCAATCTTTGAGGTTGATGCCAATGTTTCCACGACGAGTTGGGCCAGTTCCAAAATGGAAATTTCCTCCGTGCTACCAACATTGAAAATCTCGCCGCGCGTCAACGGACATTGCTGCAAGCGCACCAATGATTCCACGACATCATGAACGAGACAAAAGCAACGGGATTGCGCGCCACTACCAAAAACTCGCAGCGGCTCCCCTGCCCGCGCCGCCGCGATGAACCGGGGCAGCACCATGCCGTAGCGCCCGGTTTGGCGCGGGCCGACGGTGTTGAACAAGCGCACGATGGTGACCGGTAAATTTTTTTCGCGCTCGTAAGCTAGCGCAAGAAATTCATCCGCAAGTTTCGAGCAGGCATAACTCCAGCGCGAATGTCCGGGCGGACCGATCAGCAAGTCGTCCTCTTCGCTAAACTCCGGCTTGGCGCTCTTGCCATAAACTTCGGAAGTGGAGGTCAGCAAAAGCGGCGTAGCGTTGACGGCGGCGGCGCGCAGCAACATTTGCGTTTCCGTAAAGCCGGCCTCAAGCACGTGCAACGCTGATTTGACGACGAGTTCAACCCCAACCGTGGCGGCCAGATGAAAAATAAATTCTGCTTCTGCCACCAAGGTTGTTAGGTCTGCGGAATCGGAAATTTTTGTTTGAACGAATCTAAAATTTGGATTCGCTTTTACCGCAGCCAAATTTTCCAGACTGCCAGTCGAAAGGTCATCAATCACCACAACGCGATGGCCCTCGTTCACTAATCGTTCCACCAGATGCGCGCCGATGAAGCCCGCGCCACCGGTGACGAGAATGTGTTTTCGGCGGTTCATCGCAACTCACGGGCCAGAGCCTCGGCCAGTTTCTGACGGTATTCGCCGCTTTCGATTTTATCCGCCTCGTGTTTGTTTGAAAGATAACCGCCCTCGATCAGGACCGCTGGACGACGTTGCCCCAGCAGCACGCCCATGAATCTGGCCCGGCGAATCCCCCGATCTTCCATGCCGCCAGTCGCCAACAGTGCGCCGTGCAATCGCGCCGCTAGTCGAAGATTTTCAAAATCGTAGTTATTATTCGGATAGCTATCCGCCCACGAATCAGCGTAACCGCGCGTCAAAGTCGAGGGCATGCCCGTGGGCGTGAGACAATACGTTTCCAAGCCCGACTGACGGTGATCCGGCGCTGAGGAATTGAAATGCAAACTGAGAAATAAATCAGCGTGATGCGACTCCGCAAACGCCACCCGATTAGACAACGAAACATCCGAGTCATTCGTGCGCGTCAGAAAAACCGTCCAGCCACTTGACGTCAGCAGTGAGGCCAGCCGCCGCGACCAATCAAGCGTGAATTCTTTTTCAGCGCGTCCATCAATAGAAACCGTGCCGCCGTTGATTCCTCCATGACCGGGATCAATGACAATCGTGCGGTGCGGGCCGAAACTCGGCGGCGGCTCAACCAGTAATGGCGAGAGTGTTTTGATGATGTCCAAACCGTGAACGAAGATCTGCCCATCAATCATTTCGGGCGCAAAACCAAGGTGAACACTCATGCCCCGCCAAGTCGCATCGCGACTGCCGATCTCTAGCACACAGACGCCATTTCGCGAGCTGATGGAATAGGTGACTACCGGCAAGCCGGTCAAACGAGTCGGCGGACTCAACTGATAATCGGCGGCCCAATTATTCAAAGAAGTGAAGGTCGGCGGCAACGGATGATGAACGATTTTTACCGGAGCATTGGTATTCAGTTTAATAGCGGGCGGTAAGTTTGAGTGAATGGTCAGCACCGCGTTCGTGCTTTGAAAGATAGGTTTCAGCGGCGGCGTTTGAACCACCGGGGCAGGCCCAGAACCTTCCGTCGGGCGCTCAATAAATCGTGCATTTTGCTCTGAAACCAGCACGGCGCTGTTGTCGCGCGGCCCCCCGGCGCAGCCAGCGAGCAACCCCAAACCAACGAGAAAAATGATTCGTGTAAAAGTGAACACGCGCCAATTGTGCGAAAGCCAAATGCGGACTCAAGCTGTTTCCGTTAATTTCGATTTAGGATCGGCGATTTCCGGGCGAGCCGATGCCAGTCACCTCAATCGCAACTGATAAATCGTAAGTTCATCAACACTTTTTGTTGTGCTTGCCGCCGCCGCAGCGCACCGCCATTATTTTGCGCAGTGAAAATCTTAGTCGCCATCACCGGTGCCAGCGGCGCGCTTTACGCGCAGCGGTTGCTGGATAATTTGAATCCGCGCGAACACGAACTCCATGTCGTCATGAGCAACTACGCGCAACAAGTCGTCGCCGAGGAATTACCGGGCGGCTTGAAATTTCCAGAAGGCGTCAAGCCGCATAGCCTCAAAAGCATGAACGTGCCTTTCGCCAGCGGATCGAATCCGCCGGACGTGATGGTAGTCATCCCCTGCACGATGGGCACGATGGGCCGCATCGCGCACGGCTTGAGCGAGGATGTTTTGCTTCGCGCTGCCGACGTGGTGTTGAAGGAAAAACGGAAGTTAATTTTAGTTCCGCGCGAAACCCCGTTGAGTTTGATTCATGTGAAAAATATGGAACTGCTGTTGCTGGCGGGCGTCACCTTGATTCCGGCGAATCCAAGTTTTTATTCCGGCGCAAAAACGGTGGTCGAACTGGTGGATACCGTCGTCGCCCGCGTGCTGGATCACATGGGCGTTTCAAACAAACTTGCTCCTCGCTGGGCAGAGGAAAAAGAATGAATTTTTTACCACCAAGACCCCAAGGCACAAAGTTTTCAAAAAAGAATTTCTTGGTGACTTGGGGTCTTGGTGTTTAGCAAGAAATGTTTTCCACAATTCAAAAATGGGGTTCCTTCGTGCGTTTCTCGCACACGATTTTTGCGCTGCCGTTCGCGCTCGCCGCGATGCTCGTGGCCGCGCGGGGAAATCGCGGCTGGCCGGGTTGGCGCGTGTTCGGACTGATCCTCGCGGCGATGGTTTGCGCGCGAACCTGTGCGATGGCTTTCAATCGCATCGTTGACCGAAAATTCGACGCGCTGAATCCACGCACGAAAAATCGGCACTTACCCGCCGGAGAAATTTCCTTGGCTAGTGCGGTTTCACTCTGCGCGCTGTCCGCCGCCGGGCTGCTCGCCACCAGCTGGTTCTTGAATCCGTTGTGTTTTTATCTATCCCCCATCGCGCTCGGTTTGGTTTGTTTTTATTCACTGACAAAACGTTTCAGTGATTACACCCACGTTTTTCTGGGCATCGCGCTCGCGCTCGCGCCCATCGGTGCTTGGCTGGCGGTGCGCGGCGCGGAAGTTTCTACGCAGGAAATCATTCAAATGACCACCCTCGCGTTGGCGGTCATTTTGTGGCTCGTCGGCTTTGACATCATTTATGCGATGCAAGATTACGAGTTCGATAAGTCGCACGGACTCCGCTCGCTCGTGGTTGCGTGGGGACCTAAAAACGCGCTCGCCGCCGCCTTTCTAGCGCACTTGGTGATGTGCGGACTCTTGCTAGCGTTTGGTTTTCTATGCCATTTTCGACTCGCGTATATGGTCGGCTGGCTGATCATTTTGATCTGCCTGGTGTTAGAACATTGGATCGCGCGCCGGCGTAGTTTGAACTGGGTGAACGTGGCGTTCTTCAAATTGAACGCGCTGATCGGCATGGTGTTTCTAGTAGTAGTCGCGGCCGAGGTAATTTTTCAAGGCGGGTTTAAACTTCGCTGAAAAAACTGATTTTGTGCAAACTTGGCGGATGTTTCACATTCCATTTTGTCTTGTTGAAATTCCTTTGTAAGCTCACCCCATGAAATATCGCTCTATTGGTCGCACTGGCTGGAAAATTTCTGAAATTAGTTTTGGCGCGTGGGCCATCGGCGGCTCCTGGGGCAATGTGAGCGATGCGGAATCGCTCGCCGCCCTGCACGCCGCACTCGACGGCGGCGTGAATTTTTTTGATACCGCCGATGTCTATGGCGATGGCCGCAGCGAAGGGTTGCTCGCCAAATTGAAACGTGAGCGGAAAGAAAATTTTTATATCGCCACCAAAGCAGGTCGACGATTGCCCGCGCAAACGGCCGCTGGCTATAGCCGCAAAAATCTGACGGCGTGGGTCAATCGCAGTCTGAAAAATCTTGATACCGACGCGATTGATCTGCTGCAACTGCATTGTCCGGCAACGGAAGTTTATTATCGGCCAGAGATTTTTGGCCTACTTGATGATTTGGTTAAGGCTGGGAAGCTGCGGCATTACGGCGTGAGCGTGGAAAAGGTGGAAGAGGCGCTCAAGGCCATCGAATATCCCAACGTGCAAACGGTGCAGATCATTTTCAATATTTTCCGCCAGCGACCGGCGGAATTATTCTTTGCCGAAGCGCAGAAACGTAAGGTTGGCATTCTTGCTCGCGTGCCATTGGCATCGGGCTTATTGACCGGGAAAATTTCGAAAGGCAGTAAATTTGAAAAAGATGACCACCGCAATTTTAACCGCCAGGGCGCGGCTTTTGATCGCGGCGAAACTTTTTCCGGCGTAGATTTTGAAACAGGCCTGCGCGCAGTCACACAGTTACAAAAAATGATTCCGCCCGGTGCGACGCTCGCTCAGATGGCATTAAAGTGGATTTTGGATTTCCCTGCCGTAACCTGCGCGATACCTGGCGGCAAACGTCCGGCGCAAGTTGCGGAAAATCTCGCGGCGTCTGACCTGAAAAAACTACCTCCGGCCACGATGAAAAAAATCAAAGCGCTTTACGCGAAGGAAATCAAGCCGCTGGTGCAGCATTATTGGTGAAAGACCTATTCACCGCTTGCTTTGGGCAGCACTTTGGCCGCAACCGGCTTGGCGCGGTAGATGACGGCGACGTTGCCGACGCGCATGATGAGTTCACCCTTGGTCTGCTCCGCAAGTTGCGGGGCGAGCGTTTTCTTCTGATCTTTGAGGTCGCTGAACTTTACTTTGACCAGTTCGTGATGCGCGAGCGCGGCGTCCAGCGCGGCCATGAAAGCAGGTGTTAAGCCGTCGTGCCCCACTTTGAGCATGGGCTTCATTAATTGGCCACGTGCTTTTAGCTCGCGGATTTTGGCATTGGTCAAATCTGACATTAATTAAAGTATGCACGAGCTGACGACAAATGCAGGCAAATTATCAGGTTCAAGGAGCCAACTGCCTGACTTGAAGGCAGTCAGAACTGGTTTTTGTGCCGGCAAAGAATGTTGCTTATCCGTTTGACTTACCTAGGCAAGTTATTGTTTGCTGCGCTTCCTATGAGTTCTCTATCAAACGTGACCGCTCAACAATTCCGTCAGGCCGCTGGCTTGAAGCATAAACTTGAGGAATTGAAAAAACAACTGGCCGATATAGTTGGCAGTTCCGCAGCTAAAGCTGCCAGCACCGCTCCACGTGCAAATAAAATTCGCCGTAAAATGAGCACCGTCACCCGGGCAAAAATTGCCGCTGCCCAACATAAACGCTGGGCGAAAGTAGCCGCTGCCAAAACTCAATTGACCGTCAGCCGCCCCAAGTTCCGTCCCGGCAAAGGCCTTAAAGATGCGGTCAATTAATAAATTATTTTTTCAAACGGCAAGTTGCACCAGCGAGTTGCTGTTTTTCATTTTATTTTGGTAGCAAAAACAGTTTCGTGCGGGTGCGAACCACCGCGCGGCATGATGAGTTTAGCAATCAGCCCCGTCCAACCGGTCTGATGCGAGGCCCCGACGCCGCGTCCGTTGTCACCATGAAAATATTCGTGAAACAAAATATAATCCTTGAAGTGCGGATCGTTTGCGAGCTTGGGATGATAGTTCAGAACCGGGCGAATACCGTCCTTGTTTGGAATAAATAATTTAGTAAGCCGCTGTGAAAGTTCATCCGCAATTTCGCTGATCGAAAGAAATTTTCCCGAGCCAGTCGGACATTCCACCTTGAATTCATCGCCATAGTAGTGATGAAACTTTTGGAGCGATTCAATGAGCAGGAAATTCATCGGCAGCCAGATGGGGCCGCGCCAATTCGAGTTGCCGCCGAAGAGTCCGCTCTCGGATTCTGCCGGCCAGTAGCGGACTTCGTGCGCGACGCCGTCGGTTTGTAAACGGTAAGGTTCGTGTTCGTGAATTTTGGAGAGCGCACGCACGCCGTAGTCACTCAAGAATTCTGTCTCGTCGAGCATTCGGCGCAAAATAGCTTTCATGCGGTGGCCGCGCAGGAGCGAGAGCAGGCTGCGTTCCCCGGAACCGTGCTGCTGCCAGCGCGAAACTAGTTTTGCGAGGTCAGGACGATTGGCGAGATACCATTGCAACCGCGCGTTGAACTCCGGCAATTGTTCGAGCAGCGCGGGATCCAAAACTTCCACGGCGAACAATGGAATCAGCCCGACCATCGAACGGATTTTCATCGGATTATTTTCGCCGGCCGCCAGGCAAAGATGGTCGTAATAAAACTCATCCGTTTCATCCCACAGACCGAGTGCCCCGTCGCCAACACCATTGATCGCCGCCGCGATATCGAGAAAGTGCTCGAAAAATTTCGTGGCGATACTCTCATAAGCCTGATTATGCCGCGCGAGTTCGAGTGAGATGCGGAGCAGGTTCAGACAATACATCGCCATCCAACTCGTGCCGTCGGCTTGATTAATATGGCCGCCAGTGGGCAAGGGCGAACTGCGATCAAAGACCCCGATGTTGTCGAGCCCGAGAAAGCCACCTTGAAAAATATTACGCCCCTGCGCGTCTTTACGGTTCACCCACCAAGTGAAATTCAAAAGCAACTTGTGAAAGACGCGTTCGAGAAATTGCAGATCGCCCAGGTCATCCGGATTGGTTTCCCGTCGCTGCTTGCGATCCATTTGATACACGCGCCAAGTGGCCCACGCGTGAACGGGCGGATTCACATCGCCAAACGCCCATTCGTAGGCAGGCAGTTGGCCGTTCGGGTGCATATACCATTCGCGCGTCAACACATCGAGCTGGCGCTTGGCAAATTCTGGATCTACGAGCGCGAGCGGAATGCAATGAAAAGCCAGATCCCACGCCGCAAACCACGGATACTCCCATTTGTCCGGCATGGACATCACGGTGGAATTATTCAAGTGCGCCCAATCAGCATTGCGTCCGCGCTTGCGATCCACCGGTGGCCGCGGCTGGGCCAGGTCACCGCCAACCCAGTTGCGCACATCGTAGTAATAAAATTGTTTCGACCAGATCATGCCCGCGAGCGCCTGCCGTTGGACCCGCCGTTCTTCCGCGTCGGAAATGCCCTCTTGCAATTCGCTATAAAATTCATCCGCTTCCGCCAGCCGCTGCGAAAAAACAGCATCGAAATCCGTAAAATTCTTATTCCCGCCGGCGGGCGCCAGCCACAGCCGCACCGAGACCGAGCCCCCCGCTGGCACCGTCAATTGATAATGCGCCGCTGCCTTCGTGCCGGTGCGCTGCGAATTCACCGCTGCCGGGTTGCCATGGACGACGTATTCATTAAACGCGTCCTTGAAAAACCCCGGCGAATTTTTCTGACCAAAAAGGCGCTCGGAATTAGTTTCGTTCTCGGAAAAAATAAATTCCGGATTGCCGTCGCAAAACAATTCGTAGTCGCCGAGTTCGTGGTGCGTGGCTGCGATGGAATTTTTGGTCGCGCTCAATTCCGGTTTCGGCAAATCAAACCCCCAAGACCAAGTATTGCGAAACCACAGTTGCGGCAAGACCTGAACTGACGCCGTTTCCGGGCCGCGATTATGAACCGTGACCCGCATGAGCGTTTCTTCCGGCGCCGCTTTCGCGTATTCCACAAACACATCGAAGTAGCGGTCGTCGTCAAAAATCCCCGCATCGAGAATTTCAAACTCCGGCTGGTCCTTACCCCTTTTTTTATTTTCGTCCACCAGTTGCGCGTAGGGAAACTCACGCTGCGGATACTTATAAAGTGATTTCAGGTAGGAATGTGTCGGCGTAGCGTCGAGGTAATAATAAATTTCCTTCACGTCCTCGCCGTGGTTGCCCTCTTCATTGCTCAAACCGAAAAGCCGTTCCTTCAAAATCGGATCACGCCCATTCCATAAACCAAGCGAGAGACAGAGCCGGCATTGGTCATCCGAATATCCAGCCAGCCCATCTTCGCCCCAGCGATACACTCGGCTGCGGGCGTGATCGTGCGGAAAATAATCCCAAGCCGTGCCGCCCGCCGAATAATCTTCGCGCACCGTGCCCCATTGCCGTTCCGAAAGATACGGGCCCCAGCGATGCCACCGCTCCTCGCGCCGATCATTGGCGGCCAGGCGTTTTCGTTCAGCAGAAAAGGTATGAGCCATGAGTAGTGCGTTATGTGTATCGGCAGAGCGACAAAAAGACGAAATAAAAATGAAGAAAAAATGGTGGCAGGACCCGGAATCGAACCGTGGACACAAGGATTTTCAGTTTTGCTTGTGACACACTTTTTACCCCGTTGAAAACATTGCTTGAAACGCTTATTGTCCATTTAATTCAATGTTTTAACTGTTTCTGTGACTTGTCATGTTCGGACTTGACCGGACAGATAATCTAGGCCAAAATAAGGCCATGAAAGACAAAAGGACTTCCCTGCCCAAGGCAGAAAAGGCGGTCGCTTCGTTCGCCAAAACCGATGTTCGCTACTGGCGCGACAAACTTTTTCAGCGGTCGAATGACGAATGGCATTGCCGAATCGGTTTTGGCGCGCGGCAAGATCGCTGGCCATTGCGCACCACCAACCGCGAGCAGGCCGCGCTCAAGGCGCGCGATATCTGGCTTTCGTTGGAGGCTGGGGTTTGTTGCAGGGCTACTTCTTTACGTTTGTAGGCCGGTACGCTTTCCAGTTCCTGAAGGCTTCCGCTGCGCAGCTTCATGCTTAGGTCTTTAAGGCGCATGATACGCTCACGCGATTTACGCAACTGCTCTTCGATAGATTCATCGGTTTTGTGGTCGTCAGCTCCAACTATAGTTTCGGGCTCCTTTACTGGTTCGGGCTGTTTTTGTTCTTTTACAGGCTCAAA
>JANYFN010000296.1 GCA_025362675.1 Limisphaerales bacterium | reverse complement strand
CGCGTCTTTCTTGCCGGTGCGATGGAAGCCACAACATCATTCGCGAGCTGGGCATTGTCGCATCTGTCACGCCGGGCCGACATCCAAGATCAAATTTATGATGAGGTCAAAGGGATGGATTCTTATGACCCCGATAATCTGGCCCAAGCGGTGACTCTCAATCGTGTATTGGAGGAAACGTTGCGCCTGACTCCGGCACTTTATTTTCTTCCACGCCGCGCCACGGTGGATACTTGGGTCGAAACGGCTGATCATCGAAAGATGTTCATGCCCCAAGGGACTCAACTCCGCCTCGATGTGTGGCATGCGAACCGGTGCGAGGAATTTTGGGGCAAGGCGGTGACGGGCTATCCGGCGGAAATGTTTGAGCCGAAACGCTGGGAAGTTCTTGCCGCGAAAGGAATCACCGCTAAGGACATGCTTCACTTCGGATTCGGTCACGGACCGCGTTTCTGCCCGGGAAGATTTCTCGGACTACTGGAAGTCGGATTAGTCGTGGGGGCGGTTGTGAAAATATTCAAGTTCAAGGCGGTGAATGAAAAGCCGGAGGCGAAGGCTGGCGTATCAACCAAGCCTGCCGATGGTGTTTTGGTGGATTTGGAACTCAGGATGTGATGTCCCGGCTTCAAGCATATCGTGAGCAAGCCATCAAAACTTTATGCGGCCTTGAATTCAGTTGCGTTGTCCTTGTTATTCATGGTCGTCTACGGTGGTTGCAGTTGGATTACCGCCCATCGCTCTGACGTCGGAACTTGGTATTACTCATGGGAGAGCAGCATCCCGTTTGTGCCAGTGATGATTATTCCCTATATGTCCATAAATTTGTTCTTTGTTTATGGGCCATTCTTATGTCCAAGCCGGAACGAACTACGCGTTTTCGCACAGCGAATTACATTTGCCATCTTTGTGGCAGGCGTTTGCTTTTTGCTGATACCCCTGAAATTATCAGCTGTGCGTCCACAACCCAGCGACTGGACGGGTGAAATTTTCAGATTTCTATACGCCCTTGACCAGCCCTATAACTTATTTCCTTCGCTACACATTACCTTTCGCACCATTCTCGCTGCTCATTACGCAAAACACACAAAAGGCGTCATCCGTTTAGCATCTCATTTGTGGTTTGTTTTAATCGGTTTTTCAACGTTGCTAACTTACCAACATCATATTGTTGATATAGTCGGCGGATTTGTTCTCGCCGCAATTTGTTTGTATCTCTTCCGAGACGAAAATAAGCAGTTGGCCTGAACCAGAAGCAGGCCGCAAATATCACATCCCTGATTTCTCCAACTGGAAAAACCACGATGCCTTTGAAGCCGCCTTCGCCCGGCTGGAAAAAGATTTGCGCGCTTCGGTCGGGAAATAAGAGACAGGATTAACACGATTTTCAGGATTGTCCGGCCAGCGGTTTTGAATCCTGTAGTTCCTGTTAATCCTGTCTTTGCCTTTTTACTTTGAGCCTTTGCAAAAGATGTTGAGTGCTTTGCCGGTTTCCAGAAAAGTTTTCAAGCTGGAGAGCACGCGCGGCCAGCCGCCGGAAACTTTCTTAATCATGGTCGAGCCGGCCTTGAAACTTCCATGAATGACCGTCAGGCACGTCATGTCTTCCATCGCTTCGAGCTCAAAGGTGACGCGTGATTTGTCTTTGATATCGTCCGGGTCGGCCCAGCTCAACACGAGTTTTTTGGGCGGCGTGGATTCCAGAACTTTGCCGGTGATCCAGACTTCGCTGTCGGGATTGTGATGTTCCCATTTCGAGCCCTTCTTCCAATCGGAGACGTTCGTCATCTTGCCCCAATATTGCGCGGTGAATTCCGGCTTGGTGATGGCCGCCCACACTTCTTCCGGCGTCGAGCGGATATAGGTGATATAGACTAACTTTTCGATTTTCATGCTGTCATCCTTTCTTTTTTTTGTTTTGTTCGAGACCTTTTTTGAGATCGCTCAACGCTTGGAGGCGATGGCGTTCGTATTTGCCGATCCAGCGCTCGCTGATCTCGTGGATCGGCACCGGATTGAGATAATGCAGCTTCTCGCGTCCGCGCCAGACGACCGTGACGAGGTTCGCTGCTTCGAGGAGCATCAAATGTTTCGTGACCGCCTGCCGCGTCATGTCGAGGTGCGCGCACAGTTCGCCGAGTGTCTGGCCGTTGCTCTGGTGCAACTGGTCTAGTAACTCCCGGCGGCTTTCGTCCGCCAACGCTTTGAATACTGCATCCATCTGCGCGTCATTATGCAACCTTTTGGTTGCATGTAAAGCGGCAAAGCGAGGCGGCATTTCTGGCCCAAGCCCGGCGCGTTGGAGCGCAAGCCTTCGCTCGTTTGGAAATAGATTGACGCACGCGCATCGGCAGGTGGAGATCGTCACCCGTGCGCGTTGTCGGGTTAAAACGGGACGCGTTGGTTGGCCGGTGGCGGCTGGCAGAGGACTTCCAACCCTAACTTCAATTTCCGGCATTGAACCGCAGGAGGCAGTGGCCAAAATCCACCTGCGGTTGGCCGGGGCTGGGCAGGAAGTGCGGCGGGATTTGATAGAGGCTGCCGCGACCTTGCATCACTAGCCCGGCTTCGCGCATGAGGATGATATGTTTCACGGCGCTGTCGTAACTGCACGCGCCCGCGCGGGCGAGTTCGCTGATGGTGCGGGTGTCGCCGGCGGCGAGTTCCCGCAGCATCTTCCAACGGCACAGGTTGCCGAGGGCAAAAACGACCTGCTCCAGCGGCGGCAGTTTTAGGGGGCGGGGAGTCGGAAGTCATGGTCGCACGTAGAAAGTGGCCGCCCAAAGGGCAAGTGCGGAGGCGCTGTTCGGTGGCTTGGGCACTTAGTTCAGCGAATTGGTTGCACAGAGCGATAAATTGGATACTCAATTCGTTAGTTAAGATTCTTAAACCAGTTATTTGGTTGCACAGAATGGTAATTAAGACTCACAACGCATAAGAACGAAGCCACAGATCAATAAATGGCTTCCCTGAAGGGCTGGTGCCGCCTTTGAGTGCGTCGAGCGACGAGCTGATTGGCCCCGAGTGGCGCTCGGGTAATTCAAGCCCGCGCGCTTGACCGATACTGGCGGAGTTGAGTTAATGAACGCATGCCCAGTCTATTAAAAAGTTGTGCGCTGTTGGTGTTCATGGCGACGACGCTCACGGCCGCAGTGACGAATCCCGCGCCGAACATTGTTTTCATTCTCGCGGATGACCTCGGCTATGGCGACCTTGGTTGTTACGGGCAGTCCGTGATCAAGACCCCCAATCTGGATCGGCTGGCGGCGGAGGGTTTGCGGTTCACGCAGCATTATGCGGGCAGCACGGTGTGCGCGCCGTCGCGGTGCAGTTTGATGACGGGTTTGCACACGGGTCACACCCAAATCCGGGGCAACGGGCCGAGCGCGCTGCGCCCGGATCCGCAGGATATCACCGTGGCGAGACTGTTGCAGAACGCTGGTTACCAGACGGCGATGATCGGCAAATCGTCGGTGGCCGGGCAGGATGATAATGCGACGTTGCCGAATGCGAAGGGCTTTGATCACTTCTTCGGTTATCTTCATCACTCGGCGGCGCACGATTATTTTCCCACGGAATTGTATCGTGACGGCGCGACCGTTACTTACCCGAACAACCATCTCAGTGAAGGCGATACTTACAGCGCGGACCTGTTCCTCAAGGATGCATTGGCGTGGCTGGGTGAGCCGCGGACCGCGCCGTTTTTTCTTTTTTATGCGACGCAAATTCCGCATGCCGATCTGACCGCGCCGGAGGAGTGGAAGGCGAAGTCTCGTGGACAGTTCGCGGAGCCGCCGCAGGCCGGGCATGGAAATTATCGGGCCGAGAAAGAGCCGAAGACCACTTACGCCGCGATGGTGTCGCGCTTGGATTGGGAGGTCGGTCAGATCATGGCTAAGTTAAAAGAGCAGGGCCTCGCGACGAACACGCTGGTGATTTTTGCCAGCGACAACGGGGCTATGAATGAGGGTGGCTATCAGCGCCAATGGTTTAATTCCAGCGGGCCGTTGAGCGGCGGCAAGCGGGATCTCACGGAAGGCGGCGTGCGCGTGCCGTTCATTGCCTGGTGGCCGGGGAAGATTCAGAGCGCAAAAACTACACCGCAGGTTTCCGCCTTCTGGGATTTTCTGCCCACGGCGTGCGAGGTCGCGGGCGTGAAAGCGCCGGCGGGTTTAGACGGTCAAAGTTATTTGCCCACGCTACTGGGTCAGCGCGCGGATCAGAAGCAGCATGATTATCTCTATTGGGAATTTTACGAAAATGGCGGCAAGCGCGCTGCGCGCAAAGGCAGTTGGAAAGGGATTCAGCTGAATCTGGACACCGCCCCCAGTGCGATTGAACTTTATAATCTGGACGTTGACCTTGGTGAAACCAACAACGTGGCGAGTGAACATGCGGACATCGTTCAGCAGATGCAGGAGATTTTTGAGTCGGCGCATAAACCGTCGGCCGCTTGGAGCTGGTCGGCGGGCGCCAAACGGCAGCAGCCTAGGCGTGGCGCGGAAGAAAAATAAACCTTCGAGTGGCGAGGTCGCGCGGTTCACCAAAAGCAGGGAATCGCCAATTCCGCATTGCATAAAACGCCGAGTGAGAGTATCGGTTTAAAGTGCATCTCCCCCGTGTGAACCGTCTCGGTTGCCAGCTTTTGGCAACCGTCTTAGTTTTATTAAGCGTCGTTTCCAGCAGCGACGCCAAAAACATCCGCCTGCGGAATGAGATCATCGACACGGATTCCGGTGCGAATCGCGCGGCACTGGCCGGACAGAAAAGTGCGCATGCGCTGACCAGCGGTTTGTTCCTCATCCAGTTCCACGGCCCGCTCGAACCGGCGCAGCGCGCCGAGTTGAAAAAATCCGGCGTGGAGCTGATCAAATATGTTCCCGACGATGCGTTCATCGCGAAGCTGGAAAACATTTCGCCGGCGACCGTGAGCGCGCTGAGTTTTGTGCGCTGGGTCGGGCCATACAAAGCGGAACACAAGATTCATCCGCAACTCGCAGCGTTCGCCAAAAACGCAGCGTGGTCGAACACGCCGGTGAGCGTGAACATTTTGCTGGCGGCGTCGGCGAGCGCGAAGGAAATCGCCGCCGTGCGCAAATTGCTCGGCACCGTGAATCACGAGAGTCACTTGCGACAGGGAGTTTTTCTGCGCGGCGATATTTCGTCCGCGCAGATGGATGCATTATCACGCGAAGGTTCGGTCTTGTGGTTGGAACGGGCACCGAAAAGAAAATTGGTAGATGAGGCCGCCGCAAAAATTGTCGGTGGCGATGACGGCGCGGTGGCGACGCGCACGGTCACGCAACAACTCGGCTTCGACGGCAGTGGTGTGACGGTTTGCGTCGCTGACACCGGACTAGATACCGGCAATACGAACACGATGCACCCGGATTTGTTCGGGCGCGTGACCGGCTTCAAGACCTACGGCAGCAATATCACCGGCGGTTCGGATGGCTATGGCCACGGGACACATTGCGCGGGCATCGTGGCGGGCAATGCCGCCTCGGGCGAGACCGATCCCGACACGGGCCAGTTTTACGGACTCGGCGTTGCGCCCGGCGCGAATCTGTTTGTGGAACGAATTTTTGACGACAATGCGGGCGAGGCAAATCCGTTTCCTGCCGATGAAACATTGACGCACGACGCGGTGCGCGCGGGTGCGAAGGTAGGCTCGAACAGTTGGGGCAACGATGTGCAGGGCGAATACGATTTGGACTGCGCGCAATTTGACGAACTGGTGCGCGATGCCGATGCGGGCACGGCGGGTTATCAGCCTTACATCCTGGAATTTTCTGCCGGCAACGCGGGACCGAATTCGCAGACTATCGCCAGCCCGGCGTGCGCGAAAAATGTCATCGCCACCGGCGCGTCCGATAATGCGCCCGCGACGCTCTCTACAACCTATGGCCTCTACGCGGACGGCATTGATACGATGGCGGATTTTTCCAGTCGTGGACCGTGCGCGGATGGGCGGATTAAGCCCGACGTGGTTGCGCCGGGAACGTGGATCGCCTCTGCCGCGTCGTCGTTCGCGCTCAATCTCGCGGGCACATCGTGGACGGTGATTGATGATCTGTATGTGTTCATGGGCGGCACGAGCATGGCCGGCCCGCACGCAGCGGGCGCGGCGGCGGTGTTCGTGCAGTTTTACAAAGCCACGCACACGAATGCCATTCCTTCGCCAGCGTTGACGAAAGCCGCGCTCATCAATTCAGCCGACGAACTCGACCAAGCGAACGGCGGTCCCGGCCCGGTGCCGAACAACGATGAAGGCTGGGGGCGCATCAATTTGGAGAACATCATCACCACCAATTTCGCCGCTGCCCCGCGCGCGTTTCAATACGTGGATCA
The DNA here is from genome assembly GCA_025362675.1 of Limisphaerales bacterium. GTDB lineage: Bacteria > Verrucomicrobiota > Verrucomicrobiia > Limisphaerales > UBA11358 > UBA11358. The sequence continues at coordinate 4,008 of JANYFN010000296.1, read as the reverse complement.
AACCGTCCTGCTGACGAATACCCAAGTGTTCACGCAGCACATTTTTGTGCGCAGCAGCGGCCAGCCGTTGAAGGTGACGATGGCTTACACCGATGTTCCCGGATTTCCCGGCGCACTTCCTGCCCTCGTAAATGATCTCGATTTGGAAGTCATCGCACCGGACGGCACGCTGTATCGCGGCAATCAATTTGGCGCGGGTGAGTCGGTGGCGAATGCACCGAACGCGGATAAATTGAATAACGTCGAGGGCGTTTATCTCTCCGTGCCGGTCGTGGGAGATTATCAAGTGCGAGTGCGGGCGAGTAAAATTGTGCAGGACGCGCTGACGAATACAGCGGTGGCAGATCAGGATTTCGCCTTGGTTTCATCGGGTGATTTGGCACGGAACGGCACGGGATTAATTTTAATGGATCGCCCGGCTTACACCGCGCCGAGTTCGATTTTGCTGACGGTGTTTGACGCCGCGCGCGCGGCGAGCAACAGCGTGTCGGTGATCGTGACGAATCTTTCGTTGCACACTGGTCTCACGAAAATTTTGAACGCGCAGGGAAATTACGGCGCATTCACCGGCGCGGTTTTAACCGTGACCGGCGCGGCAGGCGCGGGACAAATCCAAGTCGCGAACGGCAATTCACTCGAAGCAGATTACGTTGACGCTGGCAGCATCAAACGCAGCGCGATCGCACTGGGAGATTTGGTCGCGCCGATCATCACGAGTGTCGCCGCAACCACCGACCTTGGCGTGCTCACGATCACTTGGACAACCACGGAGCCGGCGACATCTCTTGTGCGCTTCGGCACGAACTCGGCGAGCTTGAATCGCGCTGTCACGAACAATGCGCTCGTCACCGCGCACGTTGTGAAGTTGAGTAATTTGATTCCAGGAAAAACATATTTTTATTCGGTGAGTTCCGCCGATGCCGCTGGCAACGTGGCGACGAACAACAATGGCGGTCTTAATTTCACCCTCACCGGGATCGCAACGCCAACCGTTTTGCTCGTGGATGCCTACGACACGGCGGCGGAAGACGCGAACGGCGCGACCACGATTCCCGACAGCACCTACACCAACGCGCTCAACGCCGCCGGGATCAATTACGCGTTTTGGAAAGTGAACGCGCGCGGCGGCACGCCGCAGCTTGCCGATTTGAAACCGTATCCCGTCGTGATGTGGCGGCTGACGGATGACACGGTTTATTACGGCGTGGATGCCAACGGCCTGCCCGATCCGACGGCGACGAACAATACGTTGAGCGCCTCGCAGCAGTTCATGATTCAAAGTTACCTCAACGGCGGCGGTTCATTTTTCATGGCGTCCATGGGAATTTTGACGCAGCTGGGCGACGTTCCTTTCCGTCACGAAGTATTGCGCGTGGCGAAATTCAAACAAAATCCGTCACCACCATTTCCCTGTTCGGAGTGCGATGAAGCTGCGGGAGTGTCGGGCATTATTGGTGGCGCGGGAACGCTCGCGAACGGAATGTTTCAGACCTTGAACTATACGAATTATCCAAGCTTCGACGACGGGTTGGGCGATTTCTTCGGGCCAGATTTTTCGGATACCTTCACGCCCTCATCCGATGCGCTCACCGTGACATACTCAGCAGACACAGGTAATCCATGCGGGATGAGCTATCCGGCGCCCGGCGTGGACAGCCCTGGTCGCGTCGTGTTTCTGTCGTATCCGTTCGATGCGTTGCCCGCCAACGGAACCGCGCCAAACAATGCGGCCACGTTGTTGAAAAACGCCATCGGCTTCCTGGCGCCGGGCGCGGACGGACACGGCGTGGTGCTGCTGGATAATTCGCGCTACACCACGAATGTGCTCGTGACGGTGCAAGTTGGCGATGGCGATCTCGCCGGCGCGGGCACGACGACGGTGACGTTCGGCGCGAGTTCGCGCACGAACCGCACCACCGTCTCGCTGTTTGAGACGACGCATCCGGGATTGTTCACGGGTTATCTCACGCTGGTCAGCGGCGGCGCGGCGGCGGGCCAACTGCGCGTTCAAAATGGGGATATCCTCACGGCCACTTACGCCGACGCCTCACCGGCTAGCAGCGTCACGGCCACGGCCGTCATTGACACTGTGCCGCCGGTGATTTCGCAGGTCGCCGCGCTGACCGATTTTTACAATGCGCGCGTGACGTGGCAAACTTCCAAGCCCGCAGATTCATCGGTGCAGTTCGACGAAGTCAGCCAGCCGCCTGCGAACGTCGCCTACGCCAGCGCGCTCGTCACCAATCACACCATCACGCTCAACGGCCTGCTACCGAACCGCACCTATCATTTTCTGGTCGTGAGCCGCGATCAGGCCGGTAACACCACGGTGGATGACAATAACGGAAATCTTTATACCTTCCAGACGCTCGCCGCGCCGAAACCGCCGTGGGCCACGGATCTAGAAAGTGGGCCGTCCGGCTGGACCGTCGTGCCGGACAGTTCGACTGGCACAGAAACCAATTGGAACTTTGGCACACCGAATAATGGGCTGATCAACAGCGCCCACTCCGGCGCGAATGCCTGGGGCTGCCCGCTCAAGAGCGGCCCGTCCTTATTCCTCGTCAGCTCGTATCTCTACGCGCCGATCATTGATCTGTCGGGCTTGTCGAGCGCCACCTTGAGTTTTTGGCACGTCTGCGATTTCAGTCGCACGGATCCGACCTTTGGCATTCCCTCCGAAGACGGCATCATTTACATCAGCACGAACAACAGCGTGCCGCCGCAAAATCTTCCCATCTATCTCGATTACGTGGGCGCTGCCACCGTCGGCTGGGAACACGAGACCGTGGATTTGACGCCGTTCGTGGGCAAGACCATCCAGGTAGTTTTTTATTATGAAGGCGTCAACTTCGGTTTGCCACTTTACGGCTGGACCATTGATGACATCGGCATCACCGGCGTCGTCGCGGGCGGCAACCTCACCATCACCAAAAATCTTGGCCAGGGCGAATGGACGCTCTCCACGCTCTCGTCGCTCGGCACCACGCCGGTGCAAACGGGCGTCGCGCCGTCCATCACGTTGAGCAATCTGGCCGCGGGCAACTACGTCGTGGAGTTCGGCGACGTGCCGTATTACCTCGCGCCCGCCGACCAAACGAACACGCTCAACGCCGGTGCCACAATTAATTTCACCGGCAACTACACCTTCCCCGACGTGAATCACAATGGCATTTCCGACGCGTGGGAAATTGATTATTTCGGCGGCGCTGTCACCAACCGCACGAATAAAACCGACACCGATCACGACGGAATGACGGACTACGCGGAATTCATCGCCGGCACGATTCCGACGAACGCCGCATCGCGTTTGTATTTCACCAGCGAAAAAATGACGAACGCGATCAGCCGTGTGCAAATGCAATGGCCCGTGGTGACGAACCGGTTGTATCAGGTTCACACCTCCACCAATCTCACCGCGTGGACGCCCGTGACGCCGTGGCTGCAGGCGACGAACAGTGCCACGATGAACTTCACCGGCACGAACGCGAACCGCGCACAATTCTTCCGCGTGCAAGTGCTGCCATAATTTTATTCAACACCGAACGAAGTTGAGAAAAAATCGCGCCGATGCGATGCTCCCCACGCTGGTAGGGCGGCGCTGCTGCGCTGCCTTCCCCGGCAGACCGGCAGGTCTGGCCTACCGGTTTGATTTCCAATGACCACCAAAGTAAAAATCTGCGGCCTTACGAGTGTTGCCGATGCCGTCGCCGCCGCCGAAGCGGGGGCCGACATGATCGGCCTGATGTTCTACGAGAAAAGTCCACGCCACATCTCGCTTGCGACTGCCGCCGAGATTTCCCGCGCCGTCTCGCCGTTCGTGCTCAAGGTCGGCGTGTTTGTGAATCCCGAGGAAGCGCTCGTCTCCCGCGCCATCGCCGAGTGCGGCTTGAGCGTGCTGCAATTTCACGGCGATGAGCCTTCGGAATTTTGCACGCAGTTCGGCCTGATGAGCTTGAAAGCGATTCGCGTGCAAAACGCGGAATCCTTGCAAACACTGGCGAATTT
>JANYFN010000286.1 GCA_025362675.1 Limisphaerales bacterium | reverse complement strand
CGGCGCGCACGGAGTGACGCGCCCTACCAGCCGACTTTTTTCGGCATCGTCAAATCCTTCACGCCCGCGCTGCGCGAACTGTTGGTGAGCGATATTTTAATCCGGTTCTGCGAACGGATTCCCTACGCGTTCATCATTTTGTGGGCGATGAATCACGGCGGTTTGACGGCGCAACAATTTAGTTATCTCATCACGTTTGAAATGGTCACGGCGATGTTTTGCTATATCCCCGTCGCGCATCTCGCGGACAAATATGGACGCCGTCCGTTCGTGCTGATCACGTTTATTTTCTTCACGCTGTTTCCGTTAACGCTGCTGTGGGCGCACGATTTCAAATGGCTCGCGCTCGCGTTCGTCGTGCGCGGGCTGAAGGAATTTGGCGAGCCGGCGCGCAAGGCGCTCATCATCAGCGAGGCCGCGCCGGAACTGCGCGCGCGGACTTACGGCGCATATTATCTCATCCGCGATTGCACGGTGACGAGCGGATCGTTGCTTGGCGCGTGGCTGTGGAGCGTGAGTCCGCAGGCGAATTTTATTGGCGCGGCCAGCTGCGGCGCGCTGGGGACAATTTGGTTTTGGTGGTTTATTTACCGGACCAAGGTGTGACTATGAATATTGCGGGTCTCCCGGTTGCAGCGCGACGCCGCTTTCACTTTTAAGACAGCGTTGCACCGTGCTGATGAGTTTGGGAATGTTAAATGGTTTTGGTAAGAAATTTTCACCTTCCGTCAAACGGTCCGCATTATCCATCAGGTCGGTGCTATAGCCGCTCATGTAAAGCACCTTGAGATTCGGCTGCCAATCCATGAGCTGACACGCCAGTTCGCGACCAGTGATGCCGTTGGGCATGACCATGTCCGTGATGAGAATATCCACGGGATGCAGGCTGGTTTTGAAAACGACTTGAGCTTCGACGCCATCGCTTGCTTGAATGACGTGGTAGCCGCATTGACGCAGTGCGTCCGTGATGAAGTCCCGCAGTGCCTCCTCATCTTCTACGACCAGCACGTGACATGGTTGAAGTTGCTTGACGAGTTTACTCGTGAATTCAGTTTCATGGTGTGGCTCAGCCGCTTTATGGCTGACGGGCAGAAAGATTTGGAAAACCGAGCCGCTGCCTTTTTTACTTGTCACCTCCACCCAGCCCTCGTGTTGGTGGGCGATGCCATAAACCGTCGAGAGGCCGAGGCCGGTGCCTTTGCCTTTGTCTTTGGTCGTGAAAAACGGTTCAAACAAATGGTTCAGGTGCAACGTGTCGATGCCGCTGCCGTTATCCGCCACGCTCAGTTTCAAAAAACGACCCTCGCGGGCTTCGGGATTCGTGCGGTTTGCCGCCGTGATTTCGACTGATTCTACGCTGATGAAAATTCTCCCGCCCGCTGGCGTCGCGTCGCGCGCATTGACGACGAGGTTCATCACAATTTGTTCCACGCAATGTTCATCGGCCAAAACCGCTGGCAAACCCGCCGGACACTCCGTCTTCAACTCCACCGCCTCGCCCACCATGCGCGCTAACATGGGGTGAATCCGATGGACGATCTCACATAGATCCATCGGCGCGAGTTTGACGAGCTGCCGGCGGCTGAAGGTGAGCAACTGTTTCGTCAGGGCCGCCGCGCGGTCCGCAGCCATCTTCACTTGATTGAGGGAATGATGCACCTCTTTGTCCAAATCATCGCGGCACATCTGCAGGCTCGCATGACCGTGAATGATCGTGAGCAAATTATTGAAATCATGCGCCACCCCGGCGGCGAGCTGGCCGATGGCTTCGAGTTTCTGCGACTGCCGCAAGCGCGCTTCGAGGTGCAGTTGTTCCGTCACATCCTGGATGGCGACGAGAATGCAATCCTGCCCGGCGAGCGAAACCGGCTGTAGCGAAAGCAGCGTGTCGTGAACGTTTTCATGGGTGTCACGGATGCGGCATTTGTGATCGCGAATCGCCCCGCCCGCCAGCAGTTGTGCAAAAGTCGTTTCACCATCAGCCGAATTGGAGAAGAGGTTCAACGTATCGAAGGCTTGGCCGATGATCTGAAGCCGCGTCAGGTTCACCAGCTTCAAAAAACTGCTATTCACTTCCAGACAACTATGGCCATCCGTTTGTAAAACCACCATGGGCACGGAGGCGGCGGTGAACGCTTTTTCAAACAATTCCTCCGAGGCGCGCAAGGCAGATTCCACCCCGACGCGCTGGCGGATTTCCACCTGCAGTTTCTGGTTCGCGAGGGAAAGCGCTTCGGTGCGGCGCTGCACGAGTTCATCCAGATCATCCATGCGAAAACGGGCTTCGCGGGTAAGCGACCATTTTTTGGTCAGCGCATGAGCGAGCTGTAATACTTCAATGTTATCAAAGGGTTTCTTCAAGATGACCAGACTGTCGGATTGGCCGACCTGCGTGATGATGTCGTCCCACGAATGATCTGAATACGCGGTGCAGATCACGACCTGCAAGTCCGGATACAGATCCCAGATCCGGCGGATCGTTTCGATGCCATCCCAACCGGGCGGCATCCGCACATCCACAAATGCCAAGGTGTAAGGCCGGCCCTCCGCGATGGCGGCTTGAACTTTCGCCAGCCCTTCCTGGCCTTGAAAAGCGGAATCAATTTGAAATTCCCGATGAGCCGAAGTTTTCTTTTTATTGCCAAAAAGCTCATTCGCCATTTGATCCAACCCGTGGTCCTCGGCCGCCGGGCAGAGAATTTTTTTGATGTCCTCATGAATCGTCGGGTTGTCATCAATGATGAGCAGGCGATGACGGGGAATGATGGAGGTGTTGGACATAAAATTAATTCTTATTGTTGGCGATGGGCAGTTCGAGCGTGAATACCGCCCCGCGGCCGAGGCCCTCGCTGCTGGCAATCAGGCTGCCGCCGAGTTCTTTTGCGGCCAAAGCGCCGCTGTGCAGACCGAAGCCATGACCGTCAGTTTTAGTCGTGAAACCGTGCGCAAAAATGCGTGTCAAATTTTCTGTGGAAATGCCCACGCCATTGTCTTGCACCACAATTTTCACGCGATTCGAGCTGGCTGGCCCGATGTGAATTGTGAGTTTTTTTTCGTTCGGCAGATTATTGTCGAGGGCGTATTTGGCGTTGCGGATAAGATTGATGAGAATCTGCATGACCTTGTGTTTGTCCACCATGATCAATGGCGTGGGATGATAATCGCGGATGAGTTCCACGTGGTGCCGTTCCAAGCCGGCATGGTTCACCTGCAACGCGTCCGCCACGAGTGTCTCCGCCGCCAGCGCTTCAAACAGGCCCGAGACGCGCGCGTAACTTTGTTGCATCGCCACGATCTCTTTGATGTGTTCGATGTTTTTCTTCAAACCGCGCAATTCTTCCCGCCAGCGTGAATGCTCGCCATTCATCGCATCGGCCACTTTGATGATGAACTCGGGCAGCAACCGGCCTTTGGCATCCTCCATCAAGTAGGTGGGTAGCTCCGGCAGATGTTGCCGCATCAAGCCGGTCGCCTGTTGCAAGTGGTGGATCTTGGATTTATCCAGTTCATCGTTGAGCAGCGTCGTGGAGACGTTGACGCTGTTGAGCACATTGCCGACGTTATGCAGCACGCCCGTCGCAACCTCGGCCATGCCCGCCTGGCGAGAGGTGTCCAGCAGTTTGCGATTCAACTGTTCCAGCTCCACTGCGGCGCGTTTTTGCTCGGTGATGTCCTGAAAAATTCCCCGGAACGATACTACTTTATCGTTTTGCGTTATCACCACCCCGCTCTCCCGAATCCAGACGACGCGATTATCCGTTGCGATCATACGATACTCGTAGTGATACGGTTCCCGTTTGGCGATGGCCGCCATGCAATGAACCGTTGCTTTTTCAATATCATCGGGATGCACAATCTTGTCCCAAAAATCTGCTTTCCCCAGCCAGGCTTCCGGCGGGTAGCCTAAAATCGCGCGGCACTGTTCGCTTACAAAAGTAAATTGAAACGTCACCGCATCCCATTCCCACACGACGCCATCAATCGAGTTTACGAGTGAACCCAGCTTCTGCTGAGATATGTTGAGGGCTGCATCCTGATTTTGGATACGCTCCAGCATGTGATTGAACGCCGTGCCCAGCAGCCCCAGTTCATCGGTCCGCCCGTCCATGCTGGAGCGCACGGAGTAATCATTTTTCTCGCCGACCAAACGCGCGGTATTAGTCAGGTTCGAAAGTGGCGTGATAATTAGTTTCCCCAGTTTGTCCGAAAGCCAAAACACGAGTCCCGTTGACGCCGCCAGAATAATGGTGATGATAAAAATATAAAACCCGAGCAGTTGCGAGAAGACGCTATTGTAGTCCATCCGCATAAACAGCGTGCCGATCCGTTTGCTCTCCAGGTAAATCGCCTCGGTATAAAGCAAAGCGCCATCAGTAAATTTGAACTGGCCAGGCCCTGGAAATTCACCCAATTCCTTTGCGTCATCTTTCTTCCCAAAATGGGCGATCACCTCGCCATTCACATTGGCGAGACTCGCGCATTCAATATTCGGTTTGGCCTTGAGATAGCCGAGCGTTTCATTCGCCGCATTGCGATCACCAAACGCCATTGCGGCCGCACTATTTTTTCCGACAATGGCCGCAAGCGTGCTGGTATCTAGTTTGAAATTCGACCGGAAATTCAAGATCTGGAACAGAAATAAAGCCGAGACCGCGAGCAATAACACCGCCGCGCAGATCGTCAGTGTGATCACCAACAGCTTCCGCTGAATTGACAGGTTTCGAAAAAAGCGTTTCGGGTTCATGTTACTTTGCGGTAGTCACAATTTTTGCCAGCTTCAGAAGATCCGAACGAATCTCTAGTTGTGCCCGTTGTGCTTCTGCGCGGTTAATCTCCATTTTGAGGCTGCCTTTTAAGACGAGCAGATTGACCATGACTCCGCGCGCGGCGGAACCCTCGGTTTCGGCGACGGTCAAGACGGGCCGGCCCGCCACTGATTTCAGCAGCGATTCCAAATTTCCATTTTCCGAACGGCTGATGAATAATATCTGGCAGTCGCTGCCTGAGTCGCCGCGTTTGATCCGCTGCACCACGATCGGGTGACCATGCACGGTTTCAGACCGGACCACTTCATCCAGTCGTCTGCCGAAAACGTCGTCGCCCACCACGCCGATGGTGAACGGTGCATTAGTTGCTTCCGAGGCGGCGTTCGGCCACTCCACAAATTTTGTGAAGTTATACAAAAACGCGGATTTCAATTGCGATTCGCTCACGGTCTGGTCTTCTGCCGTCGCGGGCAAACAACTCGCCAACGCGAGGCTGATGAGCATCAGCCAGCGGCGGAGAAAATTGTTTTGGCCGTGCTTCATTTCAGAATCTCCAACTCACTTTTCCAAACACGCTGCGCGGCACTTGCGCGGCCACGGTGGAAAGAAACGTGGGATTAAATTCACGATGCGCCTCCTCCAGCAGGTTTTGTCCGGCCAGCGACAATTCCAAATTCGGGTTGACCCGCCAGGCGAGGCGCGCATCCAACGAAAAATAACTTTCAACCTTGGAGGAAAAAGTATCGTCCGGCAGTCCTGATCCGGAGCCGGAGAACCCGCCCACAAATCGCAGGCCCAGATCGAAATCCACCCGCGGCGTCAGATTCAAACTCGAACGCAGCATGACCTGTTGTTCCGGGGCGCTCAAACGGGCCGTTTGCGCCCCGCCGGAACTGGCCTCCGGCGCTAGGCGAAGATTTTCCTCCAGCCACGAATAATTAGCGGATAGCCGCCAAGTGTCACGCACCTGCCAAGTGGCGGCAATTTCCGCGCCGTATGTTTCCCCGCTAATGCCGTTGACCAACGTGGAGTTGACCGTCAGATAGGCCGGCAAGGTGGAAGGATCAAGCTGGTTTAGCTTCGAGCGCAGTCCGTCGTAAGAATTGACAAACGCATTCAGATCCAACGACAGCCGGGCGTGCGGCTGGACGCGATAGCCGATTTCGTAGGCGATCAGCGTTTCCGAATTGAACCGGTCATTGCCTTCCAAAACCAACAGCGTGGCCGGAGTGGCCGGAGGTGAGGATGGGAGCATCGTCAGTTCCATCCGGCTTCCTTGTTCGAACTGCGAGGGAGTCCGCACCGCGCGCGAAACGGACGCCCAAACGGTTTGACGTTCCGTCGGCGTCCACGCGAGCCGAGCACCCGGCTCCACTTCAAAACCAGTATAATCGTTGTGTTCCAGCTTGCTGCCGAGCGTGAGCCGCAAGCGCTCTGGCACGAGGTTGATCTGGTCCTGCACAAAAGTATTGAACACGCTTTTGCTCTGGGACGACTCCAACATCCGCACTTGCTCTGTGTTGTCGAACGCAGACATATTCAACCGATAGCCGCCGCCCCAGACAATTTCCTGCCGCGCACCAAGTTGAAATTGATGGCGGATGTCCAAGTCAATCGCATGCCGCGTTTCGTTAATAATGGGAACCTCAAAACGTTCCCCGTCGTAATAGGCTTGCACCGACAATTCCGCGCGATCCGAAAAAGTCCGCGTCCAGCGACCGAGAATATTGCCGCCGGTCTGACTCCAAACCGCAGGCGTCGTCTGTCGTCCCGGCGGAGATAGGCTGACTTGAGGCATATCTTGGTTTGCCTCCAGATGGTAAACATCCCCTTGAAGAGTGAATTCATTTCCGGCCACCGGCTTTTGATCCAAGCGAAATCCGCCCTGCATCTTCCACCAACGATCATTCGCGGAACCGCCGTTGACTGCTTCAAAATCATTCCATTGGTCATACTTTCCATAGATGCGATAAAATGTGTTGTCACCGAGTTTGTCGCCCCAGCGGACCGAGCTGGCGACCGCCGGCTGCGAACCGCCCCCAGCATTAACCAACAAGCCTTGGGTTTCATCCGCCGGTTTGCTGACGATATTGATCACGCCGTTAAAAGCATTCGCGCCCCAGAGCGTGGATCCCGGCCCGCGCACCACTTCGATGCGGCTCAAATCTTCCAACATCACATCCTGCGCCATCCAAAACGTGCTGGAAAACAATGGTGAATAAATGCTGCGGCCATCAATCAACGTCAGCAGGCCCGGCGAAAAAGTATCGTTCAAACCGCGCACGCCCACCGCCCAAGTGTGCGCGTCCACCCGCCCGACATCCACGCCGGGCGCGAGCCGAAACGCATCGGGAATATTATTCGCACCACTCCGCTGGATGTCATCCGCCGTGATCACGCTGATCGCCGCCGCCGTGCCGGAAAGTTTTTCCTCTTTCTTGGAAACCGAGGTGACTTTCATGCTCATCAACTGTTCCAGACTCAGCTTCAACAATTCGTGGTCATCCCGATTTGTGGAGTTAGTCCCATGCGCTAAGCGGCAGATGGTCAGCAACGCCAACGCCAGCGTGAACGTGTGGCGGCGGCGGTTCGGCCCGCACTGAAAAGCATTTTTTTGTTGGGTTTTCATTTACCTAAAATTTACCAGTAGCGTTAAGCCGCAGGGTTCGCCGGTCGGTTCAGTAGCCGGATCGCTGAAAGGTTGATCTAATAAGTTGTGAACGCGCGCAGAGACTTTGAGCTGCCTCATCAATTCGCGGCTTAACATAGCCGTTGACAGGCTAAGTTAGCGCAGATTAGCCCAGCCGGAGGGCGATCTAAGCGGATGTTTTTCCAAGTATTGAACACAATAGACATTGTGTTTATCGGCAAAAATGCGCTTCGCTTAATCGGAGGTGTCCTAAATGCGGAAGTCTATGCTGTCGGCAGTTTGAGGGGATTTTTGAAAAACTAAACCCAAGGTTTGATCGGTAAATTGGAACGGAACTTAAGGTGAATTTTTTTGAGATTTCCGAATTAAGCCCGGGAAAATACGGTGAATAACTCGCCCTTGAATTTCTGCGCCGACCGTAATTTAAATTGTCCGGCCAAGGCCAGTTTTGAAAAACCTAACCCGTCAGCCAGCGTTGGTGCGGTGCGTCCACCAAAAATTTTAGGGCAGATCGTGAGATGAATTTCATCCACCAGATCGGCTTGGAAAAGGGCGTCATTCAGTTCGCCGCCGCCTTCACACAAAAGCCGTTTTACGCGCCAGCGCAGGCGCAGCCAGCGGAGCGCGGATAAAAAATCAATTTCGGTTTCGCCGAAAATTTTCACTTCATCCACCAATCCTTGCAGCCGTTTTAATTTTTTTTGCGGAATGCGTTTGGTGGTCAGCACGATGAGGGGAGAAAATTTATTCCGAAAAATTTTCGCGCCGGGATCAATCGAGCCGCTGCCGGTGGCAATCAAGCGCAACGGAAATTCAGCAAGGCCATTTAGCACTCGACGTTGGCGAAACTTTTCTCCGCCATTCCCCATGATGCTTTCAGAAATTTCAACGGTCCGCGCGCCGCTCATAATAGCCTCGGCCGTCGCCCGCAGTTCGTAGAGATGACGTAGATCGCGCGGGCTGCCGAACGAATGGACGGCGCGGTTCGCCGTCGCGATTTTTCCATCCGCCGTCAGCGCCATATTGACAAAGACGAACGGACGTTTTGAATTTGAAATTTTGGATTTAGAATTCACAAAATCAGCATCGCATCGCCGTAGCTAAAAAAGCGATAACGCTCGTGGATGGCCTCGGCGTAGGCTTGCAAAATAAGTTCGCGCCCACGAGTTTTTTCACCCGGTGCGGCGAACGCGCTGACCAGCATGAGTAGCGTGGATTCCGGTAGATGAAAATTAGTAAGTAATCCATCTACGATTTTAAACTCCGCCGGTGGGTAAAGGAAGATATCAGTTTTACCCCTGCAAACAGTGAGCTTTCCTTCGTTCAGGCGCGCTGCGGTTTCCAGCGTGCGCGTGGCGGTCGTGCCGACCGCGAAAATTTTTCTGCCATTTTTTCTGGCTGCGTTCACGGCTGAAACGGTGGCTTCACTGATCTCAAAACGTTCAGCGTGCATTTTGTGATCAGCAATTTTTTCCGCCTTGACCGGCAGAAATGTTCCCGCGCCGACGTGCAGTGTGATGAAACAAATGGTGACGCCGCGCGCGCGGATTTTTTCCAAAATGTCGGATGTGAAATGGAGTCCGGCGGTGGGCGCAGCGACGGAGCCGGCCGGATCGGAAAAAACCGTCTGGTAGCGTTCGCGGTCCTCGGGTTTTTCGCCCAGACGTTCGATGTAGGGTGGCAGGGGAAGTTCACCGAGAATATCGAGTTGGGAAAATATATTTTCCGCGCCGGAAAATTTTAGGCGGCGATGCCCTTCCTGATTAATTTCGATGACCTCGGCAAATATTTTTGCGGCGGCGCCAGTTTTTTCTTGCAATTGAATTTGGGTTCCAATCGGAGCGCGTTTTCCGGGGCGCAGCATGGCCCACCAGTCGTTCACGGCATTTTCTTCCAGCAAGAGGATTTCAAATTTCCCTCCCGTTCGGGAATTTTTCCCATGCAGCCGCGCGGGAATCACTCGCGAGTTATTCAGCACCAACACGTCGCCGGCTTGAAGAAAATCCGGCAAGTCAAAAAAGTGTCGATGCTGGGTTTTGGACGTTTTTCGATCCAAAACGAGTAGCCGGGCACCGTCACGCCGGGCAGCGGGTTGCTGGGCGATCAGTTCCGGGGGCAAATGGAATTGAAAATCGTTAGTGAACACCGAGGAAGCGTAGCGTTTTTGCGGAAAAAGGGAAATTCACAAAGTGGGGAGTGCCTTGTGAATAACTTCTGAACAAATCAACCAAATACCTATTGACGAAAAGTCCAAGTCGAGGTTAACTAGTGGCAGTTAGTTGAGTTTAGTTGCGTTTAGGGGAATTGAGTAGTTGCGAAGCTGGATGTCGGATTCGATGTGAATAAGTTATGGCCGAAGCGGGAAGACATAATGAGTATTTTTTCGTCAACAGCCATCCGCTGACGACGGATGCGCAGTGTCGAATACACATTCCCAGGAAGTGGCGGCCCGATTCCGGCAAGGAAACTTTTTTTGTGCAGGTAAAAACTGACGCCGTGGCAGGAAAATACTTGCGGGTCTTTCCTTTTGAGGAGGCCATCCGGATGCGCGACGCGAAGAACGCTGAAATTGAAAAAAATCCGGCGTTGGAAACCCGGTTGCGCGAGGTGTCTGGAAAAATGGACAGCATGGATTTGGATAGCGCGGGCCGAATCGCTTTGCCGGAAAAAATGGCGGTGCAAGCGGGCATTGAAAAAAGCGCAAAAGTCATGGTGGTGGGCTGTTTTGGTTTTTTTGAAGTCTGGAGTGAGGCCAACCACGCCAAAGTTCCGGCATCAGAAAATGATTGAGAAATTGGAAATTGCAAACTGATTTATTATGACACTGGCAAATTTACTCGCGTCGGGACGAAGCTTTTTTAGCGGACATGGCTCGATTGCGTATCGCAAGAACCGGCGCGCTTATGTTCCGCAATTTAAAAGTGACAAAAATCCGTTTTTGCCACGGGCGGCAGTGACCCAGCAGCCATCGGTTCCGTCGTCGGCAGCGCCCTTGACGGATGCGCGTTCGATTGGACCGGCGCGGGTGGCTAAGTGGGCGGAGAAGCTGAATCCGTTCCGCACGCCGGAACCGGTGCGGACAGTTGGTCGGGCGGTGCAGCCGGAATTGTCGCTGCAGACACTTAAGCCGGTGCAGAACGATTTGGTGGAATCAGATATCGAGCGGGTGCCGGCAAAATCGCAGACGCTCCCGCCGGCGCCAGTGAAATCCACGGCGAGCGCCTGGGAGCTGGTCAATGCGAGTTAATCTTTTTTGAGCGATGCGAGGTGTCCGTGTTCAATCACAAACCAGTGATGGCGGTGGAGGTGTTGGGCGCGCTGAAGCCACACCCGGGCGGTCGTTACGTGGACGGGACGCTCGGTGGAGCTGGTCACGCGGAGTCCATTCTGGCCGCGAGCGCGCCGACTGGATGGTTGTCTGGCTGCGATCGCGATGGCGTCGCGATTGAGGCGGCGCAAGTGCGGTTGGGATCGAATTTTGCGGGACGGTTTGAGTTGCGGCGCGGAAATTTTTCGGAGTTGGCAGACTGGATTCCGGAAAAAAGTTGCGCTGGGATTCTGCTAGATTTGGGCGTGAGTTCGCCTCAATTAGATGTCCCTGAGCGTGGTTTTAGCTTTCAAAATGACGGGCCTTTGGACATGCGAATGGACCACCGGCAATCGTTGACGGCCGCAGATTTAGTGAATGGAACCGGCGCGGAAGAGCTCGCGAATATATTTTGGCAATTTGGTGATGAACGCGATTCGCGGCGGTTTGCGAAGGCGATTGTGCATGACCGCGCGTTGCGGAAATTTGAGACGACGAAGCAGTTGGCGGATTTGATTGAGCGGCTCGCGCCGCGCCACGGCAAAAAGTCGCATCCGGCCACGAAGGTTTTTCAGGCCCTGCGGATTGCAGTGAATGACGAGATCGGCTCGTTGAAACGCGGGTTGGCGGCGGCGGTAAAGCTTTTGAAGCCGGGCGGAAGGTTGGCGGTAATCACCTTTCATTCGTTGGAAGACCGGGTGGTCAAAGAATTTGGACGCGAAAGAACGCGTGATTATACATTCAGTGGCGCGGTGGATATTCCGGAGTTGCGAACGCCGTGTGTGCCGGATTTGAAGTGGGTTTCGCGCAAGGCGATTTTGCCGGGCGAAGCGGAATTACAGGAAAACCCGCGCAGTCGCAGTGCGCAGTTGCGGGTGCTGGAGAAAATTTGAATGGCTGGAAAACGCAAAAATCAGGCGGCGATCGGGTTTGGTCTTTTGATCAAAGTCGTCCTGTTGATTTCGCTTATCGGCGGCGGGGCGCTCGGCTTTGTCTGGCAGAAAAACCAGATTGACCGGCTGTCGGCGCAACAGCGAGAGCGCGAGAATGCCATCAAAAAACTCAAGCACGACAACGGTTTTCTCGTGCGGCAGATTGATGATTTGCGCGAATCGGTGAAGTTGATGCGCCGTGTGGACGAGATGCATCTGGGACTGGTGCCGCGGCAGGAATCGCAAGTGGTGCGACTGGAAGAGCCGCGCGAATCGGCCCCGGAGAAGAATAATTTTTCGCGTCAGCTTACCCGGCGGTCGGTGGGCGGGTTGACGCCGTAACGTAGTAATAATTTTGGCCGCCGTCCGTGACGCCGTTGGTTGAGGAACCGATCGCCACGGGCGGCTGGCCGCTTAATTTTCCCATTGATCTAATCATGTCGAGCCAGCTTCAAATTTTTCGCGCCAAAATATTTTTGGGGCTGCTGGGATTGGGTTTTGCCATCGTCATCGGGCAGTTGGTCAACTTGCAGGTGGTGCAGCACACGAAGTTTAGCCAGCAGGTGATTCAGAACACGCAGCGGGAATTTATGCAGTCACCGCGCCGGGGCGATATTCTGGATGCGAACAATAACGTCCTCGCCACCAGTGTCCCGGTAAAAACGATCAGCGCGAATCCCTCGCTTCTGGGAGATTTACAACCGGTCGTGGCGCGAGCCATTGCGCCTTATCTACAGATGGATGAGGCGACCTTGATAAAAAAACTGACGCCGTCCCTTACCCGAAATTCCAAGGGCGAATGGGAGACGAATGGCTTGCGTTATGTGCGGCTGGCGAAAAATGTCTCGGAAGATACCTGGCAGAAAATTTATGTGACGATGACGAATCTGACGTTCGGTTTGGTGGAAACGAATTTGTCCAAGGGGCGCCGAACGTTTCTGCGAGATCTGCGTTATCACGCGCTGGCGGCGGATTCGGATCAAATGCGGGTTTATCCGCTCGGCTCGCTGGCGGGGCAGGTCGTCGGATTTCCCCGGGTCGAAGAAACCAATGTTCAAGGTCGTTTGGTTTCGCAAATCATCGGCTGTGACGGCGTGGAATTTGCACTTCAAAAAGAATTGAGCGGTGTGGCCGGTTGGCGCGCGACTGCCCGCAATAAAAAAAATCTGGAGTTAGTCTCGTTGCGGGATGAGGACGTGCCGGTGCGCGACGGATTAGATGTGGTGCTGACAATTGACACGGTCGTGCAACATATAGTGGAAGGAGTGCTGGCGGAAGCGATGGTGAAACATTCGCCGAAGAGTGTGACGGGTGTGGTGATGCGGCCGAAGACGGGCGAAATTCTGGCGATGGTCTCGTTGCCAAATTACGACCCGAGTAATCCCAAAACGATCACGACGGAAACCCGCAACCGCGTCATCAACGATGTGGTGGAGCCGGGCTCGACGTTCAAGATCGTGGTGGTTTCGGGCGCTTTGAACGAGAACGTGGTTCAGTTGAACGAAAATTTTTATTGCGAGATGGGCCATTTTGCTTACGCCGGTAAAGTTTTGCACGATCACGAGGCTTACGGAAATCTGACGACGGAAGGGATCATCACCAAATCATCTAACATCGGTGCGGCGAAGATCGGCATCAAGTTAGGCGAGGATAAACTCTTCAAATATGCGTGGGATTTCGGTTTCGGGCAGCGCACGGGAATTCCATTGCCGGGCGAGGCGCGCGGATTTTTGTATCCGGTCAAAAACTGGAGCAAAGTTTCCATCGCGCAGATTCCGATGGGCCATGGCGTGGCCGTGACGCGATTGCAAATGCTGGAGGCGATGGCGGCGATCGCGAACGATGGCTGGCTGATGCGCCCGATGCTCGTGAAACAATTGCAGCGGCATAATGGTTCCGTGGTGCAAGTCTACCAACCAGAACGGGTGCGCCAGGTGGTGAGCGATGAGGCTTGCAAAAAAATGGTGCAGGCGCTGAAAACCGTTGTCCTCAAAGGCGGGACCTCGCCGGAGGCGGCGCTGAAAAATTATGAGGTCGCGGGCAAGACGGGCACGGCACAGAAGGCAGAGCACGGCGTTTATGCGCCGGGAAAATTCATTTCTTCCTTCATCGGATTTTTCCCGGCGGACAATCCGGAACTATGTATTTCCGTAGTGATGGATGAACCGAAGGAAGGTCACTATGGCGGTAAAGTGTGCGGGCCAGTGTTTAAAGATATTGCCGATCAATGCGCGAGTTATCTGAATATTCCGCCAGATCCAAAGATGATGACGAACGCCCCGGCGATGACCGCGCGGAATCCATGATAACTTTGCTCCATGAATAATTCAAAGCCGCAACTTTTTGGGATGCTGGCGGGACTTTTTCTCGCGGCGGGATTGGTGTTTTCCTCGATGCTCGGCACTTCGGCGTGGGTGAAAATAAAAAATTCACAGTTCATCACCGTCAAAGGTTCGGCGCGCAAGAATATTGATTCGGATCTAGCGGTGTGGCGCGGAAGTTTTGTGGTGGAAGCCGAATCGCTGGTGGATGCGCAGCACGCGGCCAAGGAAAATCGTGACAAGGTTTTGGCGTTTTTGGCCGGGGCAAATTTTACCAATGCGGCGTTTACGCCCATCGCCATTGAGGAAGTGCGCGCGGTCCAGAAAAATGCCGATGGTTTTACGCAGCAGCACACAGCGGGCTATCGCTTGAGCCAGTCAGTGCGTGTCGAATCAGCGGATGTTGAACGCATCCAAAAACTGGATTCCACAGACCTCGTGGAACAAGGTGTCGTGTTCACCACGGAAGCGCCGCAGTTCATTTATAGCACGGTGGGTGAGGCGAAAATTGAAATGCTTGCTGAGGCGACCAAAGATGCCCGCGCCCGCGCCGAACAGATTGCCACGCAAGGCGGACGCAGCATCAGCCAGTTGCACGATGCGGATCAGGGCATTTTTCAGATCACACCGCCGCACGAAACGCGGACGAGCTGGGAGGGCGAGAACGACACGAGCTCGCGCGCCAAAACAATTACCGCCGTGGTGACCGCCACTTTTTTGTTGAAATAATTTTGTGGAAATTCGCCCGTTAAAATTAATTGCTGCCGGTTGTAACGCTGAAATTATCAGCGGCTCCCTAGACCCGTCCGCGTTGAACGTATGCACCGATTCGCGCTCGGCGAAACCGGGCGATGTGTTCTTCGCGATCAAGGGCGAAAAGTTTGACGGCCATGATTTTATCGCCGCAGTCGCCGCCAAAAAAGTCGCGGCGCTGGTGGTCGAAAAATCAAAAGTTAATGTTTTGAAATCGGTGGTTCCGCCGGATGTGACTTTGTTAGCGGTCACTGATGTGCGCATTGCGTTGGGAACATTAGCGGCGGCGTATCGGGCTGAATTTTCTCTGCCGGTCATGGCCGTTGGCGGCTCGAATGGTAAGACGACGACGAAGGAATTGTTGGCTTCTGTGCTGCGCCAAAAATTTTCAACGCTGTGGAGCGAGGCGAGTTTTAACAATGACATCGGCGTGCCGACCACGTTGCTACGATTGGCGAAAACTCATTCCGCAGCAGTGTTGGAAGTTGGCACCAATCATCCGGGCGAACTCGCGCCGCTCGTAAAAATGATTGCGCCAAAATTCGGAATCATCACGAGTATTGGACGCGAGCATCTGGAGTTTTTTGGCGATGTCGCAGGCGTGGCGCAGGAGGAAGGGACGTTGGCGGAGCTGCTGCCGGCGGATGGAAAATTATTTTTAAACGGTGACGACGTCTGGTCCGAAAAAATCGCGGCACGAACTAAGGCATCGGTGGTGCGCGTTGGTGCGGGCGAGAAAAATCAGTGGCGCGCAAAAAAAATCCGGCTGGATAAGAACGGTGTGACCTTTCAGGTCGAGGCGGATCAGAAAAGTTTTTCCGGCGAGTATCGTGTGAATTTACTGGGCCGACACCAAGTAACGAATTCGATGTTTGCGCTGGCCATCGGCGCGGAAATGGGTTTGAGCCGTGCGGAAATGTTGCGCGGCTTGGCGGAATGTCAGCCGGCGAAAATGCGGATGAATTACTGGGAGGCCAATGGCGTCCGCGTGCTGGACGATTGTTACAACGCGAATGCGGATTCCACGCTTGCGGCCCTGGAAACATTGTGCGGATTGCCGTTGCAAGGTCGGCGCGTGGCGGTGTTGGGCGATATGGCGGAATTGGGAATTCATAGCCCGGCGGCGCATGCAGAAATCGGGCGGCGGGCGGCGGAGTTGAAAGTGGGCCAGTTGTTTGCCGTCGGCAAAATGGCGCCCGTGATGGCGCAGGCGGCGCGGGACGCGGGACTGGTGCGCGTGTTTGAATTTCTGGAAGTCGAGGGCGCGGTGGCAGCGGTGAAAAATTTTTTAAGGGCGGGTGATGTGGTGTTGCTTAAGGCATCGCGTTCGTCGCGGCTGGAGCGCATCGCTGAAACGTTGAAGGCGGGAAAGAACTGAGATGCTCTATTACTTGAGCCAATATATTTTGGACTGGGCGCACGGCACCGATTGGGAGTCGCGGCTGTCGTTTTTACGTTTGTTCAAATATATCACCGTGCGCTGCGCGGGCGCGGCGATCACGGCGTTGATGTTGAGTTGGTGGTTAGGACCCAAAATCATCCGCTGGTTGAAGGTGCAAAAGTTCGGGCAGGAATATGCGGACATCGCGACGACGGCAGGTGCGTTGCAAAATCGTGTGGACAAAAAAGGCACGCCGACGATGGGCGGTTTATTGATTGTGGTGGCGCTGATTTTTTCAACGATGTTGTGGGCTCAGTGGAACGCGCAGGTGGAGTTGACCATGCTGGCGGTTTTGGTTTTGGCGGGTCTGGGTTTTTATGATGACTACGCGAAAATCGTGAAACAGAGCGGTGGCGGGACTCCGCCGCGGGTGAAATTGATCACGCAATTTGCGTTGGGTTTGTTCGTGGCGATTTATCTTTGGCAACTGCCGGCCGAGAGTGGTTTGAAATTTGCCGGCGCGCAAAAATTTACGCATCATAATCTGGTTTCCGACTTGATGCTGCCGTTCTCAAAATATCCGTTTCACATCGGTGCCGCCGCCGGGATATTGGTTGTGCTGCTGACCATTGTGGGCAGCTCCAACGCGGTGAATCTCACCGATGGTCTCGATGGTCTGGCGATCGGCTGCACGTTGATCGTGGGCTTTGTTTTTTTATTTTTCACCTATCTCGCGGGCAACGCGAAGGCGGCGACGTATCTGCAAATTCCCTTCGTGCCAGGCGCGGGCGAACTGACTGTTTTTTGCGCGGCGCTGTTGGGTGCGGGGCTGGGGTTTCTTTGGTATAACTGCCATCCCGCGCAGGTGTTCATGGGCGATACCGGATCACTGGCGCTGGGCGGGGCGTTCGGTCTGGTGGCAGTGCTGATTCATCAGCCGTTTGTGCTGGTGATCGCGGGTGGAATTTTTGTGGCGGAAGCGGCTTCGGTGATTTTGCAAAAGGGCTGGTTCAAGTTCACGCGCCTGAAAACAGGCACGGGCCGACGGATTTTTTTGATGGCACCGCTGCATCATCATTTTGAAAAAAAAGGCTGGCACGAATCGCAGGTGGTGATTCGGTTTTACATTTGGTGTGTGCTCTGCGCGGTGGTCGCGCTGGCCAGCCTGAAATTACGCTGACATGAGAACGCTGAACATGCAAAAAAACATTGAAAAATCGCGCTTTGTTGCTTGCAAGGACGGCTTGCGATTGTTAACAATTTTGTCGAGAGCGGCGGTGTGCAGGATGGCAGCAGTTTTCAGTTTTTCCATTTCGGGTGATTGCCTTTTTTGCGGCGTAGCCACGCCGGTCTCCACATAAAAAAATAATTTAACGCGTTGCAAAATTTTTCGAGGGAAAGTTGCGCGACGCAAAAACTCAAACCAAAAAATACACCTCACTGAAAGGACGCATTTGCGCCAACATAAATATGAATAACCCTAACAACCCTTTTGTCCCCAAAGGCACGCTGCTCGACCTGCAAGATCGCCGCCGCAAACAGTTCAAACTCGCGGTGTTTTGTGCGCTCAGCGTCGGCGTCGTTGGGCTGACGACGATGCTTGGCGTGCAAGGCTGCAAACGCGAAAACCCCTCAACACAACTAGACACCGATCCGGGCTTCAGCACCAATGTAACGATGGTAGTGGATACCAACACGGCGCCTGCGCCAACAAACACCGTCGCCTATAATCCGCCCGTGGAAACCAACGTGGTGCCGACTAACGCGCCGCCGGTTGAGCCCGCGCCTTCCGTTGGTGGCTCGGAATACAAAATCCAAAAGGGTGACACGCTGGCCGTCATCGCCAAAAAACACGGCGTGAGCTGGAAAGCGATCGAAGCCGCGAACCCGAAACTCAATCCCAAGAGGTTGAAAATTGGTGAAACAATTACCATCCCCGCGAGCTCACCGAAGTCCTCCTCGGCAACTCCAGCGACCTCGACGGCTGATGGCAGTTCTTACACCGTGAAGCCGGGGGATAGCCTGGGCAAGATCGCAAAAGCCCACGGCACAACCGCCAACGCAATCAAGGCTGCGAATAGTCTCAAGACCGACCGGATCAACATTGGCCAAAAGCTCGTCATTCCGACGAAGTCTGTCGTCGCTCCGGCTGCTCCGGCGGTGACGCCAGTGCCGGAACCGGTGACTACGCCGCCAGCCGCACCAGCGCTGTCTCCGATTCCGCCGACCACCGTTCCCAGTAAGTAAGTTTTGTTTCCGGCTGCATTTTATCCAAGCGAATGAAAGTCGCCGTCACCACTCTCGCTATTTGCGTCACCAGCCTCCTGACACTGGGGCTGGTGATGCTTTATAGCTCCAGCATGGTGATGGTGGACAAGCATCAATCGCCCATCGGAGCGAACATGCTACAAATGCAGCTGATTTGGTGCGCGCTTGGATTCGTGGCCTGCTTGGTGACCGCTTCGTTGGATTACGGGATTTTGCGTAAACTTGTCTGGCCTATTTTCATCCTCACGCTGGTGCTCGCTGCTTTGGTGTTCGTTCCGCACGTGGGACTAAAAATCAACGGGGCGCGGCGCTGGATTCGTATGCCGGGTGCCACCTTGCAGCCGTCGGAGTTGATTAAAATTTCCCTCATCATCGCGGTCGCTTGGTATGCCGAGCGTTCCCAGCGCAAAATGCGCACTTTTCTTCGTGGCGTTCTGGTTCCCGGACTCATCATCGGGACCGCGCTCGGTTTGGTTTTTATCGAGCCTGATCGGGGCACGACCATTTTGATGGCGGGGGTCACGGCGACCATGTTGCTCATGGCCGGCGTGCGTTGGTGGCATTTAATTTCAGTCGGCGTGGTGGCCGTAGCCTTGCTGCTCTTTTCTTTCAAACATGATTCCATGCGGAGCGGACGCATATCGGCATGGTTGCATCCCGAAGCGCATTCCGGCGGCGCGGCGTTGCAAGCCTTGGAAGCCAAAAAAGCCATTGGTGCGGGTGGCTTGGTTGGCGTTGGCCTCGGCAATGGTTTGCAAAAAAACGGTTTCGTTCCTGAAATTCAGAGCGACTTCATCTTCGCGAACATCGGTGAAGAACTTGGATTGATCGCCACGTTCTCGGTCGTCACCGCGTTTTTTCTCATCATGTGTTGCGGCTTCCAGATCGCGCGGCTCGCGCATGACCAGTTTGGCTGCCTGCTCGCCATCGGCGTCACTTCGCTGATCAGTTATCAGGCATTAATTAATTTGGGTGTGGTGACTAGCTTGTTACCGAACAAAGGATTGGCCCTGCCATTTATCAGCGCGGGCGGTTCGAGTTTGCTCGTCATGCTCATCGGTGTCGGGATTTTGATCAGCGTGGCGCGTCAGGCGGATCCGCTGAAAAAAATTGCGACTGATTTTGCGCCAGATGCCAATCCCTTTGCCGCCAAGGCAACATGAACCCCGCCAACTCAAAGCCCTTCATCGCCATTGCTTGTGGCGGGACGGGCGGCCACCTCTTTCCCGGACTCGCCGTCGCGGAACAGTTGCGCCAACGCGGCTGCGATGTCGCGCTGCTCATCTCGCCCAAAGAAGTGGATCAACAGGCGGTGAAATCCCTTGTGGGCATTGAGGTTTTCACGCTTCCCGCCGTCGGCTTGCAGAATCGGAATTACTTTTCCTTCGTCAAAAGTTTTTGGAATTCCTTTCGTGCCGCCCGGAAAATTTTCAAACGGCGGAAGCCCGTCGCGGTTCTTGCGATGGGCGGCTTCACCAGCGCCCCGCCGGTTCTCGCCGCAAAAAAATTCGGTGCGAAAACATTTTTGCACGAGTCGAACACGATTCCGGGAAAATCCAACCGCTTTCTCGCTCGCTTCGTGGACGAGGCGTTCGTCGGTTTTCCCGAATGCGCTGCGCTGCTGAACGCTAAAAAAATTTCCGTGACGGGAACGCCGGTGCGCCCGCAATTTTCGCCGGAAGCCAGAATCCAGAATTCAGAATCCCATTGCCGCGCAGCCCTCGGTCTGGCGCCGGATCGGCCCACCATTTTAGTTGTTGGTGGCAGCCAGGGCGCGCGGGGATTGAACGATTTGATTTTATCCGCGCTACCCAGTCACGCATCACGCATCACACATCCAGTTCAGTTTTTGCACCTCACCGGCGCAGCTGATTTTGAAAAAGTTAAAAACTGTTACGTCGCGCACAAGATCAAAGCAGTCGTCAAACCGTTTCTCGCGGAAATGGAACTCGCGCTCGGCGCGGCCACCGCGTGCGTGAGCCGTTCCGGCGCGTCATCACTAGCGGAACTCGCGGCCATGCGGCTGCCCACCGCGCTCGTGCCGCTGCCGACTTCGGCGGACAATCATCAAATGACCAACGCCCTCGCGTTTGAAAAAACCGGTGCCGCGAAATTATTGGAACAAAATTCCGCGCCGGAAAAAGTCGCAGCGATTTTGGCCGAACTCATGGGCGATGAAGCGACCCGCTCTAAAATGCAGTCTGCGCTGGCAGAATGGCACGCTCCGCAAGCGGCGGCGGTGATCGCGGAAAACATCATCAAAAGCGCCAAACTCCAACATCCAAGCACCCGAGAAATTCCAAGCCCAAATAACCAAGGCCCAGTTCAAGCGCGTATGTTTGGCGCTTGGTTCTTGGTGCTTCTCTGGATGTTGGCGCTTGGTGATTGGAGCTTTTTTTGCCCATGAACGCCACCATGGAAACACCTGCGAACATTGCCGATGCGTTACTGTCCCTCGTTTCGCCGGGCACCGTTTTTAAGCGGGATGAGCCGATGGCGCGGCACACGACGTTGCGCGTTGGTGGCCCGGCGGATGTTTATGTCGAGCCGGTAAATGAAAAAGATTTGTCGGCGATTCTAAAGTTCTGCAATGAGCGCAATGCAAAATTTTTTATTCTCGGCCGCGGCTCCAACCTGCTCGTGCGCGACGCCGGTTTTCGCGGCGTGGTGATTTGCCTCGCGGCCTCCCATTTTTCGCGGGTTGAGCTTGAGGGCCACCGTATTCGTGCGGGCGCGGGTGCGAAACAAAAGAGCGTGGCGGTGGAGGCCAAGCGCAACGGTTTGAGCGGCGTGGAATTTTTGGAAGGTATTCCCGGCAGCATCGGCGGCGCTTTGCGAATGAACGCGGGCGCGATGGGGAGCGAGACGTTTAATGCCGTCGAGTCGGTGCGGGTGATGGATTATTCCGGCGTGGCGCGTGAGCTGAAACGCTCCGAGATGTCCGTGGAATATAGGTCTTGTGCGTTTTTGAAAAATCATATCGCCGTGAGCGCGGTTTTTCTTTGCACGCCGCAGCCGCGCGAGGAGATCGAAAAGCGGATGAAGATTTACAACGAAAAGCGCTGGAGTTCGCAACCCGCCGCCCCGAGCGCCGGTTGCCTTTTCAAAAATCCCACCGCAATCGCGGCGGGGCGTTTGATTGACGAACTGGGTTTGAAGAACACGCGGATTGGCGGCGCACGAATTTCACAGGAGCACGGAAATTTTCTGGTGAACGATGGGGGCGCCACGGCGAAAGACGTTTTGGAATTGATTGAATTGTTGCGGGCAAAGGTGAAGGCGGAGCGCGGGATTGAGTTGCAGACGGAAGTCGAGGTCGTGGGCGAGTCGGAATAGCCCCAAAACCGTTGACAACCAAAGTGGTTGCGTTATGGTTGCGGTCATGATCTCGATCACGATCAAAGGGCTGTCGAAGGAAGCGCATCAGGCCTTGAAAAAACGGGCCGTCACCCACGGTCGCAGCTTGAATATGGAAGCAATCGCGGTGTTGGAATCTAGCGTGCGCAGTGCGCCGGTCGAGAGCGAAGGCATCATCCAGCAAGCGCGCCAATTCCGCAATTCTCTGAAGTTTAAAGTCACCGCTGCGGATGTGAAGCGGTTCAAAGCCGAGGGCCGCGCTTGATTGTCGCGGACAACAACGTGCTGGTTTATTTTTGGCTGCCGAGCGAATTCGCTGAGCTGGCCGAGGCGGCCAAAGCGCAAGACAGTGTTTGGGCGGCCCCGGTGTTGTGGCGGTCGGAATTTCGGAATGTATTGGCGGGCTATTTGCGACGAAGTATTTTGACGGATGCCGAGGCGAACGCGGCGTATCTGAATGTGCAAAAAGATTTGGGCGCCCATGAATACTCGGTGCCCACGGAGCGGATTATCCAGCTGGTTCAGGATTCGGACTGCTCGACCTATGACTGTGAATACGTAGCGTTGGCGCAGGATTTAGGGGTGCCGCTGGTGACGTCCGACAAACACCTGTTAAAGGCGTTTCCGAAAATTGCGGTGTCGTTGGAAAAATTTGCGAAAAGAAAATGAGTCGGAAATTAAATATCACGGTGATGCTGGGCGGGCCGAGTGCGGAACGCGAAGTGTCATTGCGCTCCGGCGCGGCGGTGGCGAAGGCGCTGCGTTCACTGGGTCACGACGTTTCTGAAATTGATCCGCGTGAGGGAACATTTGTTTTGCCGCCAAATACTGAAGTGGTGTTTCTGGCGTTGCATGGGACTTACGGTGAAGACGGCACGGTGCAGGCGGAGTTGGAAAAACTCGGAGTGCCTTACACGGGCTGTGATGCTGTGGCGAGCCAGATTGCGTTCGACAAAGTGTTGACCAAAGAAAAATGCCTCGCGGCGGGTGTGCCGACGGCGAAGTTCGTGACGGTTAAATCCCCGCAGACGCCGCTGCCGAAAAATTTAACGCTGCCGTTGGTGGCGAAACCGTCGCGGCAAGGATCAAGTGTGGGTTTGCAGTTTATCGAGCGGGCCGAGGATTGGTCGAACGCGTTGGCCGAGTCGCTGAAATTTGATTCGGAAGTCTTGGTCGAGGAAAAAATTATTGGTCGCGAGACGACGGTGGGGATTTTGGACGGACAAGTTTTGCCGGTGGTCGAAGTGCGCCCGAAAGGCGGCAGCTACGATTACAAAAATAAATACACCGCAGGCGCGACGGATTATTTTTGCCCCGCAGACTTTGACGCGGCAACGACGAAACGGATTCAAGACGCGGCGCTCGGAGCATTTAGGGCTGTGGGCGGACGTGATTATTCCCGCGTGGATGTTATGGTTCGTGCGGATGGCTCGCCCGTGGTGCTGGAAGTAAACACGTTGCCGGGCATGACCGAGACGAGTCTTTTGCCAAAGGCGGCCGCAGCGGTGGGAATGAATTTTGCAGAATTGTGCGGGCGCATGGTAGCGCTGGCACTGCGCCGGAAAAAATAATTAACGACCCTTTAGCGATGTGGTTTAAGCCTGGAAAAAAAAGAAACCGCCGGTTGCAGCGCAACTTCGTGCTGGACGTGAAGCAGCGTTCCGACGTGGTGCGGGCTAAGCGTGCGCGGCTCTCGGCGGTTGCCTGCCTGTTGGTCGTGGGAACTTTTCTCGGGCTATATATCGTGTGGCGCATCGGCGGCGCGGCACTGGATATGTTTGTTTATCGCAATCCAGATTTTGCCGTGCAAGTGGTGGAGGTGCAAACGGACGGAAAGATTGCGGCGGAGGAAATCCGCCGCTGGTCCGGGGTGAAGCCGGGTGTGAATTTGATTGGTCTCGATATGGCAGCGGTGAAACGTAATCTGGAAAAAGTTTCGATGATCGAATCGGTTTCCGTGGAACGCGTCCTGCCGCGCACGTTGAAAATCCGCGTGACGGAACGCGAGCCGGTAGCTCAGGTAAACGTGCCGCGCGCGAATGTTTCCGGTGAGGTGGCTTTGACGGTCTATCAACTCGACGTGAATGGCGTGGTGATGCAACCGCTGAACCCGCGTGAATCGGTCGTGCCGCTCGCCCAGGCGAACGCGGCGTTACCGGTGATTTCCGGAGTGAACGCGTATCTGTTGCAGGTGGGCCATCGCGTGAACGCGAAGGATTTCCCGCAGGTGCCGGCAGCTTTGGAATTGATTGAGGCGTTTAGCAAATCGCCGATGGCGAGTCTGGTAGATTTGCGCGGTATAGATGTTTCTGCGTCCGGCGTGCTGGTGGTGACGACCGTTCAAGGAGCCGAAATCACGTTCGGTTGCGAAAACATCGAGCAGCAATTACGTCGCTGGCGGGAAATTTATGATTACGGTAAACGCGCGAACAAAGGCGATATCGCGCGGGCGGATCTCGCGGTGAAAAATAATGTGCCGGTGCGCTGGATGATGGCCAGTGTGGCCCCAACACCGCTGCCGCTGACTAAACCGAAGCCTAATTTAAAAACCCGGAGGAAAAATGTTTAATGATGACAACGTCGTGGTCGGCCTGGAGATCGGCACCCATAAAATTTGCGCCGCCGTGGGCGAGATGAATGACGACGGCAGTGTCAACATCATCGGCATGGGCCAATCGAAATCCAACGGCGTCCGCAAAGGCGAGATTTGCGATCCCGAAAAAGTGGAGATTGAACTGCGCACCGCCATGGATACGGCGGAGAAAATGGCGAACGCCGAACTCCGTAACGTCTTTCTGGGCGTGAGCGGCGGCCATGTGCGCGGTTTCAACAATCGCGGCAATCACACCGTCCTTTCTTCCGAGCATGAGATTTCTGAAGAAGATGTGCAGGACGTTATCCGTAATGCCAAAGC
Organism: Limisphaerales bacterium; assembly: GCA_025362675.1. Classification (GTDB taxonomy): domain Bacteria; phylum Verrucomicrobiota; class Verrucomicrobiia; order Limisphaerales; family UBA11358; genus UBA11358. Next base: position 4,385 of record JANYFN010000286.1, on the reverse strand, counting down.
CATTAATCTCGCCGCAGAAGACACGGTGATTCATGCCGTGCGGCAAAACTTTTATGTGGATGGCCAGGAATATCTCGCTTCCCCCTTGGGCATCTGCGGTTCGCAGCTCGCGGTGGATATGCACGTCATTCACGGCAAGGCGACCCGTTTTCAGAATGCCATCCGGCTTGTTCGCGCCACGCAGTTGGAGGTGAATGAAATTGTTTTCAACGGGCTCGCCTCCGCGTTGGCGTTGCTCACCGCCGAACAGAAAGAAATCGGCGCGCTCGTGATTGATATCGGCGCGGGCACCACCGAATACGTCGTGTATGCCGACAACGCGATTCGTTTTAGCGGCGTCCTTGCGGTCGGGGGCGACCACGTCACGAACGACATCGCGTTCGGTGTGAAAATTTCCTTGAGCCGTGCGGAAAATTTGAAGCGCGAATACGGCAGTGCCCTCGTCCGCGCCGATGCGAAGGGGCAGGTGGTCAATGTCACCAGCGATGTCGGGCAAGTCATCAAGAGCGTGAACATCGAACACATGCAACGCATCATGTCGTTACGGTTGGAGGAGCTGTTCCAGATCATTCTCGGCGATCTGGAGAAGGCCGGTCTCACGAATTATTTGCGCGCGGGAATTTTTCTTACGGGCGGCGGCTCGAAAGTTCCGGGCATCGAGCATCTGGCCGAACGAATTTTTCAGATGAACGTGTCGCACGGACACGCGGCGGGCATTGGCGGTATCACCAGTGCTTTGGACGATCCCCAATTCGCCACCGCCCTCGGTCTCGTGAAATATGGCTCGATGAAACAATACCAACGCGGCGCGCGGCGCGGCTTGGTCCATCGCGTGCAGGATATTTTTGGCCGGTTTTGGCAGCGTGACTAACCCCTGTTGAAAGGACGTTTACCATGGAACACCTCGAACAAAATCTACTTCCGCCCGTGGCGGAAAAAACGACGATCAAGATCTTTGGTGTTGGCGATGCCGGCGTCAAAATGCTGGCCGAACTCGGCACGCCTGAGTTTGCCGCCGCTGGCCTGGTGGCCGTCAACACTGATCCCGCCTCCCTTCAGGCCAGCCGCGCGCCGATAAAATATCACATCGAGAACAAACTCTTGCGCGGTCTCGGTTCCGGGGGCGATGCGGAACGCAGCCGCGCCCTGGCCGAAGAACAATTCACCGCCCTTAAATCCGAGTGCGCCGATTGCACCGTTATTTTCATCCTCGCCGGACTTGGCGGCGGCGCTGGCAGCGGTATTTCCCCCGTGTTAGCGCGGGCCGCGCGCGAAACCGGCGCCTTGGTGCTCGCCTTGGTCACGATGCCGTTCGAGAGCGAGGGCAACCATCGCGGTCAACAAGCTCAACACAGTCTCGAACACCTGAAGGCCGCTGCCGACGGCGTCATCTGTCTCGCGGGCGATAACATTTTTGGCCTCGTGGACGAAAACACCAGCATCCTCGAATTCTTCAACGTCGCCGACCGCCTCTTGCTCGATGGCCTGCGCGGTATCTGGCAACTCCTCCAGCGGCGCGGCATCATTCAAGTCCATTTCGGCGATCTCTGTGCGCTGCTCCGCGATCGTCATTCCGAAAATTGTTTCGCCTTTGTCGAAGCCAGCGGCGCGGCCCGCTCGCGCGAAGTCGTCGAGAAAATTCTTTCCCATCCGTTACTCGACAAAGGCCGCGCCCTCGCCGACTCCGGCGGCGTCCTCATCAATATCACCGCCGGTCGCGACCTCACCATGGCCGAGATCAACCGCGTCATGACCGAAATCAAACGCCAATGCGGACGCGCTCAAACCATCATGGGCGCCGCAGTGGATAATACTCTGGGCGATCGCCTTTGCGTCACCATCATTGCGGCCCGGCCCCACGCCTTGCCCAAAGTAGAAGACACCGCCCGGCTCGCCACCCCGGGTGGACGCCACAGTATCAGCGGCAATTCCTCCACCCTCCCCGCCACTCCGATTCTGACCGGCACCCGCCCGCGTCGGCCGGGCGCAAAACCCGTGCAAGGACAACTTCCCCTCAACGTCGTTTCGCGCGGACGTTTTGACAAAAGCGAACCCACTCTGCATCAAGGCGAAGATCTGGATGTGCCGACGTTTCTCCGTCGCGGCGTCGCGTTAAATTGATCCGCCCGCCCGCCCTAAACCGGCGCACTTGCCTATCTGGTTGGTTTGCCATTTTGGGTTTTGGAAATAGCCCAGCACTTCAGTGCTGGGTTGACGGCGACAATACGGCGAGTCCCGCAGGGACGAAAGAACGGTTCTGCCGTCCCTCGGGACTTAAGGTTTCCCGATGCTAGGTTCCCAGCACTCAAGTGCTGGGCTATTTTCAGAAAATCCGTCCGCGCCCAGTTTGGCATCCAATCGGATAACCGGTTGTCAGTGACGGAGCAGTGGAAGTCAGAGGTGAAAAATCGCTTATCCCAGACGAGTTTCCCGTAATTTGAATCAAAAGCGGCTAGGCCGGGAGCCGATGATTGGTTTGACCCGTTGACCCAGCCTTGAAAAGTTGGGCTATTTTCAAAGTCCGTCGGGCAGGCAGGTTTGTAGCAGCAACCCGAGTGAATGGATTCAAGCTTGGTCGGAGCGAAATCAAGTTGGAGTTCAAGCTTTAGCTTGTGCGGGCGGGGAACACACTCAAGCGTGAACTCCAACGATACCACCCCGACGGGGCGGGTGGATTTTTGGCTTAGGTTTCTACAAAGATGTCGTTGTTAAGGTGTGCGGAAAGTGAGGTTGGAATAAAAACTTGTGTTGCGGGGCGGAGTCTGTAAAGGATTAAGTATGCAGGCGAAAAAAGTTCTATTGGCATTATCCGTTGCCCTTATCTTCGCTTTGAACTTGTCAGCCCAGACTTGGATAACAAATTCCGCACCGAATTTAAGTTGGACGGCGGTCGCTTCATCGGCCGATGGCAGCAGAGTTGCGGCGGTGGCTTTTACCGGTCCGGTCTATACTTCCACAAATTCAGGACTGTCATGGGCGACAAACGCCTCGCCAACGACTGGCTGGAAGTCAATCGCCTCTTCTGCGGACGGGACAATTTTGGCAGGTTGTTTGCAATCGGGACTTGGTTACATTTCAACGAACGGTGGAGCCACATGGCAATACTGTGGTCATGGCGGCAGTTTCACAGCCTTATCTGCGGATGGTTCTCGGTTGGCCATCGCTTTATCAGGCAGTTCGATTTACATCTCAACGAATCGCGGCACGAGCTGGCAAACCACTTCTGCGCCCGCCAACTCGTGGTCTTGCATTGCTTCTTCCGCGAGCGGTCAAAGGCTGGTGGCGGCTATTGCAAATGGCGGCATTTATTCCTCGACCGATTATGGAAATACTTGGGTATCCAATTCAGTTCCAAACAATCGGTGGTCATCATGTGCCATGTCTGCTGAAGGAAACTTTGCAGTGGTCGTTGCTGGAGCGAAGAACGGGCCCATTGGACCAATTTATATTTCTACCAATTTGAATACCCTTTGGTTTCCAGCCAATGCGCCAGTAACTAACTGGGTTGCAGTGACAGCCTCCGCAGATGGAGCGAAAATGTTTGCTTTGTCGGCAGGAGATTCACCAGCCAAGCCAAACCCGTTTTTTACCAGCATAGATTTCGGATTGGATTGGGTGGCAGTCTCTAATCCGAATGCATGGTGGTCAAGCATTGACACATCGGCAGACGGTGGAAAATTGACAGCCGCTGCTACCGGATTAATTTATTCGGGACAAAACGCATTTTTACCCACACTTTTCATCTCGCCAGTAAATGGCCTACAACTTTCTTGGCTCATTCCTTCAACCAATTTTACTTTGCAGTTTAGTTTTGATTTTGCCAGTTGGTCGGGTGTGACGAATGTTCCAGTGCTAAATTTTACCAACATGCAAAACCAAGTCACTTGGCCCACGTCCACCGGCAATGCATTTTTCCGGCTTAAAACACCGTGATAAGCTGCTTCACATTTTTATTGCCGACAGTTCGGATTCCGTCTCACAACTTTCTTTCCCACACCCACACCCGTCTTCCTCCTGATCGCTAAAATCATGGCTGTCCCAGTTCGGGTCGAGGCCGAGGTCTTTGAGCATCTGCAAATCTTTTTCAACGGGCTGGTTCAGCGTGGTGAGATAATTGCCGACCATCAGCGCGCTCGCGCCAGCCATGAAGATCATGCTTTGCGCGTCGCGCAGGTTCACGGTGCGGCCGCCGGCGATCATGATTTCCTGGCGCGGCAAAATGAAGCGGAAGCACGCGATGGTCTTCAAGATTTCCATGACGGGCAGGGGATCGAGCTTGGCGAACGGCGTGCCGGGAATCGGATTGAGAATGTTCACGGGCACGACGTTCGCGCCAATGGCTTTCAATTCAAATGCGAGGTCGCAGCGGTCGGCGCGCGTCTCGC
>JANYFN010000280.1 GCA_025362675.1 Limisphaerales bacterium | reverse complement strand
CCGGAGGAAAAAACGAATTGTTAATAGGAAAAAAGTTTTTTCCTAAAAGGAAATCAAAAAAACCGGAGGAAAAAAGAAAATCCCTAAAAGGAAAATGAAAATACCGGAGGAAAAAAGAAAAAACCGGAGGAAAAAAGTTTTTTCCTAGAAGGAAAATGAAAAAACCTCCGGAAAAATCAAAAACCCTAAAAGAAAAAGTTTTTTCCCTAGAAGATAAATCAAAAAGCCGGAGGGAAAATGGCTGGTCACAGCCGCTTGCCTCCCGTGCCGTCTATTTATCCTGATAATTAAACTAAGCTGAGAGCCGTTGGCCGTTGGCGAAAGAATAAGGAAGTTGCCCGTAAAGCGCAGATTTGTCGCGCCGCAACCAACCGGCGGTCCAATGGCGCATGAACATCAGCAGGTTTTCCCGACCGCGATTGCCGGGACGATTCAGGCCGTCACGGAAATGTTGATGACGCGAATAGAGATAATGCGCCGCTTGGCCAACCGTTCCGCAAACCCTGCCGGCAACTCGGCTTTCAGAAAACGTTCCACCTCCTGCACCACGCTCTCGGCCACCCACAACGGCGTGAGTAAGGTATCGCGTTCCAGTGGCGTGGGGAGCAAAACTATTTTCCTTGTAGGAGTCGAGGTGACGAGACTCAAATTTTTCCTTTTCCGGTTTGATTTAAGCCTCCTTGCGCCAGCTCCCACAGATGATTTTGTAGGCGACGAGGTAACGAGTCTCTGACTGGTTTTATTTCGTTTCATCACAATTGAGGTCGTTTAATGTTCCCCGCATCCGGCTGCCGCAATTTGGCAAAAATCTTCCAGAACGTCGGCCAGAAATCTTCCGCTGCCGGATTCAGCTTGGGATAACCCGGCACGATGCAACCGGTAAAAGGCCAGACCTCATTCTCCTTCATCAATCCCGCCCGCACCGGATTGGCCGCGATGTAAAGGCAAACTTTGGCAAAGGCGTTGCGTTTACGCTCTTGCTCACGCAACACGTTGTCCTGCGCCTGTGGTTGAAACTTGGCCGGCTTCAAGGCCGTTTCAAGATACGTCCGCAGAAACGCCATCCCGTTGAGCTGACTCGTATCCAGTCGCCAGCCCATCCACACGAGATGCAAATGATCCGGCATCAAACAATAAATCGGGCAGATCAAACTTTCGCGTGCCGCCGCATGAAACATGAGTTCCCGGAACTGATGGTGCAGGTCCGGCGTGAGCCAGCCCTGCTTGCGGTCGAAGCTGGTCAGTGTCCAATGAACCACCGCATCTGCCTGATAGTATTCGCGGGGCAGGCGCGGCAGATAAAATGCCCAGTTCAGCGGGTCACGCGCAGGTGTCTTTGTAGGAGACGACGTGAGGAGACGACGTGAGGAGACTCAAATATTCCGGTTTTACGAACGGTTTCATTTTTTAGTTAGAGACTCCTGTCGTCGTCTCCTACAAATTATTGGCGGTCCTCCACCAGTTTGATTTCATCCTCGGTCAATCCGTAAAGGTTTGCGGCGTCAATTCCGTTCACTTCATAAAGGTGTCAGGCCCAGTCTCGAAACGCATTCTTTTGCTTTACGAGTTATGCGGCTTGCAGGTCGTCCTACCAACGTTCTGAAAAATTCATTCGATCCACACCGGTTGAGTGAAAGCACCGTTGGCGGCGATGTCCCACACTTCCACGCGCACCCACTTTTGAGCTCGCAAATCGGCGGTAAGGTTCAACGTGCGCGAACCAAAAGCGTCGGTGTCAGTCAGGTTAATTCTTTGACGCTTGATGGATTTGCCGTCGCCCGAAATGATTTCCGCGAATGCCAGCGGGAACGTCCAGTCGAGCTGCAATTTTATTTCCGAGTTCTGGCGACCGTGAATCGTCTCCCCGCTGCTGCTACCGGCAACGGTGAATTGCGGAATCAAGATTTCGCCCGTCGTCGTAAAAAATTGTCCGTGCCGCAACGTATCCAGCACGGGTTGCCAGCCGGCGGAAAATTTGGGCAGTTGATCGAGCTTCAGATAATTTACATTCATGTGCGCGTAGAGTTCGTAGTCCGGCTCAACTTTGAACACGTCCACTTCGCCCAACACTTGCTTGCGCTGGCCCCATTGGTTCATGTCATTAAATAAATCCAACGCGCGCCAGCCCAGCGTGTCGCGCGATAGATTGGCCGGGAGATTTTTCCACGCCGCGCCCAGAAAATGATCGGATTGATAAAATGGCTGCTGGCGATAGCCGTCGGGAAACGGGATCGAGCCCTTGATCCGCGCGTGTGCCGTCCACATCAAGCCGCTTTCTTTTTCCATTAACGTGAGCACATCGTCCGCGCTGCCGACGTGATAGACGCGTCCGTATTTGGGCACCTCATCCGCAAACGGTTCGTTCGTGGCGCGGTTTAAAATCCAATAAACCGGTTTGGGAAATAGCGCGATCCAGTGTCCGCCGAGATGCACATTCGGTTCTTCTCCGGGCAGCAGCAGGAAATTTGTGTCGGAGAGCCGCTCACATTCCTGAAACATCGTCTGCATCATTTTCAAACGCGCCGGAGTTTTTTGGCTCGGCGTCCAGCCTTGATGAAATTCGGCGAGGTGAACGATGTTGACGCCGCCAGCCTTAAATTTTTTGACGAAGCCCGGCGTTTCGAGGCCGCGGGGAACGCCATTGGTTTTTTGCTGCTGCTGACGCTGTAAAAATTCCAGCGTGTGTTCGATGTGATAATGGCTGGTGAACGTCTGGTAGCCGGCGAGCTCCGGGTAATGATCGGCGTGCGTGTAGCGCGCAACTTCTTTGAGCGTCTCCTCGCCGTCACCGGGATGAATCAGATAAAAAACGCCGAGATGCTGTTCCGATTCAGCGGGCGCATCAAACCACGGCACCCAGCGGTGGTCGCCTTCTGGCGGTTGACGAATGCCAAAGCCAAATCCCGCTGGCATTTTACTGTAGCCGTTTCCGAACCAGTTGAATTTGTAGTTCTCCGCAAAATCGAGCGGATAAAAATACTGGTGCGGGGCCGGGAACACCGCGATGGAACCATGCGGGCCTTCCGCGATCATCGTCCGAAAAGTGGTGCCGACCGTTTGGGTCCCGCTGTTGGAAGTCAGGGGAGAATTTTCAATTTTCCCCAATGGATTCGCCCAAACCATGTTCGTCCACTCCGGCGTGACACTGCTCAGGCCGGCGTCGTAAAGAATGGCGCGTAATTTTTCATGCGTGCTCACCACCGCCTCCGCGTGGATCAACGGGCGGTTGCGAAAAAAAGTGAAGCGCAAATCGCCAGTGAACGAACCCGCGCTGACACCGCCAAAGCTGACCGTCAATCGTGAGCCATCGCTGATGACGTGGGCATTGCGATTGGTGAGTGCCATCAAATAAGTTTGGTGTGGACGTTCCGGGACTTTTTCAAAGAAGACCATCTGCTGAAATCCTTCGTCGGCTTTTTGTTTGTCCCGTTCGCCGACGGTCAACGTGGTGACTGGCTCAATTTCCGTGGCGATGTAGTGAGTCGGTTGGCCGGATTCAGAAAATCCGAGCGACCGGATCAGCGGTCTTCCAGCGCGCAGATCAAAAATAATTTCCGCCTGAAGATTGGTCGCCGTCGGCCAAGTGATTTGCAACGTGTCCGGGTCGTGGCGCACGCAGGTAATGCCGCAGTCTTCGCGATACTGACTTAAATCTATTTTGGTTTGCGCGGCGGCGGTCGTCGCGAGCGTCAGCAGCATGAGTAGGGGCAGGCAACGGTGGAAATATTTTATGTTCATATCGCGGTGCAAAATTTTAATGGAATAAGCCTGATTGCTCAATGCTGAGCCGGTGAGCTTTTCATCGCGCGTGCGCTGATTCGGGAAGCTGAATGAGAATTCAAATGGTTTGCGCCAGATCAGCTCAGGGTGGCGTGACTGGTTCGAACCGTTAAATCATTGGCCCCAAAAAATGTCAATGCCCACGGATTTTTTCAGAGCGAATCACGCTGCGTATTTTGGAAACGCGAAATTTGAAGCGAGGTATTTCGAGAAAGCTGGCTGCGCTTCAAAAAATTATTTCGCCAGTTCCGCTCGCAGTTTCGCCGCAATTTCATGGAGCGCATCCGGCAACACGCCGGTATTCGCGATGACGGGCATGAAGTTGGTATCGCCCGTCCAGCGCGGCACGATGTGGATATGCAGATGCTCTGCGATGCCCGCGCCAGCGACTTTGCCGAGATTGATACCCACATTGAAACCGTCGGGCTTCATCACGGCGGTCAAGGCGTTGGTGCAACGACGGGCAAGTTTCCATACGTCTGCGAGTTCGTCATCGGTGAGGCCGTTCAGGTCGGGGACTTCCTTATAAGGCACCACCATGAGATGTCCGCCGTTGTAGGGATAACGATTCAGCAGCGCAAAGCAGGAGCGGTCGCGCGCGATGACCAAGTTCTCCACGTCATCGGTGGACTGCGCGATACGCGCGAAGAGTCCTTCTTTCAATTCAGGTTTACGCGCGAGAATGTATTCGATGCGCCACGGGGCGTGCAGTGATTCCATGCCGAAAAGTTAAAACGCACGGCGAATAAGGAAAGCAGGAAAATACGAATCTTTTGCGCTCGCTCTGCGCGCTCCGCAAAATCACTTCCGCCGTTGGAAAAAATATTGTGCGAAAGCGATCAGCCCGGAAAATTTGTAGCTCGGGTCAACGTATTTCTCGATGACGTAAAACGCAAAATAGTAAAACCGGCAGCAGCTCCAGATCGCCACCGCGAGCAACACGGCGGTCTGCCATTTGGGATTATCGAGAAAAACCAGGAGGGCGGCGGCGAGGCCGATGACAAGAAACAAAACGCCTTTCAACTTGATCCAAAACGGATTCGTGAGGTCTTTCATCGCGGAATTGTTGCGCCGCTTTTGACCGGCGGCAATGCGGAAAGTTTTGCTGTGAATCTAACAAGCGACTTGCCCGGCGCGAAAAATTCTGCAAGCTGACACTATGATTCATGACCAAATCCGCCGCACGCCGCGGCCGCAGGACCTCATCGGTATGTCCACGCAGGAACAGCGCGACACATTTTCCATCAGTAACATTTTTGTGCCCGGCGAAATCACCGGTCACTTCACTGATCTTGATCGTCTCGTTGTCGGCGGCGTGATGCCGACGACGAAGCCCGTTGAGCTGCCAAATCACAAAGAAACGGGTCGTGCCTTTTTTCTCGAACGCCGCGAGTTGGGCGCGATCAATGTTGGTGGGGCAGGGCGCGTGGTCGCGGATGGCCAAACCTTCGCGCTCGAAAAGATGGACTGCGTTTATCTGCCGATGGGAACGAAATCGGTTTCGTTCACCAGCGATGACGCGACGCATCCGGCTAAATTTTATTTTCTCTCCTGTCCCGCGCACGCCGCGCATCCGGCGCGCATGATGAAATCGTCGGAAGCGGCCCCGGTGAATCTCGGTGCAATGGAAACCGCCAACAAACGCACGATCTACAAATTCATTCATCAAGGCGGCATTCAAAGTTGTCAGCTTGTGATGGGCCTGACCGCGCTGGAGCCGGGTAATGTGTGGAATTCTTTCCCCGGCCACACGCACTGGCGGCGCACGGAAATTTATTTTTACTTCGACCTCGGCGACAAAATCGTGTCGCACTTTTTTGGCCAGCCACAGGAGACGCGGCATCTGTTTTTGCACAATGATGAAGTGGCTTTCTCGCCGAACTGGTCCATGCACTTCGGCTGCGGCACGGGGAATTACAAATTCATCTGGGGCATGGCCGGCGAAAACCAAGTGTTCGATGACATGGACGCGGTGAAGCCGGTGGATTTGAAGTAGTCACAGATGGACACAGATGAAACATAGATAAAAATCAGTTTTCCGAATCTGTATTTCATCTGTGAAAATCTGTGGCTGAATTAATTTATGAAATTCAAATTTGCATCCGTTTGTTTTGTCGCGCTGGGTTTGCTGGCTGTTTCCTGCGCGACCACAAATGCGTCAGTGCCAAAAAAGTTCTCCGGCGCTTCGCCGCTCGAATGGTCGGTGCGTCTGGCAAATTCCGAGATGGCGCGGCGCGGTGATTCGCTGGCGTGGAAACCGGACGGCAAGGCGAAGTGGGATTATACGGCGGGCTTGTTCACGCTGTCGCTGCTCAAGCTGAATGAAAAAATCCCGACGCCGCGCTACGTCGAATTCACCGAACAAGCCATCGGCTCGTTCGTCTCCTCGAACGGAATGAAGTCTTACTCGGACGCATTTCAGATTAAAACTTACAAGCCGGAGGAATTTCAACTCGACGCGATTAACTCCGGCAGAACCTTGCTACTGCTGTGGCAGACCGTCACCAAGCCCGACCGGTATTGGTATTTTTATGGTTGCGCGAAACTCGTGGATCAGCTTGAAAAGCAACCGCGCACACCCGACGGCGGCTTCTGGCATAAGCAACGTTACACGAATCAAATGTGGTTAGACGGCGTTTACATGGCGGAACCGTTTTACGCGGCGATGGGTCGCTATATGATGAATCGGAATGGCACTTACGATGAAGTTGCCAAACAGCTCCGGCTGATTGATGAACACACTCACGATGCGAAAACCGGATTGAATTATCACGGCTGGGAGGCGCTAAAAACGCAGTCGTGGGCAAATCCGGCGACGGGTTGCTCGTCCAATTTCTGGGGCCGCGCGATGGGCTGGTATGCGATGGCGCTGGTGGATGTGCTGGATTATTTTCCGACGAATCATCCGGCGCGTCCGCAGATTATTTCCACGCTGCAAAAACTTTCCGTGGGCGTTTTAAAATATCAAGACGCGAAGACCGGCCTTTGGTGGCAGGTGATGGATCAAGGTGATCGCCCAGGAAATTATCTCGAAGCCACGGCGTCAGCGATGTTTGTCTATTCACTGGCGAAAGGCGTGAACCACGGCTACCTGTCGCGTGATTTAGTTCCGGCGATTGAACGCGGCTATGCGGGCATCATCAAGAATCTCATCATCGCTGACGGCGAAAATAAATGGTCGCTCACAAAATGCTGCTCCGTCGCTGGATTGGGCGGGTCACCGAGCAATGGCAAAATGCGCGACGGCAGTTTTGATTACTACATCGGCGAGCCAGTCGTGAACAACGATTTGAAAGGTGTCGGGCCTTTTATTCTCGCCGGGATTGAAATGCAGAAATTGCAGGCAAAGTAAATTCGGTTTTTAGATGTTCTCCCTCACCCCGGCCCTCGTTTGCTGGGAGAGGGAGAATTATTTCCAACGTCTTCGCACAACCAGGGCTGGCTTCTGCTCGATCAGTTTCAGAATAATTGAAAGCGAACAACGGCTGTTCCCTCTCCCAGCGGGAGAGGGTCAGGGCGAGGGCGAGCGGGACAGCAGGCCATCAAGCCTTAACCAGCTTCATCACGGCTTCCACGGCGTCTTCAATTTTTACCGACTGAAACGCCGCCGTGCGCGGCTTGATTTCCACTTCGCCTTTCGCCAGCGATTTTTCACCGAGCGCGATGCGAATCGGAAAACCGACAAGATCCGCGTCTTTGAATTTCACACCGGGACGTTCGTCGCGATCGTCGAGAATTACGTCCACACCTTGGGCGGTGAGTTCTGCGTAGAATTTTTCCGCGAGCTGCATCGCCTGACTGTCGGGCGTGACGGCGAGCGGCGTGATGCACACTTGATACGGCGCGACGCTCAACGGCCAGACGACGCCGTCCTTGTCGTTGCCCTGCTCGATGATCGCCTGCAACGTGCGCGTGACGCCGATGCCGTAGCAGCCCATGACCGATGGCTTGCGCGAACCATCCGCGTCCAGAAAAGTGGCGTTCAATTTCTCGCTGTATTTCGTGCCGAGTTTGAAGACGTGGCCGACTTCAATCGCGCGACGAATCTTCAAAGGCTTGGCACATTTCACACACGGCTCACCAGCGGAAACGGTTCGCAAATCAAACCACGCCGTCACCTTGATATCGCGCTCGATGGAGACATTCTTCAAATGGAAACCGTCTTCGTTCGCGCCGGTGGTCATATCGTTCGCGCCTTGCAAACGCTCGTCGGCGAAAATTTTTACGTCGGCGGGAACATTCACGACGGCACCGAGCGAACCCGGTTTTGCGCCGAGCAACGGCAAAATTTCTTCCGCCGTTGCCGGACGCACGGCGACGGCACCAGTCTTCGCCGCAAATTTTGTTTCGTTCAATTGGTCATCGCCGCGAATCAAAATCAAAACTGGTTTTGCATCCGCGATATAGACCAAAGTTTTGATCTGACGATTCGCCGGAACTTTGTAGGGTTCCTTGCTCAACGCCTCAATCGTCACGACGCCGGGCGTGGCGAATTTTTCCGTCGCCGCACCGATTTCACGCGCGGCGGTTTTCGGAATTCCGCTGGTGGCTTTCTCGATATTCGCCGCGTAACCACAGGCTTCGCAGTAGGCCACATCGTTTTCACCTGAATCGGCGGGCACCATGAATTCGTGCGAATAATTTCCGCCGATCACGCCGGTGTCGGCCTCGACGGGAAATGCTTTCAAGCCGCAACGCGCAAAAATTTTCGTGTAGGCATCATACATTTTTTTGTAAGCGGCCATCGCGTTTTCATCTGTCGTATCAAACGAATACGCGTCTTTCATGATGAATTCCTTCGCGCGCATCAGGCCGAAACGCGGACGAATCTCATCGCGAAATTTCAAGCTGATCTGATAAAAATTTTTCGGCAACTGACGATAGGAATTGATTTCGTTCGCCGTCAGCGTGGTGATGACTTCCTCGGCGGTGGGACTCAAAAACCATTGGCGTCCGCTGCTGTCTTTGACCTTGAACAAAACATTGCTGGCGGTTTCCGCACGACCGCTGGCCTCCCAGATTTCCGGCGGCTGGAGCGCGGGCATGAGGACTTCCACGGCTCCGGCACGATCCATTTCTTCACGGATAATATTTTCAACTTTCCGTAACGCGCGGAGACCGAGCGGCAAAAAAGTATAAACGCCACCGGCCAATTTGCGGATGAGGCCAGCGCGCAGCAGGAGTTTGTGCGAGACGATTTCGGCATCAGCCGGTGCTTCGCGGAGCGTAGGAATCAGAGTTTGTGTCCACTTCATGTGACGGGAATTTTAACAAGAAACGGACGCTGGAACGAAGAATTTTATTTCAGCCACAACCTTCGTAGGAAAACCCTGACGGGCAGGGGATTTCCTGTGGTCAGGCGCCGAAGCATTTATTAAGGAGTTATGATTCGATAAAATCGGCTGGCGAATTGCGCAGCGTCCGGGTCGGTGAAGGTGAAGGGATTGTTCGTCGGCATGAAGGTGGCGATGGGCGACCACGAGCTGGCGTCCCCGGGATTGGTGGTGGCCTGCACCACGACGGTTTGCGCCGCGCCCAGCGAGACGGTGAATTGGAAACTGCCGCCGGCAGCAGATACGGCACTGCTCAATTGCGCGTGCGTCGGCACGGGATTGACGACGAGTGCCGGCAGGTAAACATAGCTGGAATAATTACCCAAGGTGTCATACGCGCGCACGCCCCACTGCATCGCCGTGCCGGGAGCCAGCCCGGTGAGCGTGGTGTTCGTGGAAACAAGGTTCACAAAGTTGAGCGCGGATTGGACAAAGACGCCATTGAACACGCCAATGATTTGATAGCTCACCACCGGCACCGGGCCGACGGGCGCATCCCACGCCAGGCTAATGGTGGAGGAAGTCAGTCCGGTGACGCGGAAGTTGGCCGGGGCCGGGGCTGGAAGCGTGGCGGCACCAATGCTGGCATACTCTGAAGTGCCGCTGACGCCCGTGGCGGTAATGTAATACCCTTGCGACAACCCGGCCGCTAATCCGCTGATGGTAAGATTGGTATCCGTGGTGCTGCTGCCAATCTGGGTATACCAAATAGTCGCCCCGCTGCCTTTAGGACTGTGCAGAACGTGTCGCAGATAAGCCCGATATGTCACCGGCCCGACTACTGGATCTTCGGGGCTCCATGAAAGCGTGACGGAACTTTCAGTGACGCTGACCACCGACAAGTTAGTAAGCACCGTCGGGGGCGGCCGCGCGATGACGAGGTTGTAACTGAAGTTCGTTGCCCCGGCAAAGTTGACAGCGCTAATAGTCACAGTGTTAGTTCCGATCTGGCTCGCCTGCGGGGTCCAGGTGATCGCCCCGGAATAATTATCCACGGCCATTCCATCCGGGCCGCTGACGAGCTGATAAACCGGCTGCGGATTACCGGTGGCCGTGATGGACGAAATGTAAGGAACCAAAAATGTGGCGAGTAAGTTAGGATAAGTTGCAAACGCAGGCAGGCTATCTGGCACATTTAATTGCTGGCTGCGCCAAACATTCCCCACGTTGTTCCCATTGATATCCGTGCCACCCATGATGACCAGGCGACCGAGCGCATCCACCCCGGCAGCAGCACCGGTCAGAGCTTCCGGCAACGAGGTTGCCAGAGTCCAGGAATTCGAGATGGGATTATAGACTTGAACCAGATCGGTGGCCATGCCTTGCGCTGTGCCGCCGCAAACATAAATTTTTCCATCCGGTCCTAATGTCGCTGCACTGCCAGCGACCGCGACGGGCAGTGCGGCCATGTTACTCCAACTGTTTCCGCTTACGTTGTAACGCAGCACAGAGGCGGCCTCCATCCCCGGATTGGTGCCTGTGTATCCGCCAAAAATATAGATGTAATTCGTGCGATTGAAGACTGCGGGAAAATCAAATCGAGGCGCTGGCAGGCTGGCGATGCTAGTCCAATTGTTGTTACCGGGATTGTAACGCTCAGCGGACGCGAGGGCGTTTCCGTTCGCATCCAAACCGCCGAAGGCATAGGCGTTACCATTGCGATCGGGCGCGTAGCCTAGAAAGGAGCGTGGCACACTCATGGCGGGTGGCGTGGGCACCGTATCGCCCGTAAGGCTATAAGCGATCGCAGTATTTTGTGAGTTGGTCCCATCGCTGCCGCCGTATATAAAAAAAATGCCATCCGTCAGAATCGCTCCCGGCGCAATGTTGACGCTATAAATGGCCGGCAGATAGTTCCAATAGGCATTGGTAGCTGACAAACTAAAAGGATAGGTGTAACCGTAAGTTAGGTAATCTGAGTAACCGCCGATCAACACATTGTTGCCGTTGTAAACAAGTGTGGCCGCTTCGCTGACGGGCGTATCGAGAGTGGGACCGGGAAACCAAGTCAGCGGCGCCGCCCACAAGGCAGTGCCGATAAATAAGGGAAGGCTAAGGACGAAGCTGCGAAAAGTTAGCGCGCGATTTGTTTTCATAGACGGTTGACTTTCTTTTGAAGCTAAACATAGACACTTCTTGCCTTTGGCAAGCCACTGATTGCTACCCTAGGCCCGAATAAAATGTTGTCAAGCGCTAGTTGACTTGGCGTGACTTCACAGCGTGTTGACTGTCCTAATCTTGAACATATTTCATCGCAAAAATAATATCGCAAATTCTGTGAGCGATTCTCGTTGAACCTTCAAACAAGCAAAGGTGTAGCCTCAGAAGGCTTATTTACTTCCGCTGCAAATTCCATTCGTCCCTTTAAACCCAGCGAGTTTAAAGGGTGGATCGGACTGCCCGTTCGATAACTTGCTGGCAACGATTCATACAGGTTGCGGCAGCGATGGAACAACAATTCTGAGGCCCAGCGGCGTAGGAAAATTCTGACAAAATCCGGGGTGGGTGCGCGCAGGATGCGAGCTCGCCAACCGCCGTGCAACGCGAAGAAAACGCAGAGTCGGCGCAGTAATTCTGACTCAAGTTCGACGGGCGGCTCGGTGCCAAAATGCTCATGGAGTTCAGCCACGACGCTGGCAACTAGAGTGTGCGAATTCATTCCCGTGAGCCGATCGAAGTCTGGCGGGCCAGCACTGGTGTCAAAAGTTTTCATGCCGGCATTTTGCCGCAGCGCAGGGACAACGGCTGTCCGACCAAACAAAATTTTCAAAAAACGCTGATTTTATTGGCGTTTTAGGTTTTTTTTCTAGTAAAAAGAGGGGCGGAATGGAACCAGAACGTCAGCGGATTTCGTAATCGGGTGGGCTCACAGCAAACTTAAAATTGCATCCGCTGCGCGTTTGGCTGCGCCAGGTTCGCCGAGGGTGGCGATGATTTCGGCGAGTTTCGTTTTGATTTGTTGTCGCCGCGCCGGGTCTTGCAGCAAGGCGAGGGCGGCGTGCGCGAGGTTTTCCGGCGTGGCGGCGTGTTGGACGAATTCCGGATAAACATCCTCGCCGGCGAGCAAGTTCGGCATGGTCAGCGATTTCACGGTGACGATGCGTTTAGCGATCTGATACGTCAGCGCCGACGTTTTGTAGAGCGTCACTGTGGGCACACCGTAGAACGCGCACTCCATGGTGACCGTGCCGGTCGAAGCGATGGCGACATCGCTTTCGGCTAAGGCCCACGGCAGTTCGCCGATCTGAATTTCAAGATTCGCGCCGAGAGATTTCGCCAGTTGCAGCAAGGACGGATTGGGCAAAACCATTTTTGCGCGGACTTCAGGTAGTTTTTCGCGAATCAATTTCAACGCCCCGAGCAGGGTCGGCAGATGCCGTTGCAATTCAGCTTTGCGGCTGCCGGGCAGCAGAAGGATTTGCGATCGACGATTCACGATTGACGCGCGTTCAGCCGGATCGCTCGTCAATCGTAAATCGTCATTCTTAAATCGCCCGATCATCGGATGCCCGACAAATTCCACGCGCAACTGAGGGACGCGTTGGGCATACCAAGCTTTCTCGAACGGGAAAATGCTCAGAAGCAAATCATAATCCGCCGCCAGTTTTTTGGCGCGGCCCGGTCGCGACGCCCAGACTTGGGGCGAAACGAATTGGACGATTTTGGGATTCCATTTGGAAAACGGATTGTCACGAACATGTTTTTTTACCGCCTGCCCGAAGCGCAAATTGAATCCGCCATAATCCACGCCGATGATGACGTCCGGTTGGCGTTCGATGGCGAGCGCGAGTAATTGGTTAAACAATTCGCGGAATTTAAGGATTTTTTTCAGGACATCCGTGATGCCGATGACGGAATGTTGAGTCAGATCAAACGCCAGTTCCACGCCGGCATCAGACATTTTTGCGCCGCCCGCGCCGAAAAATTTTGCGGCGGGCAAATTGCCGCGCAGCGCGGAAACGAGTTCCGCCGCGAGCAAATCCCCGCTCGCTTCGCCCGCGATGAGCATAAATGTTTTTGGCGGCATGGCGATAGGCTCGTGGTGGCGTATTTATTCCCGACTACGATTATAGGCCACGCAGTCGGCATACGTCACGCCGTGACCGCCGAAGATGTCCAGCGCGGAACCGATGGTGAGGTCGATTTTTCCAGCACTGAGTTTCGTCACCGATTTCAGGTCGGCCAATGAATTTGCGCCGCCGGCATACGTTGTTGGGAGGGGTGTCCACTCGCCAAGTTTTACGACCAGTTCACTATCAATGCCCCGGCACAAGCCTTCGACATCCACGGCGTGGATTAAAAATTCATCGCAGTGTTCAGAAAATTTCGCCAGCGTTTCTGCGTTCACTTCCAGCTCGGTGAACTTTTGCCAACGGTCGGTGACGACAAAATATTTCTCGCCGCGTTTGCGACAACTGAGATCGAGCACCAATTTTTCTTTGCCAATGGTTTTGACAAGTTCGTGCAAGCGCGACCAATCAACGTGGCCATCGCGAAAAACCCAACTGGTGACGATGACGTGCGACGCGCCGGCATGAAGCCAGTCGCGCGCGTTCGCCGAATTGATGCCGCCGCCGATTTGGAGTCCGCCGGGGAAAGCCTGCAACGCCGCGCGCGCCTCGATTTCATTGCCGATGCCGAGCATGATCACGTGCCCGCCACGCAACTGGTCGCGCCGATAAAGCTCGGCGAACCACGCGGCGGATTTTTCCGAGACGAAATTAGTGCGCAAGCCGGCGTCGCCCAGCGTGCCGCCGACGATTTGTTTTACTTTGCCTTCATGCAGGTCAATGCACGGTCGAAACATGGTTGCAGGCTAGATTCACCAAGGGGAAATGCCCACAATTTTTTTTCGCCGTTTTTTGACTCCGGGCACTTGGTGCGCAACACGCTTGCGCGCCGTCCACGAACCTGTATTTTCCAATCTGTCGGCAGATGGAAAACGGACCTTTAAAAATTTTATTGATCAGCGGCGATGACGCGCTTTCGCGTCGCGTCGCTGAAATGCTTTCGACGGCCTCGAACATCGCCGATGTGATTTGCGAGCCTTCGGTGGAAGCGGGGCTGGCGCTGCTCGCCTCCAATGTTTTCGATGCGTTGCTGTTCGGTATTCCGCACGCCAACGCCGCCGCCGTTTTTCAAATCACGCAGCTGGCCACCAAAGTTTCGCGTCAGCCCATCATCGTGATTGGTCCCGATGAAGAAAGTTTTCTGGCCGAAGCGGTGTTCAGTGGCGCTCAGGAATACCTCGGTTACTCTGAACTTTCCCCGGTCGCGCTGCGTCATGCTTTGGCCTGTTCTATTGCGAGAAATCTGGAACGCTTGTCGTTGATTGAGGAAAAAAATAATTACAGCAGCCTCGTGGATCATCTCGTCGAAGGAGTTTTTCGCACGACGGTGGATGGCCACTATCAACTGGCGAATCCTGCGCTCGCCCGGATTTATGGTTACGACTCGCCGGTGGATTTGATGGCCAACATCAAAGACATCGCCAGTCGGCTCTATGTCGAACCTGGCCGCCGCGAAGAATTCATGCGGCTGATGCAGGAGAACGATACCTTGAGCGGCTTCGAGTCGCGCATCTACCGCAAGGACGGCAGCATTATTTGGATCGCAGAAAATTGCCGCGCCGTGCGCGACGCCCAGGGAAGATTGCTTTACTACGAAGGCACCGTCGAGGACATCACGCACCGGCGGCAAATGGGCGAAGCCTTGCGCCTCTCGGAATCATTGTATCATTCACTGGTTGAAACGATGCCGCAGGGAGTGTTTCGCCGCGATTTACAAGGGCGTTTTACTTTCGCCAACCGGACATATTGCAAATACCACAATGTCAAATCTGAGGAGTTGATCGGCAGGTCGGACTTCGACCTTTATCCCAAGGAAGCCGCCGAAAAATATTGGCACGATGATCTGAAAATCATGTCCAGCGGCGACACGGTGGAGATCATCGAGGAGACCCAGCCGTTGGGTGCTTCCGAAAAAATGTATCATCACGTTATCAAAACCCCGCTCCGCGACGAGTCGGGCGCGGTGATCGGCGTGCAAGGAATGTTCTGGGACATCACGGAAAAAAAACGCATTGATGAACAAATCCGGCGCACCACTGCGGAGCTCGCCCGTAGCCGTGAGGAGTTACGGAAGAAAAATGCGGTCATGGAGGAGAACCTGCGCACCGCCCGCGAAATCCAGCTCGCCATGCTGCCGCAACAGTATCCATCGTTTCCTCCGAGTGCCTCGGCCGCAGCCAGCGCTTTTCAGTTCGTCCATCTTTACGAGGCCGCCGAGTCCGTCAGCGGCGACTTTTTTTCCGTGACGCAGTTGTCTGACACCGAGGCGGCCATCCTGATCTGTGACGTCACCGGCCATGGCGTTCGCGCCGCGCTGGTGGCCGCTATGATTCGCGCGCTGGGTGAAGAGTTAAAACCGCTCGCGCGCTCGCCGGGCGAATTTCTACGCAAATTGAATTTCGATTTGTGCAACATTCTGAAGAACACCGGCACGCCGATCCTGACCACGGCCTTTTATGTTCTGGCCGATTGCAAAGCGGGCACGCTGCGTTTTGCCAATGCCGGTCATCCGCGCCCCCTGCTGGTGCGCCGTGCCCTAAACCACATTGAACCGCTGGCGAACGGCGGCGGCAAAAGTCAGCCCGCGCTCGGACTCTTTGAAGATCCGACCTACGAAACGAGCGAGGCCAGCATGGTGCCGGGCGATTTTCTGATGCTTTTCACGGACGGTCTTTACGAAGTGCAAGGCCAGAACGAGGAACTTTATACCCAACAACGCTTGATGTTGGATGTGAAAAGTTTATTGAAACATCCGCCGTCAATTCTCTTCGATGAACTGATCCAGGTCATTCGCGGCTTCGCCAACAACGGCGAATTTGAGGACGATGTCTGTCTCGTCGGATTGGATTATTTCTGTGCTCCGGAGATAATTTAAAATTGCGACTCGGCGCAGCTGGCAGTTTCGCAATCAGGGTTCAGTCTGCGGCGTGTTCCAAAACCAACTTCAAAATCGTTCGCATATCTTCGTTATGCTGTGCTGAAGCCAGCCCGAATGCGCGCAGGATGTCCCGCAGTAACCCCGCATTTTCATTGGTGAAATCGTAGTAAACCGTCTCTTTCGTTTTAGCGCGACCCGCCTTGCGCGGCTCGCCGTCCAGCGTCAGAATCTCCGTCAGCGGCAAGCACACATAGACCATCGCCTGATAGCCCACCGCGCGCTGTTTTTGTTTCAACTGGATTTGCACCGAACCATGTGGTGAGGTTTTCGTGAACTGCGGCACGCGCTGCACCGCGCGTTGAAAACCGCCGGAAGAATTATTAGTTTCGGTGTCCACCGACACCGGTTGACTCTCCTCAAACTCCGTCGCTGGAATATTTTCGAGCACTTTGATCTCAGCCAAAATATCGTTCGTGGACAATAAACCCAGCCGCACTGATTCAAAAATTATTCTGGAAAGTTCATGGCCATATTTCGTCTCGCCCTTGCGCGTAAACATTATTTTTTTAACAACTGTCGGATCATTCACGTTCGGCGTGTCGTAGCCGATCTGCCATTCGAGAAAATGTTTTTTGCCGAGCACCGTCTTGCTCGGCGCGATGGGAATGCCGAAACCGTCCGCCGATTTTTCCTTCACGCGCACCTTGCCCGTCACATCCGTCAGCGGCAGACGCACGCGCACAAAATTCGTGCCGGTGGAAATGAGAACCTGTTTGTAGGCCGCATCCGCGCAAAATGCGTGAAACGGCAGGGTGGCGAGCAGGGCCAGTAGCGCGACGATTTTTTGCATGACAGTAACTTTATCCGACGCATCGTTGGATTGGAAACGATTACGAAATAGTTTTGTAAAGCAAAGCGGTTCGGTCTAAATTTTGTAATTCAAAAATATGAATTGCCCCCGATGCAGTGCCACCCTCGTTGAAACCGTGCTTGACGGTGTGACTATTGAAGCCTGCCCCGATTGCCAGGGCGAATGGCTGTTTGCCGGCGAGCTGGAAAAAATCGTCGAGCATCACGATGAAGTTTTCACGACGGCGGAAATCGACTCGCTGGACGCGGTGAACAAAGAAATTTTTACTGCTGAAAAAGACGACCACGATGAATTGAACTGTCCGGTCTGCACGAATGCGCCGATGGAGCATTTCAACTACGGCGACACGACCGGAATTATTTTGCACAAATGCACGAACTGCGACGGTATCTGGATGGACAAGGAGGAATTGAAAAAAGTCGAGGAAGTGGTGGACGGCTGGAAGGCCGACCTCAATGACGACGCGGCCAAGTATGGTTCGGTGCTGGAAAAAATTGAGGTGGAAGAACAAAAAGACCTCGACCAGGCCGTGTCCATTTCCCACCTCGGTTTTGTGAACCGGGTGCTGCGGCGGTTTTGCGAATAGTTTTATTTCTCAGCAGGTTTCACCACCGCGACGACCGCTGTCTCCGGTTTCAAATATTTTTGGGCGACGGTTTTGATCTGCTCCAGTGTCACCGCCTCGTATTTTGCGTCATCCAATTCGCTGCGCTGCCAGCCGATGCCATAAAGTTCATCCAGCGCACTCGTCGTGGCGAGATGGCCGAGATCGGCGCGGGAAATTTTTTTGCCGCCAATGATTTTAGCCTTCGCACGCTTCAATTCCTCCGCCGTCAAACCTTCGGTGCGAAGCAATTCGGCTTCCTTCAATAATTCTTTTTCCACCAGCTCCGCCTTCGCCGGTTCCGTGCCGGTGTAAAATGCAAAGTAGCCGGGAGCCACGCCACACAGCGTCTGCGCGCCGACGTAATACGCCAAGCCCAACTGCTCGCGAATCCGCAAAAACAAACGCGATCCGAGGTCGCTGCAACATTCCTGCAAGAGTTCTAGCGCGTAACGATCTTCGTCAAATATCGTCGTGCCCGGAAAACCGATGACGATGACGGCCTGTTTTTTATCGCGCGTCTCGGTGACGCGCTGCGGCGCGGTTGAAGGTTGAAAGTTGAAGGTTGAAGGTTGCAACGCGTTTTGTTTCCAGCCGCCAAACGCCTTTTCCACGGCGGCTTTTACGGCGGCAACTTTCACATCGCCAAAAATCGCCATCACACAATTATTCGGCACGGTGAGTTTTTGGTGAAAATTTTTCAAATCCGCGACGGAAATTTTTTCCACGCTCGCCTCGCTGCCGCTGGGGTCGAGACCAAAACTGCTCGCCCCAAAGAGCGCCCGCCGCATGGCCAGACTCGCGCTTTTGAGCAGATCATCGCGGCGCGATTGGATGCCGGCGATTTGAACTTCGCGTTCGCGTTCCAATTCATCGGACGGAAAAATTGGGTTCAGCAAAACATCCGCGATGAGATTCAGGCCGATCGAAAAATCTTCGCTCAACACTTCCGCGTTCACGCCAAAACTTTGGTTGCCGCCGTAGCTGTCAATGTGGCCGCCGACGGATTCGATCTCCGTGGCAATCTGTTCCGCGTTACGCGTGGTCGTTCCCTTGATCAGCAGCTTGGCGAGCAGCGACGTGCTGCCGTTATTCGCTTCAGTTTCGGCCAGCACACCGCCTTGAAACACGGCGCGAAATTCCACGAACGGTAGCCGCGCATCTTCTTTCACGAGCAATGTCAAACCGTTCGCAAATTCAATTTTCTGGATCGGATGCTCGGTGTTCGACTCGACATTTGCTTTTAATTTGGGCGAGGTTCCCTCCGGCAACAACGCGTAAAGCGTCCTGTTTTCAGGCGAAAGATACGTATTCGCCACGCGCTGAACATCATCAGTCGTCACGTTTTTTACGGCGGCGAGATAGCGTTCGGAGAAATTCAGGTCATTCGCTGCGAGCCAGTTGCCGCCGAGATTTTGCGCCTGGCCTTCCATCGTTTTGCGCGCCGACAACGTGGCGGAAATAAACTGCTTCACCGCCTTTTTCAATTCGTCGGCGGAAACGGAATTCAATTTCACTTTTTCGATCTCAGCGAGAATCGCGTCGCGGGCGCTCTCAAATTTATCACCGTCAATAACCGCGCTCACGCCGAAGAGTCCGGGCAAGCCGGGACTGTAAGTCCACGCGTCCACATGATGCACGACGCCTTGCTGCTCGCGCACTTGCTGGAAGAGACGCGAGCTGCGTCCGCTGCCGAGCAACACCGCGAGCACGTCGAGCACGGGAATATCCGCGTGCCGCAATTCAGGAATATGCCAAGCGAAATGAACGTGACCGAGTTCGATCACGGCTTCCTCAATGATGGTGCGTTCGCCGGTTTGTTTCGGTTCGAGCGGCACGATCACGGGTGGCATCGCACGTGATTTTGTTTTGGAGTAGGCGGCTTTGATTTGCGCGACCACGTCGGCGTTTTTCACATCGCCCGCGACGACGTAGAACACATTGTTCGGCGCGTATTTTTCTGTGTAGTAGTCGCGGATATTCTCCGGCTTGAGTTCGTTGAAGATATCGAGATAGCCAATGATCGTGAAGCGATACGGGCTTTTCGTGTAAGCCACTTCAAACAGGCGGCGGCTCGCGCGGCGGCCCGGATCGTCCTGGCCCATGTCCATTTCGCGGCGGATGACATCGAGTTCCTTCGCCAGATCCTCCGGCGGCAGCGACGCGTTTTGCATGATGTCGCACAAAATATCAATCGCCTTCACCGCGCCCGTGTTCGGCACGTCAATGTGATACACCGTGCGATCAAAACTCGTGTAGGCGTTCATGTAACCGCCTGCCTCCTGCACTTCCTGATCAATGCGGCTGCCGGGCCGCGTCGTCGTGCCTTTGAACAACATGTGTTCCAAGACGTGCGACAATCCCGCGCCGAGCCAGCGGCCTTCGTGGATGCTGCCCGCGCCGCACCACGCTTGCGCGGAGACGACCGGCGCATTGTGATCTTCGCGCACGATGATGGTCAGGCCGTTTTCAAGCGTGGTGAGAGTGACGCCCGGAGGAATCGAAGGGATGGCGCTGCTGGAAATTGTGTTGCTCATTTCAAATGATTTTCAGCCTAGAAGGATATGCAGAAACGTGCGTGGGGCAATGCAATTTGCCTCAAGCCTCCGT
>JANYFN010000278.1 GCA_025362675.1 Limisphaerales bacterium | reverse complement strand
CGGCGCGCAGGAGCAGGTGAAAACGTTGCTCGCTAAAAAAAATCTCAATGGCGAAAAACTCGTGCTCATTCATCCTGGCCCGAGTTGGACGATCAAGGAATGGCCTTTGGAACATTGGACCAAACTCGTTTCCGAACTGCGCGCGCGTGGCTTCACGAGCATCGCGCAACTCGGCGTGGGACGATACATGAACTTTGGAAAAGTGGCGGTGGAAACGATTCCCGGCACGGCCTCGTTCGTGGATGAATTGTCCATTGAGGAATGCCTCGCGGCGATTTCGCAGGCAAAATTATTCATCGGCATTGATTCAGGATTGCTGCACTTGGCCGCGAGCGCGCGCACGCCGGCGGTGAGCGTCTGGGGGCCGACTTCGCCGCAATTTTTCTACGCAGAAACTGTGCGCAAACAGTTTGTGGTGAGCGCCGTGGAATGTCAGGGCTGTTATCATCGGCGCCCGCGTATTGATTGGGTCACCGGCTGTCCGCACGACATCCAGTGCATGAAAACGTTGCCAGTGGAAAAAGTTCTGTCCGCGTGTCTGGCACAGCTCGGAGCGACGAAATGAGAATTCTCATCGTCACCAATCTTTACCCGCCGCAGCACGTGGGCGGCTACGAATTGGGCTGTCGGGATGTCGTGGAAAAACTTCGGGCGCGCGGCCATGCCGTGCAGGTGTTGACGAGCAATTTTCGGAACGGAAAAACGGAGAATCCGCCGGATGAAAAAGACGTTGCGCGCGTGTTGCAATTCAATGGCCAAGCCACAGATTCGCCGCATAACAAAAAAGCCGAGTGCGCCAAGCTCATGCAGTCCGTGAAATTATTTTCGCCGGACGTGGTCTATTTTTGGAACCAAGCTGGGCTGTCGCAGTGGCTGCCATTTGCGGCGTATTGGCACGGGTGTCGCATGGCGTTTTTCTTGTCGGATACGAATTTTGTCTGGTGGCGGGTGGGTGCCTGGCTCTTGAACGCGGCGGGGAAAACCTCTGAACCCCTCACCCCGGCACGCTCCCATCCGAGGGGCGAGGGGGAAAAACGCGGAGCGGTTGCGGCAGTTATCCGCGCATTGTTCGGCAACAGTTTTCTCGTGCGCGGCTGGCCGGTGGTCGAAAACCGGACGTGTCATTTTTGCAGCGATTTTATCCGGCAAGAGGCCGTGAAACATGGGATCGCATTTGCACCTAAAAATTCCGTCGTGGCGCATTGGGGCATTGAACCAGCAGAGTTCACTGCGGCACCACGCGAACGCTGGCCGGTGAAAAAATTGCTCTACGTCGGGCAAATGATTCCGCAAAAAGGCATCCATACCGCTATTGCGGCGCTGGGTTTGCTGGCGAAGGAAAAAGGATTTTCCGAACTCACGCTGTCGCTCGCGGGCGGCGGGCTGCATCCAGACTACGAGAAAAAATTACGTGAAATGCCCGCGCAGCTTGGTCTGGTGCGGCGAGTCAATTTTCTTGGGAAAATTCCGCGCGCCGAACTGTCGCGCGTTTACGCGGAACACGACGCGCTGATTTTTCCATCGGAATGGGACGAGCCGTTTGCGATTACGCCGCTGGAGGCCATCGCGAGCGGCCTCGCTGTCATCGGCACGACGACTGGCGGCAGTGGGGAATTATTTCGCAATCGTGAAACGGCGATGACGTTCGCGGCGGGTGATGCGGCCGATTGCGCCCGCGCGATCCGCGAGTTGGGTGCCGACCGTGAATTGTTTCCAAAAATTTCTTTTAACGCCCGACTGGAAGTCCGCAGCAAACACACGCTGGAGGCGATGGTGGACAAAATTGAACGAAGTTTGAAATTGGAAACCGAAACCGAAACCTGAAACCGGAGACCTGAAAAAAAACGCGGCTTTGGGAATTTCAGGTTTCAAGTTTCATAATTGCGCGGTTTGCACTTCGAGCAGCGTGCCGTATTTGGAAATCTGTTCAGCAGCCGCGGCAACCACTTGGTCGGTGGTGATCATGTCCATGCATTTGCGGTCGAAGTCGCACGGATTACGCAGCCAGCACGGCGCGCAGCGGACCTGGGAATAAAGGTTTTTATTGGCGACGTAGCCAGTCTGTGTCGGTTTTTCACGGCCACCATAAACAATGACGCTGCGGCAATCCACCGCGCGCGCGAGGTGCATGAGGCCTCCGACCAGCCCAATGAATACTAGCGAATTGGCGAGCAGGGCGGCGGACTGGCGCAGGGAAGTTTTACCGCGTAAATCCAGCGCACTTTCCAGTTTGGGATCTTTCACGGAACCGATCTGGATGATTTGCACGTCGGCAGATAATTCGGCGCAGACGGTCTGAAAGCGGTCGGGATACCACTCCTTATTCCGCATGGGATAGGGCGCGGACATGCCTGAGGATTGCATGACGATCTGTTCCCGCGCGAGTTTGCCGGCGGTCAATTCCTTCTCGGTCAGAAAAACATACGGTCGCAATTCCACATCGCCGGTCACGCGGGCCAGCCGCAGAAGTTTGATGAGCACGTTCTCCGCCGGTGGCTCGTCGGCATCGCGCACGGGATCGTATTCAGCGTAGCCGAGTCGTTTTAGGGGCAACCCTTTTCGGAGCCAGCGAGCCGTGCGGGAATGCGGATGGAAGATGAGATGATCCACATCGGGATTTTTCTCGAATAGATCGGGGTGTTGCGTGGCCATCGCGATGCGGCGGGAGCTGCGTTTTTTTAATTCCCGGAACACCGTGGTGCACATCAAGTCATCGCCGATCCCGCCAGTGCCTTGGAAATAATAGCCGGGAAATCCCAGCCGAACGCGATTTGCGAGTCCGAACAAGGGGGCAGCCAGTTTCCCAGGAATGCTTGTGCCTTCAGCCATCAATAGAAATCATCCTGCGACGCGGGGAAAAATTCAACGCAATTTTACGCCGCCGAGACGCGGCTGCACCAGCGACACGCCGAAATTTTGGTCGATCGTGATAACGGGATAGCCCGCCGCGCGCAGTTCCTCCACGAAACGCGGCACGCCCATATCGGCCCGATTATGGATGCCGTCAGGTTTCAAATCCCAGAGAGTGTCGTGAAATACGACGACGCCAAATTCGCTCAGGTGTGGCAGAAATAAATCCCAGTCCGCCTTCACGCCCTCGTAGCTGTGATCGCCATCGATGAAGATGAGATCAATTTTTTTGGTCCAGCCTTGCGCGGCGTCGCCGGAAGTTTTACGGACGATTTCAACCCACTCAGTCAGCCCCGCTTTTTTCAAATGGGCGTTGATGATGGCGAAAGAATCCACCGAGTTCTTATCGTTCCAAGTGGTGACGCTGTGCGGGTCAATGGCATAAAGTTTGCCGCCGCCGTTGCGGCGGAGCGCGAGACCGACGGCGCAGGCGGACTTGCCGCGTGCCGAGCCGATTTCAACACACACTTTCGGCTTGATGGAGCGCGCCAGGCCGTAGAGCAGCCACGCCGAATCACCGAGGCCGGACTGAAAATCAAAGGTCTCGACGAAAAATTCGCGCGAGCGCAGTTTGGGAAATTTCCCGGCGAGTTTGGAAAGAATTTTGGCAATCATGTTTATTAGGAGATTTTTTGAGCCACGAGTTCCCAGGAATAAATATCTACCAACGGATTTTCGTGGATGAATTTTACGCCTCCGATTCGTTGAAGGTCGTGCTTAATTTTTTGCAGCGAGAAATCCGCGTGTTTGTGATTTTCGTTATACATCTGGCCGGTGCGCTGACAATGCGCGCGGTAAATTGGTTCGTCCGGGCAGAAAATAATCAGGTTGCCGCCGGGTTTGAGCACGCGCAGCCATTCGCGCAGCACGCTTTCGGTGTCGGGAAAATCTTCGAGCAGGTGCGAGGAATAAATGTAGTCCAGCACGCCGTCGCGAAACCAGTGCAACTTCGTGGCGTCGCCGCCCAGTTGCACGGCGTAGGCACCAGTCTCGGCATACGGACGCGGGCTGTCCACGCGGATGGCTTGGGGCGAAATCGGGTCGCCGCCAAAACCGAGATCCACGCCATAGCCAGTGCAGAATGGCAGCAGTCGGGCGCGGCATTTGGAGGTTTCGCTGGCATAAGTGGGAGGGTTGCGCCGGAGAATTTTTTTCGCCACGCGCTTGAACGGAGCAATAAAACTTCTGTTTTTATTAGGATGCGAACTCATTTTATTTTCAGGAATGGGGCAAAAAATGCCACTGCCAGTCGCTGGGGATGCGCACGCCAGCGCCTTGGCGGGCGATATAGCCGGGCGTCTTCAGTCCCATCGCGATTTCGGCTTGCGTAAAGTTTGGCAAATAATCCAACGCAAAACTATCGCCGGAACGCGCGCCGATATCCAAACTGTAAAGTCCGGGCGCGAGCGGCAAATCGGCCAGCACCAGATCCACATAGCCCGTGGAATTTTTTTTGAGGGCCGGCCGGTGACCGTCTTGAAAATCAGTCTCGACAGTTAGCAAACGCACCCCTTCGAGCGTCGAAAAACCAATGCCAATGGCCACATCCTCCACCTCGTCCGTCGTCCAAAAATGAATCCGGGCGGAGATCGTTTCGCCGTGTTGCAGCGGCAAGCCGGAAAGCCACTCGAGTTTTTCAATTTTAAATTTGTGGCCAAAATCGCCCAGACGCGGCAGGCTGCCCAAATCCATGACCGTGGTTTGCGAGCTGGCATTCGTGGTGAGATATTCATCCACAATTTGCCGGGCGGGGCCGCTCTTGATCAGCCGGCCCTGCTGCATCCAGATGCCCGTGCGGCAAAGCGTGGTGACCGCGCCCATGTTGTGGCTCACAAATAAAACTGTGCGACCGCCCTTGCTGACATCCTGCATCTTGCCGAGACACTTTTTTTGGAACGACGCATCGCCGACCGCCAGCACTTCGTCCACGATCAATATTTCCGGTTCCAAGTGCGCGGCGACCGCGAAGGCGAGGCGCACATACATGCCGCTGGAATAACGTTTTACCGGCGTATCAAGAAACCGCTCCACTTCGGCGAACGCCACGATCTCGTCGAACTTACGCGTGATCTCGGCCTTGCTCATCCCGAGAATTGCACCGTTGAGAAAAATATTTTCGCGCCCGGTCAGTTCGGGGTGAAAGCCCGTGCCGACTTCTAGCAAGCTGGCCACGCGTCCGCGCAGCCGGATTCTGCCGGTCGTCGGCTCGGTGATGCGGCTCAGTAATTTCAGCAACGTGCTTTTCCCCGCGCCGTTTCGCCCAACGATACCAACGACATCGCCGTGTTTGATTTCAAACGAAACGTCTTTCAACGCCCAGAATTCTTCGACCGGCGGCCGGTTGCTTTCGCGGCCAATGGTTACCAGCGACTTCGCTTTCCCAGCGATTACATCTCGCAACGCCTTGTAATTACGCCCCGTCTGTTGGTGTTGCAGCAGATATTTTTTGCCGATGTTTTCAGCGATGATGGCGGCGTGGCTCATTTCAAATTTTGATTTCCTGACTTGGTCACCATTTTTTCCAGTTCAAGCAGGCGCAGGTTGA
>JANYFN010000261.1 GCA_025362675.1 Limisphaerales bacterium | reverse complement strand
GCAAGCGGCGCTACTCCTCGCAGCGCGAGGAGTTCTACCCAGCTGGTTTTCGCAGCGCGAAAACCGCCACCACCTAACACTTTCACGACCTTTTACACATTAAATTTGAACAGCAGCACGTCGCCGTCTTTCACGACGTATTCCTTGCCTTCCATGCGGTAGAGTCCTTTTTCGCGCGCGGCGGCGACGGAACCGCATTTTACCAACGCATCGTAGGCGACGGTTTCGGCCTTGATGAAGCCACGTTCAAAATCGGAGTGAATGACGCCGGCCGCTTTCGGCGCGGTGTCGCCGTTGTGGATCGTCCACGCGCGGACTTCTTTTTCGCCCGCTGTGAAATACGTCCGCAGGCCGAGCAGATGATAGGTCGCGCGGATGAGGGCGCCGACGCCAGATTCGTTCACGCCGAGTTCTTTGAGAAACGCCGTGGCTTCTTCCTCAGACAAATCAATCAAATCGCTTTCGATCTGGGCGCTGATGACGACGGCCTCGCATGCGAAATGATTCTTCGCATATTCGCGAACTTTCAAGACGTGCGGATTCGTCTCGGCAGTGGCGAGATCGCTTTCCTTCACGTTGCACGCGAAAATTGTGGGCTTGTCGGTCATCAACCAGAAGAGGCGCGAAATAACTTTTTCCTCGGGCGCGAGTTCGAGTGTTAGCGCGGGTTTACCGGCGTTCAAGTGCGGCTCAATTTTCTTTAAAATACTTTCCTGCGCGAGCGCTTCTTTGTCGCCGCGTTTCGCATCTTTGGCCACGCTGGCGAGTCGTTTTTGCACGGCTTCCAAATCGGAAAGCACCAGTTCCGTCGTGATCGTTTCGATGTCGCGAATGGGATCAACATTGCCCGCAACGTGATGGATGTCGGCGTCCTCGAAGCAGCGGACGACTTGCATGATGGCGTCCACTTCGCGAATGTGCGTGAGAAATTTATTGCCCAAACCTTCGCCCTGCGACGCGCCTTTGACGAGGCCGGCGATGTCCACGAATTCGATCGCCGCCGGAATGGTGATTTGCGTTTTGGCGATGTCCTTCAGCACGGCGAGGCGCGCATCCGGCACAGTGACGATGCCGATGTTCGGGTCAATGGTGCAGAACGGATAGTTGGCCGCCTCCGCTTTGCGCGTGCGGGTGACGGCATTGAAGAGAGTTGATTTGCCCACGTTGGGGAGTCCGACGATTCCAGCTTTTAGCATATAATGATTTAAAATTGATGTTTGTTGAGATGCCACGCGATTTGCACGCCTTCAAAAACGGCCGTCAACAGCAGGCACAAGCCGGAGACGTGTTGCAGGCGCAACAAGGTTTTCTCGCTGAACTTTCCGTGACCGCGCGAAACCGCGAAACTTAAAATAAAAAACCACAGCACGGTTCCGACAAAGACCCCGCCGACACAAGCGGCGCGCGCCGCCTGCGAATCATCCACCCAGTCGTGCGACATCAGCGTGGCCGCGAGCACTAACCAGGCCGCGAGCACACCAAGGTTCGCCGCGACGCGCATGAAGCCCGTAGCGAAAGCGGAATGCGGATGGATTTTCTCCGCCAGTTTCGCGCCCAATTTTTCCGAGGCCGCGTCGAGTTTATTGGGCACGTTGACCGTTTTGGCCAGCAGAAATTTCAAGCCTAGATAGAGGAGGAAAACAAAGCTCGCTACCTGCATCGTGGCCTTGACCATGCCGTGATCAAAAAATTGCGTGAAGCCGGTAAAGGAAATTGCGCAGTAGATGACATCCATCACCGCCGCGCCCAGACCGATCATAAAAGCCCAGAGGAAACCGCGTCGCGCCCCCTCGTTCAGAATGGTCAGGTTGATGGGGCCGGGTAGCCAGCAGAAGGCGTTCCCGAAAACAAAGCCAGCCACAGCCGCAAATAATACTGGGTGGTCGAGTATCATTCCGGCTCGTCCTCATCCTCAATTTCCCGCCGCCACGCGCGCGAAATGTGCGGGCGGACAAAGCCATAAATCAAGTATGCCGTGAAGAACAGGGGCAGGACGTAATACAAAATTTTCTCACGCAAGATCAGCAGCGACCCGACAAAAAGCGCGGCGACGATGACTTTTAGAAACGTCGTCGTTGAGCGGACGCCAAGCGATTTGAAGCTGGGATATTTCACTTCGCTCACCATCATCGCGGACAAAAACAGCAGCACCACCGGCAATAGATAACCCCAATGACCAAGGTTTTTTTCCTTCTCATTTAGCTTGATGATAAACAGGGTCAGCGAAGCGACGAGGCCGGCCGCTGAGGGAATTGGAAAACCCAGAAAATCTTTTCCGGCCCCGGGAAGATTCATCGCGGAAAGACAATTGAAACGGGCGAGCCGGAAAGCACCGCAGATCAAATAAATGGAAGCGATGAACCAGCCCAGTTCTGCGTAATCCGGGGGCAGGACATCGCGCAATACGACCCGATGCACGAGAAATGCCGGCGCCACCCCAAACGAAACGAGGTCGGCGAGCGAATCGAATTCGCGTCCGAAAGGACTTTCGTGTCCGCCCATGCGCGCGACGTGGCCATCGAATAAATCAAAAATGCAGGCGAGCAAAATGAAAGCGAGCGCTTGCTTGATGGGCAGCCAATCCATGGCACCGGCCGGGTCGGGCGTGAGATCGGCACCCACAATTTTTGTGAGCGCCACGAAGCCGCAAAACAGATTTCCCGCAGTCAGCAGATTCGGCAGAAAATAAATTTTCAGCTTTGGCTCGGTGCCGGGATTGGTGGCTGGTTCGCTCATTCCAAAGTTGCCAAAATGCTTTCACCACCCACCACGCGGTCGCCCAGCTTGACTTTCACCTGCGCGTGTTTGGGCAAATAGATGTCCACGCGCGAACCGAATTGGATCAGGCTGATACGTTCGCCGCGTTGCACGGGTTCGTTTTGCGCCACCCACGGAACGATGCGGCGCGCGATCAATCCCGCGATGAGGCGCACGCCGATTTTTTGTCCGCGCGGCTCGATGGACTCAATGCCGAGATAAACATTTTCATTGAACTTGGCGGAGTCGGCGCGCATGGCGTTGAGATATTGGCCGGGCGAATGTTTGAAATAGGCGATGCGTCCGGTGACCGGTGAGTTTTGAACGTGAACATCGAACACCGAAAGAAAAATGGAGAGGCGCTGACATTCGCCGCCCATGAAATCCGGCTCGTTCGTGGTGTCAATCGTATCCACTTTGCCGTGGCCGGGCGCGATGACGAGTCCGGCAGCGGCGGGCGTTTGCGGGTCGGGGTCGCGGAAAAAATAAAACGTGAAGATGACGAACAATCCCCAGAGCACGAACAAGACGGTGGCAAAACCGAAGACGCATGCGCCGATGACTTTGCCGAGAAATGCCACCGCCAGCAGCACCAGCACGGCAGTTCCCGACAGACCAATCATTGTGAGCGCCGATTGCGCAGCTTTTCCAGAGTGTTTCACCCCGTCAAAATAAATTTTTCCGGCGACACTTGCAATTCGGCATTTTACCGAATGCGGTATTTATTTGTTCGCCGCCGCCGGTGGATTGACCGCTCCGCTTGGATGTTCTTTGAAAAATTTCGCGATCAGCGCCGGGGCAGCGGGGTTGAACTGATGTCCGCCGGGAAAAATGAAGGTGACTACCGGCGTGCCGCGCGTTGATGGATACAGCGTGCATTGAGGAGCCCACGCCTCACCTTTCAGCGAGCAGCCGTTCAGCTCCCGGACGGATTGCATGGTGAGTTTCTGCCAAGAGAATTTTACGAGCGGATCGTTTTCGCCGCCGAGAATCATCGCGGGCTTAGGGGTGAGCTGACGGGCATATTTTGCCGCCGCCGCAGACGGAGCGACCGCCGCAAAGACGTCGCCACGGGCGAGCCAGAGCAAGTAAGTGAAGCTGCCGCCGTTGGAATGTCCCGTGGCGTAAATGCGTTTTGAATCCACCTTATAATCTTGTTTGAGGCGAGCGAGCACGGTGTCGAAAAACTTTAAATCGCGGTCGCCCTGATCACCGACGGCCGCCTGCCAACCCGCGCGCGTTCCCTGCGGATCGGTGATTTGGCCCACCGTGTTCAAACCTTGCATATAAACGACGATCGCCTCCGGCCATTGTATTTCCATCGCGAAACTTTTAGCGACCTGCCTAGAACTACCGCCGTGGCCGTGAAATACGAACACGACGGGTGTGTCCGCGCTCCTCGCTGACGACGGCACATGCACCAGCGCCGTGCGCTGCACGCCGTCCACCGCGAACTCCATTGGCGGCAAATCATTCACGGCCGCGACACACATGAATGAATTCAATACGGCCAAAAACAAAACCAGCAGCATCCATTTTCTTTGCATAATTCACTATACGTAATCGCCTTTGAAATGTTACTCGGAAATCATTTCTTGCTTCACCCAATTTGGCTTTCCGCAATTCGTTTACGATTGAGCCCTTATCGCTAATCCGTTGGTCGGGAAAGTTGCGAGCCGAAAGAACGATTCTGACGGCAGAAATCGTTGCCTTTTGCATAAACCAATGCCAGATTCAAAGCGAATCCAACTTAAAATCCCTAAGGAAAATTATGGCATCTAAATTAAAAATCATCACGGTGTTGCTCGCGACATTATGTTTCCAACCGGCAATGCTTCACGCCCAAGGTAATCTCACACCGCCCGGAACGCCCGCACCAACGATGAAGTCACTCGCGCAGATCGAGCCGCGCACGCCGATCTCCGCTGCCGGCTTCATCATCAACAACTCCGGTTCTTATTATTTGACGACCAATCTCGGGTCCAGCACCTATGGAGTTATGATTGCGGCCAACGATGTGCGCCTGGATTTGAGTGGCTTCACGATTTCCGGCGCTGCTACCGGAGTTTACATCAGCGGCACCTATACCAACATTCAAGTGGTCAATGGAACGATCCGCAACTGCTCCGGCTTCGGCGTGGATGCGTCTACCGCTGGTTCCCCGCGCGAATTGCTTTTTGAAAATCTCGTCATCTTGAACAACGGCATCGGCTTTAGCGGACGCGGCATCATGACGCGCGCGGCCACGGCGAGAAACTGCACTTTCACCGGCAACGGTTCCCACGGCCTCGAGCTTCAAGGCGGCTTGGTCGAGCACTGCGTCGCGCGGGACAACATCAGCAACGGCTTTGAACTGTCTGGGGATGGAATAATTCGCGATTGTCAGGCGGATGGCAACGGCGCTTACGGCATCGGCTGTGAGTCGAGCGCGCGCATCCAGAACTGCATGACGTTCAGTAACGGCGTCGTGGGCATCCGCACCAGCACCAACGCCGTGGTCAGCGGTTGCGTGGCCAACAACAATGGCAGCTCGGGCATTTCCGTGGGGCTGCATTGCACGGTGGAAAATTGTCTGGCCAATAACAACAAATTTTACGGCATCACGCCAAACGGTGGTTGCGTAATCACGGGCAATCAGGCGTGTGGTAATGGCCAAGGCGGCTTGTCTGGCGGCATTTTATTTGTTTCCGGCAGCAGCCCGATCAGTCGCATCGAAGGAAATTTCGTGCGGGATAATTTTGGCTACGGCATTTATGCCGGTTCAAGCGACATCGTGATCCGCAACAGTTCCGGCAGCAATACAAATAGCAATTACTCCCCGGGCAACGGAATCAATTTTGCCCCGATCCAAAATCCGGCTACAGCGACCAATGCGTGGGGAAATATTTCTTTCTAAAATTGTCGCTCAATAAACATTGTCCGCGATGAGCACGGTTCTCAAAAAATAATCAGGTTTAAACGGAATCGCGCCAGATACCTGACGCGGTTCATCAAACCAAAATAAAATATGAAAATCAAATTAGCCATTCAGAGTGCGGCCATCGCGCTGCTCGTGACCACCATCAACTGGCAACTCTCCACCGCCCACGCCCAAGGCAGTCTCACTCCTCCGGGCGCGCCGGCTTTGACGATGAAGTCGCTGGATCAAATTGAACCGCGCATTCCGGTTGATGCGTTTCATACGCCCGGCGACGCCAACAGCGCCTACGCCATTTCCAACTCCGGCTCCTATTATTTTACCACCAATCTGGTTCCGGCTGCGGGCAAAGGTTATGTTATCATGATCAAAGCCAACAACGTGAGTATTGATCTCGCGGGCTATTCTCTACTCGGTCAGGGGACGGCTTCTTTCGGAATCGAAGTGCCTAATTTCCAAACCAACATCATCGTGCGCAATGGCATGGTGAGCCGGTTCAATTCTTATGGCATTGATTGCGCCAATGTTTACGTCGGTTCCTTTGACCACCTTATTTTCTCCCAGAATAATTTTGTCGGGCTGGCGAGTGGTCGGCGCAGCACCGTGCAGGACTGTGTTGCCTATAATAACAATCTCGATGGCTTTTATGTATTTGCCTACACCACGGTAAAAAACTGCTCGGCTACTGAAAACGGTGCCACCGGCATCCATCTGTTAGAATTCGGCTCGCGAATTGAAAATAATAACCTCATCCACAATGGCATTGGCCTCAAAGTGGATTCTAGCGGCAACCTCATTCTGCACAACAGCACCACGGGAAATATCACGAACAATTATACGATCGCAGCCGGCAATACGGTCGGACCGATTGTCAATGCCGTCAACATCGCCACCAATTTCAACCCGCACGCGAACTACGATTTTTAATCCAACTAAAAACCTGATATGAAAATACTCATCGCTTTTTTCCTCATTTCCGGTGGTGTGCTCCAGGCCGCTGCCACGATTGATTCCGCGAACCGCTATGCCTACGGTGCAAACATTGGCTGGCTAGATTGGAAAGGCGACACCAACAGCGGCGCGGTCATCGGCGAATACGTCTGCTCCGGTTACATCTATTCCGCGAATGTGGGCTGGATCAATCTCGGCAGCGGTTCGCCGGTGAATCAAATTCAATACCAAAATAATTCCGCTACGGATTTCGGCGTGAACCACGACGGCGCGGGAAATTTGTCCGGCTACGCTTACGGTGCAAACATCGGCTGGATCAACTTTGAAGCGACCGGTGCGCCTAAAGTGGATTTATTCACCGGCAATTTAAGTGGCAATGTTTGGAGCGCAAACTGCGGCTGGATTTCCTTGAGCAACTCGTTCGCGTTCGTGCAAACCGATTCCATCCAGAAAGGTGCGCTCGCGCCGAACGGTTTACCAATCGCGTGGCTGTTATCCAATTTCGGCACCACGAACATCAACGCCAATGCCGACGCAGACGGCGACGGCGTCTCTAACGGCAATGAGTATCTCGCCGGCACCACGCCGACAAATGCGGTGAGCGTTTTGAAAGTCACGGCCATCGTCCGCGCTGCGCCAAACAGCACGCTGAACTGGAACGCGGTCAACACACGCTTTTACACGGTGCAAACGAACTCGTCCTTGAGCAGCGGAGCATGGAATGATTTTGTGGCGCAGAATCTCGCGGGCTGGAACAACGCAAGCTTCGCGGACACCACGGCGACGAATCGCTTCTATCGCATCCGCGCGTATCGGCCCCTGACGCCGTGAGAAAAATCGTGCCAGTGGAAAAATGAAATTCGCAAAAAACTTGAACCGCATACCATTGCCCTGTTCAATCAGCAAAGCGGCGAAATAATTTTTCCCGCCACAAAAATAAAAAATATGTCACTCCACACACCTGACCTCACAAAATTCCCGCCGCGTAGTCCGCGCACGCGCCTCGGCGGCTACGTTATGCTGCCGCGCATGTTGGACAAATGCCGCGCCACCATCGCCGGCACCAACGGCGAGTATCATTACAATTGCCCACTCGATCAGTTTCTGCTCACGTTTCTGGGCATCGACGCGGAAGCGTTGAAAAAAGTTGCGACCAAGAGCGACACCGAAGTGCTCGCGTGGATCAATGCCAACGCCAAAAACAAACACACCGCACCGGAAATCATCGCGTGGTCGCGCTGGCAGGAAGGTCGCGCGCCCGACAATGTGGATGGCCGCGAATTCTTGAACGGCCTTCACAAAGCGGGAGCTCCGTTGCGCGAAGACATCTCGACGTGGTTTGAAGTTCTCGAAATGGACGACTTCGTCAGCTACGGCGGCAAAGCCTGAAAGCCCGGAATATTTTAAACGCAAGGCCGCATCGCGAGGTGCGGCCTTTTTCCTTTTCATCCAACGAAGTGCAGGAGCAGAATGCCCACATGAGTATCTCACCAAAACAGTTTCGCGTGGACGAAGGCAAAACCGTCCGGCTCAAACAATGGCCCACGAAGGTGAAGGCGTTTTACAAATCCGACGACGATTACGAGAAACAGCTTGCCGAGCACGTCCAGGAATTGAGCGAGCGT
Source organism: Limisphaerales bacterium (assembly GCA_025362675.1). Classification (GTDB taxonomy): domain Bacteria; phylum Verrucomicrobiota; class Verrucomicrobiia; order Limisphaerales; family UBA11358; genus UBA11358. The sequence continues at coordinate 931 of JANYFN010000261.1, read as the reverse complement.
CAGAATTTGCTCTACGCCGATAATCGTTATTCCGTGCTGCTGATTTTTCAAGCGATGGATGCCGCTGGCAAAGACGGCGCGATCAAGCACGTCATGTCCGGCGTGAATCCGCAGGGCTGCCCGGTTTACAGCTTCAAGCATCCGAGCGCGGAAGAACTCGAACACGATTTTCTCTGGCGCACGACGCGTTGCCTGCCGGAGCGCGGGAACATCGGCATCTTCAACCGCTCCTACTATGAAGAAGTGCTCATCGTGCGCGTGCATCCCGAAATTTTGAAAGCGCAGGCGCTGCCGGAGGAATTGCTCGGCGGCGAAAAATTTTGGGAGCAACGCTACGCCTCCATCAATCATCTGGAAAAGCACCTGCACCGCAACGGCACGCGCGTCGTCAAATTTTTTCTGCACTTGTCCAAAGAAGAACAGCGCCGCCGCTTTTTGAGCCGTATCGAGAAACCGGAGAAGAACTGGAAGTTCAGCGAATTCGACATCGCCGAGCGGGCGCGGTGGAAAGATTACATGGCGGCGTATGAAGCCTGCTTGAGCGCGACCAGCACCGAACACGCGCCGTGGTTCGTGGTTCCCGCCGACGATAAACTGAACGCACGGCTCATCATCTCCAGCATCATCCTGGATGCACTAAAAGATTTGAAGTTACGTTACCCGCAATTGGACGCGAAACGGGTGAAGCAATTGCAATCATTCCGCAAAGTGCTGGCGAAGGGGAAATAGCCGTAGTTCAATCGCACTACGGCTACGAGTTCAAAAATATCCCGCCTTCTTGCGGTCTTCCATCGCGGCTTCGCTGGCTTTGTCATCGGCGCGGGTGCCGCGTTCGGTCACGCGCGCGGCGGCGACTTCGCCGATGATGTCGTCAATCGTATCGGTCTTCGATTCAATCATGCCCGTGCTGATCATGTCGGCAATCGTGCGC
>JANYFN010000242.1 GCA_025362675.1 Limisphaerales bacterium | reverse complement strand
CCGCAAAAGAAAGTCGTCTGGCGGCTCGACGCGCCCAAGGGAACAGAGATTCACTCTGTCCAACCCATCGGCCCGGACAAAGTGTTGCTCGTCCGCAACGGCACGCCGCCGCGCATGATGCTCATCAATAAAAAAACCGGCATCACCGAAATTGACCGCGTCATTCCTGATGCCGGGACGAATGTTCACGGGCAATTCCGGCGCTGGCGGCAGACGGCCAGCGGCACTTATCTCGCCTCGTTTCTCTCGAAAGCGAAGGTCGTGGAGTATGATAAAAACTTCAAAGAAATTTGGTCGTATCCCATCGCCTCGCCGTGGGCGGCGGTTCGTCTGCACAATGGCAACACGCTCATCACCGGCGAAAAAGATGAAGTCACGCGCGAGGTGAATTCAAAAAGCGAAACTGTCTGGGAGTTTGATTTGAAAAAAGATTTGCCGCCCGGCATCAGCTTCAAAGGCTCGCAAAGCTGCGTCCGGCTCGCGAACGGCAACACGATCCTCTGCTCGCGTGGCGGCAATGGCGCGAACTGCCAGTTGATCGAAGTCACGCCGGACAAACGCGTCGTTTGGGCGCTTAAAGATTGGGCTAATCTCGGCCCGGCCAGCGCGGTGCAAATGCTGGATGATCCCGGTGTGCCCGAAAATCCCGGCGACTTGCAACGCTGATTTGAAATGAAAAAAAGCAATCTCCGTAATTTTTTCCGGTCGGAAGTTCTGCTGATGCTTTTGACCTGCCTGTTCGCAATGCCCGTGTTCGGTCAAGAAACGCAGCGCCAATTTTTATCCGGCACAGACAAAGATCATACCGTGCCGTGGAAATTTTTCTGCACCGCCGGCTGGCAGTCGGGCTATTGGACCAACATCGCCGTGCCGGCGAACTGGGAGATGCAAGGTTTCGGCACGCTGCATTATTCGCACGACAACTTGAACGAGCCAATTGAACAAGGGCGTTACGAGCACGCGTTCAAAGTTCCGAAAAATTGGTCGGGCAAAAAAATCTTCCTCGTGTTTGAAGGCGTGATGACCGACACGCGCGCCGCCATCAACGGCCAGTCCGTCGGCCCGCTGCATCAGGGGAGTTTTTATCGTTTCAAATACGACGTCACCTCGCTCGTGAAATTCGGCGCGCAAAATAATTTGGAAGTCACGGTGGACAAACATTCCGCCAACAACTCCGTCAACCGCGCCGAGCGTCAGTCGGATTTCTGGATCTTCGGCGGCATTTATCGTCCGGTTTATTTGGAGGCCGTGCCCGCGCAATTCATCGAGCGACTCGCGATTAATGCCCAAGCCGACGGCGCGTTCAGCGTGGATGTTTTCGCCAACGCCACGGCGGGCGCGGACAGCATCGAAGCGCAAATCACCGACCTTAAAGGCAATCCTGTTGGCGGTGTATTCCAGCAGCCGTTGACCGGAAACAAAACGATTTTGAAAACGCAAATTTCCGCGCCGCGCCAGTGGACGGCGGAAACTCCAAACCTTTATCGCGTTCAAATCCAGCTCAAGCAAGGCGGTAAAGTTTTGCATCAAGTCAGCGAACGATTTGGTTTTCGCACGATGGAAGTCCGCGCGGGCGACGGCCTCTACGTCAACGGCCACCGCCTGATTTTGCAAGGCTGCGACCGCCATTCTTTTTGGCCGGAGACGGGCCGCACCTTGAGCGAGACTGTGCATCGTCTGGACATTGGCTTGTTGAAAGAAATGAACATGAATGCCGTGCGGATGTCGCACTATCCGCCGGACGCACAATTTCTCGATCTCTGCGACGAGCTAGGTTTGTATGTTCTCGATGAACTCGGCGGCTGGCAGAAAAGTTACGATTCCGAAGTCGGCCACAAGCTCGTCGAGGAAACGGTCGTCCGCGATGTGAATCATCCGTGCATTTTGTTTTGGGACAACGGCAACGAAGGCGGCTGGAATCGCGAACTGGACGATGATTTTGCGATGTGGGATCCGCAACAACGTCATGTGTTGCACCCGTGGGAAAATTTTCGTGGCGTGAACACGGCACATTACCGGACGTATGCCGCCGCGCAAAAAATGTGCGCCACGAATGTGATTTATATGCCCACGGAATTCATGCACGGCCTTTTCGATGGCGGCGCGGGCGCGGGCTTGGAAGATTATTGGACGATGATGCACGCAAGCAAAGTTCTCGGCGGCGGCTTCATCTGGGCGTTTCTCGACGAGGGAATAAAGCGTCCCGACAGCGGCGAAATTGATGTCGCCACCAACAATGCGCCCGATGGCATCGTCGGTCCGCACCGCGAAAAGGAATCCAGTTTTTTTACGATCAAGGAACTCTGGTCGCCGTTGATCGTCACGAACAAAACGCTGCCGGAAAATTTTGACGGCAATCTGACCGTGGAAAATCGCTACAGCTTCACCGATGCTCAAAAATGCGACTTCACTTGGGAGCTTCGCAAATTTCGCAGCCCATCCGAATCCGCCGCCGGGTTCAAAATAATTTCGCACGGCAAGGCAATCGTTCCGTCCATCGCGCCGGCGAACAGCGGCCTCATCGAGCTCAATCTGCCGAAGGATTGGTCGGCGGCCGATGCGTTGTCCCTCCGCGTCAGCGATCCGGCTGGCCGCGAACTATGGACCTGGGTTTGGCCGTTGGCGAACGCGGACAATTTCCGCCAAGCTATCAGCGCGTCCACGAAAAATTCTCCGAGCGCCACTGAAACGTCGGATGTGATTGAAGCCAGCGTTGGCAAACTAGCTGTGCAATTCAGTAAACAAAACGGGCAACTCATCAGCGTGAAACGTGGCGCGCAAAATTTTTCACTCGCTAACGGGCCGCGCCCCGCATCCGGCAGCGCGACGCTGACGAAAGTTGAAAAATCAAGCGACGGCGCGGATTTGATTGTCACCGCAAACTACACCGGAGATTTGACGCGCGTCGTCTGGCGTGTGCGCGGCAACGGCTGGATTCAGTGCGACTACACTTACGCCGCCACCGGGCCGAAGGAATTTACGGGAGTGGTTTTTGATTATCCCGAGACGCAAGTGAAGCACAAAAAGTGGCTGGGCAATGGGCCGTATCGCGTCTGGCAAAATCGGCGTCCGGGCGGCACGCTCAATGTTTGGGAAAACGATTACAACAACACCATCACCGGCCATCGCGGCTGGCTTTACCCTGAATTCAAAGGGTGTTTCTCGGGCGTGCGCTGGCTGCAACTCGCGACCACCGAGGGTCTCATCACCGCCGTGCCGGAAAATCCGGCCGCGTTTGTGCAAGTGCTGACGCCGGAGTTTCCGCCGAAAAAAATCCAGGGCAAAGCCGCTGTGCCGTTGCCGGAATCAGGGCTGGCGTTTCTGGAAATCATCCCGCCCATCGGCAGCAAGTTTCACGGCGCGGAGGACGGCGGCCCGCAAGGGATGCTGACCCAGGCCAGCGGTGAATATCACGGCGCGGTCAGTTTTTATTTTGGCGCGCTGCCGAAAAATTCAGATAACATTCAACTATCGAAAGCAGTGGGCGTAAATCCGCTGAAATAATTTCATGATCATTTTTACTTCAAAAAAAAATTTCTTTTGCGTCCTCGCCGCCGTTTTCTGCATTCCGGTTTTCGGTGACCAGACCATTTCTATCACCGTCACCAATGGCGGCAAGACCTTCGACGGCATTGGCGGCGTGAGCGGCGGCGGCGCGACCTCGGTTTTGCTAAAGGATTATGTCGAGCCGCAACGCAGCCAGATTTTGGATTATTTGTTCAAGCCCAAGTTCGGTGCGGCGATGTCCGCACTGTTCGTGGAGATTCCCGGCGACGGTAATTCCACGCAAGGCTCAGAATTGAGCCACGCGCATTTTCGCGGCGATGAAAATTATTTTCGCGGCTACGAATGGTGGCTCATGCGCGAGGCGAAAAATCGCAATCCGGCTATCACGCTCGACGGCGTGGCGTGGGGCTGTCCACATTGGGTCGGCAATAACAATTTTTGGTCGCAGGATATGTGTGACTATTACGCCCAATGGATTCAGGGCCTCCAGCACGAACACGGCTTGACCTTCGATGCCATCGGCTGCCGCAACGAGAAAGGCGTGAACGAAAATTTCGCCAAAAAATTGCGTGCCACGCTGGACCGCGCCGGGCTGGAAAAAGTCCGGCTGCACGGCTTCGACAACTGGGGCAAAGACAAATGGAATTGGACAAAAAATCTGACCAACGACGCCGAGTTGCGGAAGGCCGTGGACATCATCAGTAATCACACTATGTCGGAAGTCGGCACGCCGGACGCCGTTAAAGTAATGGCCGACGAAATGCATAAGCCGATTTGGAACAGCGAGGAGCACGTCTATAAAAAAGGTTTTGATTGTGAAATCAGTCTGGTGCAGGTGTTCAACCAGAATTTTATTTCCAACGGCGTGACCAAAATTCTGTGCTGGTATCTCGAAGCCTCGACCTATCCCATCGAACCGTTTTTTGACGTCACCACGCTCGCCGCCGCGACGCCGTGGAGCGGCGAATATAAAATCCATCCTGCGCTCTGGGCTTACGCGCACTACGGCCAATTCGTTGCGGTCGGTTGGAAATATGTGGACGGCGCGTGCGGAAACCTCAATGACGGCGGCAGTTTTGTGACGCTGGCTTCGGGTAAGGATTTCAGCACAATTCTCGAAACCAAAGGTAGCGCGGTGAATCAGACCATCGCGTTTCAAGTCAGCGGCGGATTGGCGGCGGGAAAAATCTGCGTCTGGCGCAGCAATGAAAAAGAACAGTTCGTGAAGCTCGACGACCTCACGCCGGTCAACGGTTCATTTTCGATCACGCTTGAACCAAATTCCATTTACAGCCTCTCCACCACGAGCGGCCAGCAGAAAGGTTCGTTCGCCGAGCAGCCCGCTGCGAAAAATTTTCCGTTTCCGTATCATGAAAATTTTGATCACTACGCCGACGCGAAATCATTTGGCTACTTGCCGCATTACACGGCGGACATTTCCGGCGGATTTGAAATCGCGGATCGCCCGGATGGAAACGGAAAATGTCTGCGCCAGGTCGTCGCCGAAAAAGCGCAGAGCTGGGCGCCGGAATGGATGCCCTACACCATTATCGGCGATGAGCATTGGACGGATTACGAAGTCAGCGCGGACGTGAATCTCGAACACGGCGGCTGGGCGGGCTTGCTTGGTCGCGTCAGCAACACCGGCGGCGGTTATGGCTGCAATCCGAAAGGTTATTATGTGCGCCTCGATGCCGATGGCACTTGCTCGCTCTGGCTTTCCACGCAAACCAAAAACGGTGCGCCCGGAAACCAACTGGCCACCGCTTCCGTCGGCGAAATTGGCACGAACACCTGGCACAATGTGAAGCTGCAATTTTCCGGCACGAACCTCACCGCGTTCGTGGACGGCAAACAAATTTTGTCCGTGGGCGACCGCACTTACGCGAGCGGCATGGCTGGACTCGTCACCGGCGGCGAGGGCAACGCGCGCAACACCGCGCTGTTCGACGATCTCATCATCAATTCCGTTAACGGCGTGAAGCCGGAGCCGACAGTTTTTCCGCAAGACGCTGCGCCGATGTATGCGGCGATTCAGGCCGCATCAAAAACACCAAAAGAAATTGTCGCCGCGCACGCCGATGATTTTAATTCCGGTTCGCCCGAAGCGAAAAACATTTGGGACGGTCTCGTTGCCGCCGTGAACGCGAACGATTCCGCGACGACGCAAACAGTTTTGGAACAGTTGAAAAATGCCGACGGTTTGAGCCCAAACCAACTGACGGCTATTACTGAATTGGAAGCCGCGTTGAAAAAAACCACGGCGAAACCGGCAGTGAACACCGCGCTAATTCCGACGCCGCGCGATTTTCCAACGAACTGGATTTCCCGCCATGAAGGTTATGTAGCCGACGCAAAAAAAGGTGGTATTGACCTTTTATTCATTGGCGATTCCATCACCGACGGCTGGCGCTGGGGCAATGGTGGCAGCAAAATCTGGTCGGAAAAATTTGCGCCGCGCCGCGCTGCAAACTTCGGCATCGGCTACGATCGCATTCAGAATGTTTTGTGGCGCATTGAGAATGGCGAACTCGAAAACATCGCGCCCAAAGTGGTCGTCTTGCTCATCGGCACAAATAATTCCGGCAACGAAGACGACGGCTCGCCACGCAACTCGACGCCGGAAATCATCGCGGGCATTTCTAATCTGGTGCGGCGGATTCAATTTCATTTGCCCGCGACGAAAATAATTCTGTTCGGCATTTTTCCGCGGGGTCAAAAAAATGATCCCATCCGCGACCAAGTCAAAACGGTGAACGCCGGAATTTCGCAACTCGCGGATGACAAAATAAAATTCCTCGATCTCGGTGAAAAGTTTCTTGCGCCGGACGGCACGCTGCCGCGCGAAATGTTTCCCGACTTGTTGCACCCGAATGAAAAAGGTTATCAAATCTGGGCGGACGTGTTGGTTCCCGCGTTGGACGGATTTTTGAAATAAATTGCCCACAACCATTGACCGAATCTATGCCGAAGATTTTTCACGCAAAGGCGCAAAGGCGCAAAGGCACGAACGTTCTTAACGGATTTGTTTGCGCGGTTTTGTCTGCCAGCCTGGGCCTCGTGGCGGGTTGCACCTCTTTACAAAACCGCGCGGCTGGGAATGCCCCGCTGCCGCTCAAAGTCGTCGGCACAAAAATTCTCAACAGTCAGGGGCAGCCGGTTTTGCTACGGGGCGTGAACACCGCCAGCATGGAATGGTCGAGCGACGGTCAGGGGCACATTCTTGAAACTGTCGATACGGCGATTCACGACTGGCAGGTGAATATCATCCGCCTCCCGCTCACGCAGGACCGCTGGTTTGGCCAAGCGCCGGAACAGACCGATGGCGGCAAATCGTATCGCGAGTTGATCCAGCAAATCGTGGACATCTGCACGACCAATCGCTGTTATATCATTCTGGATTTGCACTGGTCGGATTGCAACGAGTGGGGCAAGAACATCGGTCAACATTCGATGCCCGATTCCAACAGCGTGGCGTTCTGGAAGGATTTTGCACCGGTCTATGCGAACCATCCGGCGGTGATTTTCGATTTGTATAACGAGCCGCACGATGTGTCGTGGGAGGTCTGGCTGCAGGGCGGCACCATCACCGACCAGCCGAATAATCGCCGGCAAATGCGCGACCCAAAAACATTTCAGGCCGTGGGCATGCAGGCTTTGCTCGATACCGTGCGCGCGACCGGTGCGAAGAACGTGGTCATCGCGGGCGGTTTGGATTGGGCGTATGACTTTTCCGGTATTCTCGAGGGCCGGCAGCTTTTCGATCCGCACGGGAACGGCGTGATCTACGCCAACCATTGTTACGACAGCAAAAACGACAGCGTGGATGCGTGGATTGCCAAAATGGAAACCGCCTCGGCTAAATTCCCGGTGATCGTCAGCGAATTTGGGGGCAATGCCGGGCCGGGCAAAGTAGATCCCTCGGATAACTGGCTGCTGCACGTCCTGAAAGCGCTCGAGGAACATCGCTGGTCCTGGACGGCGTGGGATCTGCATCCCGGAGCCGGGCCGGCTTTGATTTCCGACTGGAATTACACGCCCACGCCAAAGTTTGGCGTGCATGTCAAAAAAGCGCTGGCGGAAACTCCATCCACGGTAAAGTGAAATTCTGTGGAGCAACAAAAGCCTGTCGTCAAAAACGATTAAGGAGTTTGTCCGCGATGATTTATAACGCCGCCTTTGGGCAGACCTTAAATTCCAAAATATTCCAGCCAACTCACCCCGCGCGCAGTCATCGCAGCTTCCGAATAATTTCCGGAACTTAATCAGGTTTTTTCAACCTGGGTGAAGAAGCAATTTTATCGGCCGACGGCATGAACCCAGACCGCTTATTCTGGGAGAACTGTCACTGCGGCAACGTATCCCTTGTCTGTCGCGCCGACGGGCGCAGCGGAAATCACTTGATAGTTGCCCACCGGCGCTGCGCCAGAAATGGCCTTCGCACTATGAAATGTTTTACCACCGGAAAAATTTACCGCGCGTTACAAAATTCGCTTCACCCGCAAAAAATTCATTTGCTGAAAAATTGGTGCTACCGGCACACGCTGAGATTTGGCTGGCTCATTTCCCGTGGGGAATTCCAGCCGCGTGCTGCCAGGCGTGGACAACGTGGGCGATAATTTCATCCACGCCCACGCCGTGTTTCACCTGGGCAAAAACAAACGGGCCGGAGCCACGCATTTTTTTGGTGTCCTGCTCCATCACTTTCAAGTCGGCGCCCACACCCGCCGCCAGATCGGTTTTGTTGATGACCAGTAAGTCGGATTGCGTGATGCCGGGACCACCCTTGCGCGGAATTTTGTCGCCGCCACAAACGTCAATCACCTGAATCGTGAAATCTGCCAGCTCACGGCTGAAGCACGCGGCCAGGTTGTCGCCGCCGGATTCGATGAAAAGAATCTGCGGATTGAATTTTTTGTGCAGCTCTTCCAGCGCGAGCAGGTTCGCGGAAATGTCCTCGCGAATGGCCGTGTGCGGACAACCGCCAGTCTGCACGGCGCGAATCCGCTCCGCCGGCAGCGCGTGGTGCTTCGTGAGAAACTCCCCGTCTTCCTTGGTGAAAATGTCATTCGTCACGGCGGCGAGGTTCATTGTGGCGCGCAATCGTTTGCACAATTGCAACATCAGCGCCGTCTTGCCGCTGCCGACCGGCCCGCCGACGCCAACGGTGAACGCGCGCTGTTTGAAGTCGCGATCCAGCGGCAGTTCGCGTTCGTGAAAATGTCCGGGACTGTCGGCGTGATCATGCACGTGGCCATTGCCGTCGGGTGGATGGAAATGTAACAGTAGTTTCATAAAAAAATTTAACTTTGGAACAGCCGCGAGTAAAGCCGGTCTTGTGCGCCCTGCCACAAATCCAGCAGCGGCGAAGTTTGGGCGAGGTCGTCAACACTCAACGATGAACATCGTTCCAAAATTTCTTCCAGCTTTGGCGTCAGGCGATGTTGCAACATCTGCGCCTCCATCGGCCCGACACAGTTCAACCGCACCGCCGCCGCGAGCACGCTGCGAAGGTGGCTGAAAAAAAATATCCGCGCGGTGGTGTCGCGCGAAACCTCGAGCCGGCGCAGGCATGCGCCAAACACCGGCGCGAAGTGGGCGAAGTGGATTTCGGATTTCGGATTTTGGATTTCGGATTTAAAAATCCGTTCCACCGCCGTCAAAAACGCCCGGCCCTGCGCGCGGCTCGCGCGGTTGGCGACATGGTTTGACGTGAACGCGTCGCAAAGCTGATCGCACTCGGCAAGTTTTTCGGGTTCATCAAACGCCGCCAAAACAAACGGCAAACTCGCGTGACCCAATTGAAGCAAACCGGCTTCGACGAAAGAAACCAACTCCGCACGGTTGCGAACTTCGCCGTGCTGCCACGCGGCTTCCAAGCCGAGCGAGTGTGCAAAACCGCCGGTGGGAAACGCGGAGTCCACGAGTTGCCAGATGAGGAAATCAGAGATGTTCTGCTTGGCACTCTCATTAACACCGGGCTTCAGCCCGGTGTTTTGTTTGCGTGGACTCTGAACTGCTTCAGCGGTTTTCCCGTTCGCGCGGAAAGCCGTTGAAACGGCTTTCTGCCGAGCCGTTCGTCCCACACCGCGCTGAAGCGCGGTGTTAATGAGAACAAATTTCTCGCGCTGCGAAGTTGTTGTGATTTTGCCCACAACTCAAAACAATTGATACCGCTGCGCCAACGGCAGAATTTTCGCCGGCTCGCACGTCAGCAATTCGCCATCGGCGCGCACCTCGTAAGTTTCAGGATCAACGGTGATCTTCGGCATCGCGTTGTTCCACTTCAAATCCTTCTTGCCGACTTTGCGGCAGCCTTTCACCGCTTCGATGCGCTTGGTCAGGCCGTAACTTTTCCCCACGCTTTTCTGCTTCGCGAGCTGGCTGACGAACGCGATGGAACTCATGCCCGTCGCGCGGCCAAACGCGCCGAACATCGGACGCATGAACACCGGTTGCGGCGTCGGAATGCTCGCGTTCGGATCGCCCATCTGCGCCCACGCGATGATGCCGCCTTTGATGACCATCTCCGGTTTCGCGCCGAACATCGAAGGTTTCCACAAAACCAAATCCGCAAGTTTGCCGATTTCAATCGAGCCGATGATGTGCGCCATGCCGTGCGCTAGCGCGGGGTTAATCGTGTATTTGGAAATGTAACGTTTGATGCGGACGTTGTCGTTGTCACCATTTTCTTCTGCGAGCCGACCGCGTTGCTGCTTCATTTTATCCGCCGTCTGCCACGACCGCGTGATGACTTCGCCGATGCGGCCCATCGCCTGTGAATCCGAACTCATCATGCTGATCGCACCGAGGTCGTGCAAAATATCTTCCGCCGCAATCGTCTCGCCTCGAATGCGACTCTCTGCGAACGCCACGTCCTCGGGCAGATTCGGATCTAGGTGATGACACACCATGAGCATGTCGAGATGCTCGTCAATCGTGTTGACCGTGTAAGGTTTCGTCGGGTTGGTGGAACTCGGCAGCACGTTTGGTTCGCCGCAAATGCGGATGATGTCCGGCGCATGACCGCCGCCCGCGCCTTCGCTGTGATAGGTGTGAATCGTGCGGCCCTTGAACGCGGCGATTGTTCCTTCGACAAAAGTGGATTCGTTCAACGTGTCCGTGTGAATCGTCACTTGAATGTCGTGCTTGTCCGCCACGCTCAAACAGCAATCAATCGCGGCAGGCGTCGTTCCCCAGTCTTCGTGCAATTTCAAACCAATCGCGCCAGCCTCGATTTGATCGCGCAAACCTTCCGGCATCGCCGTATTGCCTTTGCCGGTGAAACCGAAATTGAGCGGGAGCGAATCCACTGCTTGCAACATCGCCTTAAAATAAAATGGCGAAGGCGTGCAAGTCGTGGCGCAAGTGCCGACCGCCGGGCCGGTGCCGCCGCCAACCATCGTCGTGAGTCCGGCGGCGATGGCTTCGTGCGCCTGCTGCGGACAGATGAAATGGATGTGCGTGTCGAGTCCGCCCGCCGTGATGATGAGACCTTCGCCCGCGATGACTTCGGTGGTGACGCCGATGATCATTTTTTTGGTCACGCCCGCCATCACGTCGGGATTGCCCGCCTTGCCGATGCCGGAGATCAAACCGTTTTTGATGCCGATGTCCGCTTTGTAAATTCCAGTGTAATCAACAATCAGCGCGTTGGTGATGACACAATCGAGCGCGTCTTTCGCGCCGACGCCCGCAGCCTGCCCCATGCCTTCGCGGATGACTTTGCCGCCGCCGAATTTGCATTCGTCGCCATAGACCGTGAAATCCTTTTCGACTTCGAGGATGAGCGACGTGTCGCCGAGCCGGACTTTGTCTCCGGTCGTCGGGCCGAACATATCGGCGTAGTGGCTGCGTTTCATTTTATGCGACATGGGAAAATCCTTTCGCTTTGATTTGTTTCAACGCTGCATTTTTCCCGGCAGCGGAAACTTTTCCACTCGCCAAATTATTGCCACCGCGAATGATTTTTTTGCCCGCGATTTCAACGAGCTTCACAGTTTTCGTCTCACCCGGTTCAAAGCGCACTGCCGTTCCCGCTGGAATGTCGAGCCGTTTGCCATAGGCCACGCCGCGATCAAATTTCAGCGCCGCGTTCGTCTCGATGAAATGGTAATGGCTGCCGACTTGGATCGGACGGTCGCCGAGATTCGTGACGCGAATTTCTGCCGTCGCGCGACCGGCGTTGAGTTCGATCTCGCCGTCTTTGATTTCGGTTGAACCCGGAATGGGTTCGTCCGCAACGGATTTGAACATTTTCAAATCCGGCACCGGCAAAAAACTTCCATGCAGTGCGAGTTTCAAATCACCATTCGCGCTCGCAATCGGATGATGCACGGTTACGAGCTTCGAGCCGTCGGGAAAAGTTCCTTCCACTTGCACATCGTAAATCATTTCCGGCACGCCGGACATGACTTGGTTACGGCCCAGCAATTGCCGTCCGAGATTCATCAGCTCGGCGACGCTCTTGTCATCGCGGATGAATTCCAAAAGCACCGTGGCGATGAGCGCGACGCTTTCGGGATGATTCAGCCGCAGCCCACGCGCGAGGCGTTTCTGCGCGAGAAACCCGGCGTTGTGCAACAGCAGCTTGTCAATTTCACGAGGAGAGAGGTGCATAACAAAATCAGGTCACCACTTGCGTGCCCACGGATCGTCGCCAAGCAGGTCGCGCGCAAACATCAGATGCTGATGTAGCTCACGTCCGACAGCCTCGACTCCTTCGCCCGCCACGCGCAACACGGTGCCGTGGCGGATGGCACTGGCACTGCAAATCAGCGGTGCGCTGCGTTTGACTGGCATAGTGGAAACCTGTGCGAGCAAATCCGCGGCGGCATTTTTCAGCGGCTCGCCCATGAGCAGCAGCGTCGCGAAACAATTGAACCGGCCGGTGACATGAGCGGAAAGCGGCGACGCGCCGGAGGGATTCAACAAAAGCGAATCCATAAAAACCTGTTCACCGCCGATGAAAATGTCGTTGCGACTTTGAAAATGGTTGAACGCCCAACGTTCGCCACGCGCGGCGCGGCCAGCGCTGAACCAATCCACCAGCACCAAACCGGCAGCGGTGGCGAGGTGAAATTCCTGTCGTTGCGAATAGCTGGAACCGGCGAACGGTTGCACGGGATCAGGCGCGAAGATGAGCAAAGAATTTTCCGCGAGCGTGGCCGAGGTGACGTGCCCGCACGCGCGCCGGGCGGGATTGCGATAAATTTTGGTGGAAGCCTGCGTGCCGAGAAAACAGCGCGCGTCTGGGCCAATGTGAAGTTTAAGCTGCGTCTGATCGCCAGCCACCAAGCCGCCGCCGAAGCTGCTGGTGTAAGCCCAAGCGCTTTGACCGCGCGAGCGCGGCGTGAGCAACTTCATCGGGCTGCGGGCGAAGGCCGTGGTGATCGCACTTTGACCGGCAACCAGTTCAACAGTCAGTTCCGCGTGTCCGCGCTGGCTGCACGTCTCCACCGGTTCAGTCAAAGACATGATCATGGTTCAAAGTTTATCTGGCAAACTGCGCCAACGTCCAGCCGCGACCACTCATCATGCTCCGCAAAAATAAATCCCGCACGCAGCAATGCCGGCACCAGCGAAGCGAATCCAGCGCGAGGCATCCAATCGTTGTGCGGCGAGACCAAGACCGAGACCGATGAGATGCAAACTGGCGGAAGCCGTGACAAAACCGAACGCGTAAGAAACACCGGCGGCTGACGCCGGCATTTCCGCGCCGTGGGCGTAGCCGTGAAAGAGCGCGAACAAACCCCCTACCACCATGCCCGCCATCGTGGGCAATCGCACGGCGGCGGCGATGAAAATTCCCAGCACCAGCAACGATGCCGCGATACCCTGCTCCGCGACGGGAATGTTCACTCCGTTCAAACCCAGCACGCCGCCTGCAAGCATCACGGTGACAAAAGTCATGGGCAGCAACCAGCGCATCCGTCCGCCGAGCTGCGCCGCCCACAGGCCGACGGCCAGCATCGCGCACAAATGATCCAGTCCCGAAAACGGATGGGCAAGACCGTTGCCAAAACTTTGCGCCTGGCCGATGTGTCCCGGATGCGCCTGCGCGAACGACGGCATCAAGAACGCCGAAAATAGTAACGCGCGTTGAAACCAAAAAGTTTTGCGATTTGTTGTTTTCATTTTTTGTGTTCGGTGAATTGTGTTTCAGTCATCTTTTCAGTTTCAGCTAAACCGTCAGATGCTTTTTGACGACATCATCGTTCAGATGCGCGATCGGGCCTTCCGCCACCACCGCGCCGCGATCCATGATGTAAAAGCTGTCGCCGACGGCGAGGCAAAAATCCAAATACTGTTCGACGAGCAGGATGCTGATCTTGCCTTCCTTTTTTATTTTCAAAAGCGTGTCGCCGATGAGGTCAATGATGTTCGGCTGGATGCCTTCGGTCGGTTCGTCGAGGATCAAAATTTTCGGATCGGTCAGCAACGCGCGGGCAATCGCGAGTTGCTGTTGTTGGCCGCCGCTTAACACGCCGCCTTTGCGTTGAAGAAATTCCTTGAGGATGGGAAACAGTTCCAACACGCGATCCACTTGATCTGACTTTGTGCCGTGAACGACCAGGCTAATCTTCAAATTTTCCCAAACGGTGAGATGTGGAAAAATATCGCGACCTTGCGGCACGAACCCGATGCCTTCGCGGGCGCGCGCGTCGGGCGCGAGGCCGGTCAATTCTTTGCCCAGCAGTTGCACCGAGCCAGCTTCCGGCTTGACGAGGCCGACGATGGATTTGAGCGTCGTGGTTTTGCCGACGCCGTTGCGGCCCATGAGGCAGACGAGGCTTTTTTCTGGCACGGTGAGAGTCACGCCGCGCAAAATCCGCGAGCCGTCGTAGCTGACGTTGATGTTGGAGAGAGCTAACATTTGTTTTCAGCCACTGGTGAAAAACAGATGGGGGAAAACATTTTATCCGCAGATGACACCGATTTTCGCAGATTATTTTTATCTGCGTGAATCTGCGAAATCTGCGGACACTTTTCCGATCTATGTTTTTCCGTGTTCACTCGTGGTTTAATTTTTCTTTTTGCGACCAAGATAAACTTCCTTCACGCGTTCGTCATTTTGGACTTCATCCACCGTGCCTTCGCAAAGGACGTGGCCTTGATGCAGCACGGTGACTTTGCGCGCGATCTGGCGCACGAAGGCCATGTCGTGCTCGATGACGATGATGCTATGCTTGCCTTCGAGGCTCAACAGGAGCTCGCCGGTCTTGTGCGTTTCCTCGTCGGTCATGCCAGCGGCGGGTTCGTCCACGAGCAACAGCTTCGGGTCTTGCGCGAGGAGCATTCCGATTTCGAGCCACTGCTTTTGGCCGTGCGAAAGTGAACCGGCAAGGTCATCTTTTTTCGCGGTCAGCCCGATGGTTTTCAAAACGGCCTCGATGCGGTCGCGTTGCTCGGAAGTTGTCCGCGCAAACAAGGCTTGGAAAACTCCGCGCGGGCCCTTGAGCGAGAGCAGCAAGTTTTCAAAAACGGTGTGATGAATGTAAACCGAGGGCGTTTGAAATTTTCGTCCGATGCCGAGGCGGTTGATTTCCGGCACGTTCATCGTGGTCAGGTCGGTGTTGAAATCAAACTCGACCTTGCCGGTGTCCGGCCGGGTGCGGCCGGTGATGATGTCCATCATCGTGCTTTTGCCCGCGCCATTTGGACCAATGATGGTGCGGAGTTCGCCCTTGTCCATGTAGAAATTCAGATCAGAAATCGCCTTGAAACCGTCGAAGGTTTTGTTCACACCTTCGAGTGTCAGAACGAATTTCGTAGTTGGAGGATCTTGAGTCATTCGGGTTTGACGGGTTGCACCGCCGCATCCACCGGCACGGGAAATCCCGCGTTATTTTTCTGCGCCATTTTTTGATAAACCGCTTTCAACTGCGCGGGTAAACCGACGATTCCTTTCGGCATGAAAATCGTCACGACGATGAACATCGTCCCCAAAAACATCAGCCAGAGATCGGGATAGGCGCGCGTGGCCCAGCTTTTCATGGCGTTCACTGCGAACGCGCCGATGACCGGGCCGACGAGCGTGCCGCGTCCGCCGACGGCCACCCACACGACGGCTTCGAGGGATTTGTCGGTGGACATTTCACTGGGATTGATGATGCCGACCTGCGGCACATACAGCACGCCAGCGAGTGACGCGATGAGCGACGCCAGCACGAAGATGAACAGCTTGAAATTCGCCGTGGAATAGCCGGAGAACATCACGCGGTTTTCGCTGTCGCGGATGGCGCGCTTCACCTTGCCGAATTTTGTCGTCGTGAGCCATTTGCAAAACAGATAGACGAGCAGCAGCGCGACGCCCGACGCAACGAACAGTCCGCGTTGCGTGGCCGGCTCGCGGGTATCGTGGCCGAGAATAAATTTGAAATCGGTGAAGCCGTTGTTGCCGCCGAGCAAAAGACTGTTGCGGAAAAACAGCAGGCACGCCGCGTAAGTCAGCGCCTGCGTGAGGATGGAAAAATAGACGCCGCGAATCCGCGAGCGAAACGCGAGGTAGCCGAAAATTCCTGCCAGCAGGCCGGGCAGCACGATAGCCATCAGCATTGCAAACGGTAAACTGGAGAACGGTTTCCAAAATGCCGGCAGCGTGCTCCAGCCGAGAAAAACGAGGAAGTCAGGAATCGGCTGATGATATTGGCCGAGGTCGCCAATCATGCGCATGAGATACATGCCCATCATGTAGCCGCCGAGCGCAAAGAACAGCGACTGACCTAGACTCAACAGCCCGGTGTAGCCCCACAGCAAATCCACGCTAATCGCGAGCATCGCGTAGCAGAGGTATTTTCCATAGACGGTGATGGTGAAATTGCTGACGTGCAGCCAGCTCGATTCCGGCGTGAACGCATTGAGACACGGCAGAATGACGAGCATCAACAGCACTGCCGCGCCGACGCCGATCAGCTCCCATTTGGAAAATAAACGCATTTCTAATTTACGATTGACGATTGACGAGTCGCTTGAGCGTCAGTGAATCCACCACGAAGCGGCGCGTTAAAAAAATTCCATAGTTTGTAAATCGTAAATCGTGAATCATAAATTCAATCAAGGTTGCGGCTGCGGATGGAAAATAATCCGCCGGGTTTCCATTGCAAAAACAAGATGATGCACACGAGCACCACGATTTTTCCCGTGACCGGCGAGCCGGTGACTTGTTGCAAAATCTGGTCGCTCGTGCCAATGCCGGCAGAGGCATACACCGTGCCCACGATGCTGCCGACGCCGCCCACCACCACGGTCATAAAACTATCCACAATGTAACTTTGGCCGAGGCTCGGTCCGACGTTACCGATCTGCGAGAGGAACGCGCCCGCGAGTCCCGCGAGACCGGAGCCGAACGCGAACGTCATCATGTTCACGCGCGCCGTGCGCACGCCCATGCACGCGGCCATGTCGCGGTTTTGCATCACCGCACGAATCAGCAGGCCAAGCGGAGTCTTTGTCAGCAGCAGCCAAGTGCCGATGACGATCAAAACGGCGAACGCGATGACGAATACGCGATTGTAGCCGAGCAAAACGTCATTGATGGTGAAATGTCCTTGCAACCAGTTCGGCGAACTGACTTGCACATTGTTCGCGCCAAAAACCATGCGGAACAACTGTTGCATCACGAGCGAAACGCCCCACGTCGCCAGCAGCGATTCCAGCGGACGCCGGTAAAGAAAACGGATGACCGTGCGTTCCAGCACCAGCCCCACCAACGCCGCCATCATAAAACTCAACGGCAGCGCGAAGAGAAAATAACTTTCATAAAATGCGCCCGTCGCGTTCATGCCGGGCAGATGCAAACCGAAACCGAGCGGATGACCAAAAAATGTGAACGGCAGGTTGACGGAAAATGCGAAGCCCGCGCCGAAAATATTTTGCACGACGTAAGTGGTGTAGGCACCGACCGCAATCATCTCGCCATGCGCCATGTTGATGATGCCCATCAAGCCGAACGTGATCGCAAGACCGAGCGCGACGACGAGCAAAATTGAACCTAAGCTGAGCCCGCGAAAAATCGTGCCGAAAAAATTCACGACGCCAATGTGCCCGTCAATCTTGACGATGGCTTGGTTCGCGGCCTGCACGACTTCGGGCGCGGCGGACTTGTTGTTGGCGAGCGCCGTCACCATGTCGAGGCTGCCGATGGATTTGAGCGCGGCAAGTTGGTGCGCAGCGGCGCTTTGAATTTTTGGATCGCGGTCGCCCAATTGCAGCATGGCGATGGCTTCGTTGATGCTTCGGCGGACACTCGCATCGGTTTCCTTGGCGAGCCGCGTTTGCAGCACGGCAATATTTTTCAACTTGTGCGAATTGCCGAGTTTCAAGATGGCGTTCCTGCGAGAATCTGGATTGGGATCGGCCAGCGCCAGCGAATCCAGCGTCTGCTGAATGACGCCGCGCAGGGCGGAATCTGTTTCGGCAGCCGTCAGCTCCGTCGGCCCGAAACGAAGTTCCTTTTTATTTTCATCA
Organism: Limisphaerales bacterium; assembly: GCA_025362675.1. Classification (GTDB taxonomy): domain Bacteria; phylum Verrucomicrobiota; class Verrucomicrobiia; order Limisphaerales; family UBA11358; genus UBA11358. Next base: position 21,950 of record JANYFN010000242.1, on the reverse strand, counting down.
AGCAAAAATTTTCCATCGGCGATCACGATGGCGCGCGCCTTGCCGTTGGGATCGGTCAGGTCTTCAAGCAGCACAGGAATTTTCACCGCGCCGGTGGTGACGAGAAAAACGTTGTCGCGCGTCCACGCCACGAGCACGTCATGCACGAGCTTGGAGCCGGTGTCGGCGAGCGCCGCGACCTGCTGCCGTTGCTCTGCGCCCTCGGACAAAATGCTGCGCGACAAATTTTCGCGAACCGCAGAATCTTCCGCCACGGATACGGTGAGCATGCCCAGCAACCCGCAGAGCAATGTGAAATATATTTTAGTGCTTTGTTTCATTCTAAAAAAGGGCGGAGGTTTTGGCCCCCCGCCCTTTCATTTGGAACAGTGCTAATTTTCAAGGCTGAATGGACGCAGCCGTTGGAGGAACAGCACTATGATTTTATTTGGCGGCGGCCAGTTTCGCGTCGAGGCCTTTGAGCAAGAACGGTTCGCCCACGACTTGCGGAAAGGTCTCCAGAATTTTGAACTGGCCGTTGGCCTTGGTTTCGCCGATGAAGACATCCTTGGTGGTGTGATGGTTTTTCTGCATCGTGGTGCTGCCGCCGGGTCCGGCGAAGCTCACACCGGCTTCCAAAACGTCACGCACCTTATCCACGTCGAACGTGCCGGCTTTTTCCACGGCGGCTTTCCAGAGATACACGCCGTTGTAAGAAAGCACCATCGGGCTGTCCATCGCACGCTTTTCTTTCACGACACCGGGATGTGTCTGGGTCGCGAGCCAGGCGTCCCAGTTCTTGAGGAAGCTGGTGTTCGCAGGTGTGTTGATGGACATGAAGTAAGTCCAGCAACCGAGTTCGCCCACGAGATCCTTCGTCGGCAGCGCGCGGAGTTCGTCTTCCGCCAAGCTGAAGGAAACCACGGGGCAATCAGCAGCGGTGAGACCGGCGGCGGCAATTTCCTTGAAGAACGGGACGTTGGAATCGCCGTTGATCAAATTAATCACACACGCATCACCGCTGGCGGCGAATTGCTTGATGTCCGCGACGATCTGCTGGAAATCCGTGTGACTGAACGGAACGTATTTGCCAGCGGAGATGACTTTGCCGGAATCATCCTTGCGGAAACCGCCACCGATATTTTCCGCCGGGATGCCGTGCAGCAACAAATACTTGTAGAGAATCAAACAAGTGGTTTGCGGATAAACGTAGTCCGTGCCGAGCAGGTAGAATTTTTTCTTACCTTGCTTGAGCAAATAATCCACCGCCGGCGTGGCCTGTTGATTCACAGCCTCGGCGGTGTAGAAAATATTTTTGGACAATTCTTCCCCTTCGTATTGCACGGGATAGAACAGCATCCCGTTGTCCTTTTCAAACACGGGCAGCACGGACTTGCGGCTCACCGAGGTCCAGCAACCGAACGTGACGGCGACCTTGTCCTGTTCGAGCAACTGCTTGGCTTTTTCTGCGAACAGCGGCCAGTTGGACGCGCCGTCCACCACGACCGGTTCGATCTTGTAGGATTGGTCGCCGAGCTTAACGCCGCCAGCGGCATTGATCTCATCGAATGTAAAGAGCAGCACGTCGCGCAACGAGGTTTCGCTGATCGCCATCGTGCCGGAGAGCGAGTGCAGGATGCCGTATGGGCGCAAGGTATTCGAGCGGACTTGGGGATTCGTGTGTTCCCGAAGCCGCCCACTCAACCTGACTGGATCTGCCCTGCTGAAGCTCTGTCGGAAGCGCGTCACGGAAGCGGAATTAAAGGCTCAAGATACCGTCAAAGTAGGCGTGCTCCATTCCTTAAGCGGAACGATGGCGATCAGTGAGACCTCCTTGCGCGATGTTTTGTTATTTGCCTTTGATGAAATCAATAATGCTGGCGGCATCAAGATAGGCGACAGATCCTACAAAATCGATCCGGTGATTGTTGACGGCGCGTCTAACTGGCCACTGTTCGCCGAAAAAGCCAAGGAACTTCTGGTGGAAGACAAAGTCGCGGTGACCTTTGGCTGCTGAACCTCGGTGAGCCGTAAATTCGTGCAGCCCGTTTTTGAAAAGGAGAACGGATTGCTGTTCTATCCCGTCCAATATGAAGGGGAAGAATTGTCCAAAAACATTTTCTACATTGCCGAAACGGTCAACCAACAGGCCATACCGGCTTTGGATTACCTGCTCGCCCAAGGCAAAAAAAAATTCTACCTGCTCGGCACCGATTACGTTTATCCGCAAACCACGAATTTGATCCTCTACAAATATCTGCTGTGGCGTGGCATTCCGGCCGACGATATTGGCGGCGGCTTCCGCAAGGATGATTCCGGCAAAGTTATCTCCGCCGGTAAATATGTTCCGTTCAGTCATACCGACTTTCAGCAGATTGTCGCGGACATCAAACAATTCGCCGCCAACGGTGATGCCTGCGTGATCAATACGATCAATGGCGATTCCAACGTCCCCTTCTTCAAGAAAATCGTGGCCGCCGGTTTGAAGGCGGCGGATTGTCCGGTGGTTTCTTTCAGCTTGGCGGAGGACGAACTCCGCAGTCTGCCAACCAAGAACCTGGTCGGGGAGCTTGGTTGCTGGAGTTATTTCATGTCGCTCAAAACACCGGGAAACAAAACCTTCCTTAAAAACTGGTATGGTTGGCTGAAAACTGAAAGTTATCCTGGCGTTATCAAGGAAAAGCGCGCCGTGGACAGCCCGATTGTCCTTTCTTACAACGGCGTTTATCTCTGGAAGAAAGCGGTCGAAAAAGCCGGCACGTTTGACGTGGACGCGGTGCGCAAAGTGCTGGAGTCCGGCGATATCAGCTTTCAGGGTCCAGGCGGAAAGATCACCGTCCAAGCCAACCATCATTGCACTAAGAATGTTTACATTGGTGAAACCAGGGCCAATGGCCAATTCAAGATTCTGGAGACCTTCCAGCAGGTCGTCGGCGAGCCATTCGTCGGCGAGACTCATCGTTTGCAGAGCGCAGAGCAATGATCTGCGCTCCGTTGTCTCACGGATTCGAGAAACGAAAAAAGCGCTGTATGAAATTCAACGCGTTCGGATCAGCGAGTTTTAAAGGCGCAGTTAGAGTTTAAGATTCAAGTTGGCACGGCCAGTTTTTCCAGCTTGGAGACAATGGCTCGCTTGCCGGCGACGCCGACAGTTTTATCCCGCACTTCGCCATCCGCAAAATAGAGCAAGGTGGGAATAGATTGAATGCCAAAACGCGCGGCCAGGGCGGGATTGGCGTCCACGTTCACTTTGGCGATTTTTACCCGACCGGCTTGCTCCACGGCAATTTCGTCAAGCACGGGCACGAGCATTTTGCACGGCCCACACCACTCAGCCCAAAAGTCCACCAGCACGGGTTGATCCGATTGGAGAACCTCGATTTCAAAGTTCGATTCGTTGATTTCAATGGTCGGTTTCATAATTCAAATTATTGTTATAATTATTTATTTACGGTTCACGCCTTGCCGCCGAACGAGCAGTAGTCGTCGAGGTCAAGGAGGTCGAACCAAGTGCTGATATCCTCGCGCGTCGGGTTAAATTTCTTCACCTCATCCGCGAAGTCCGTAAGCGTCTCGTAGTCGCTGTCCGGCGTGCGGCGAAGGTGATATTCGCTCCAAGCAGCGATTTCCCACGGCTGGCGCTCATGTTTCGCATTGGCTTGAACCCACGCGAGCAATTGGCCGTCACCGCCGCCCTTCGCGATTTCTTTGGCCAGGGCTTCGTGGTCGAGGCCAACGAAGTTGAAAAAATGCCGGTCCATGCCCTTGCCGCCGTAATGATATTCACCCAGTTTGCCAGCGAGTGCGGCCCGGCCTTTGTCGAGGATGCGCGGCAACAAAACATATCCGCCCAGCCGCACGCGCGGACTGCGCGGCGGGCGTTGAGTGAGATCCGATGTGGAATTGGTTGTGCTCATAAAAATTTCAAATCAGTTACAAAATTAAAATTTGATTTCGACCTCACAGGTTTCCGCCGGAAACCAAAAGCGTTTCGCCCGTGACCCAGCCGGAATCGTCCGACGCGAGAAACACGGCGACTTTGGCGGTGTCATCGGGCTGGCCGATGCGTCCTAGCGGTGTCTGCGCGATAATCTGTTTGTGAAAATCTGTTCCGAGAAAGCCGGCGGTATGCAGCCCTTCCGTTTCGATCATGCCGGGATTGAGCGAGTTCACCCGGATTTTTTTCGGGCCAAGTTCCTTGGCTAGCGATTTGGTGATGGCATCCACCGCGCCTTTGGTGGCGCTGTAAACCGAAGCGTTGGGTGCCGGATTGATGCCGACCACGGAGCTGATGTTGACGATGCTGCCACCGGCAGACGTGAAATGTTTCACGGCTTCCTTCGTGGTGAGCAGCAGACCAAGCACATTCAAATTGAATTGCTTGTGGAAATGTTCTTCGGTGACATTTTCCAGCGGGCCAAATTCATAGACACCAGCGTTGTTCACCAGAATGTCAAGGTGGCCAAACGCTATTTTGGTTTCGGAAAATAATTTTCCGATGTCCGCTGATTTGGAAACGTCTGCTTGAACGGCAATGGCCTTGCCGCCCGTGCCAGTGATGGCTGCGACGACCTTGTCCGCGCCAGATTTACTGGAGGCATAGTTGACGACGACCGCTGCGCCTTCTGCCGCCAGGTGCGTGGCGATGGCTGCACCAATACCTTTGGATGCGCCCGTGACAACGGCCACCTTGCCGGCGAGTTTTTTCGTGATGTGGTTGCTCATAACTTTGTTATTTTTGTTTTTGGTTTATTGTTGTTTGGTCATTATCTGCTACTTAATAAGTAACAATATAAGGTAAAAAATTATTTTTTCTTCACGTCGGAAACGATCTGAGCCAGACTGATTTCAGCCAGACTCGCCGCCATCGCTTTCTGCGTTTTGGTCAGCGCTTTTTCCAATGCGGCCTTGATGTGGCAGCTTACAAAACACGCTTTCTGCTCGGAGTAACCGTGGATGGCAAACGCTTTGGGCGCATCCACAGCCTGATAAATATCCAACAGGGAAATGTTCTTGGCATCTTTGGCCAGCCAGCACGCACCGGCTTTGCCCGTAGCCGTCTCCACGAGTCCAGCCTTGGATAACTTAGCCAAAGTCCGCCGCACAAAGCTGGCGCTGGTGTTCACGCTCTCCGCGAGATGACCGGACGTAACCCCCTTCTGGTCACACCCGCAGGCCAGCCCGGCCAGCAGGTGAACCGCAATCGAGAACTGAAGATTGTTTGCCATAACTGTTACCACAATAGTTGCAGAATAAAATTGCGCAAGTTTTTTTATTTATTTTTTGCGGCCGATCTTTGGGCGCATTTGAACATGTAAATTTTTAAATCAGGTTAATCATTACCGCAGTCTTGGGAGTGTTCTCATCTTTCTGTTCCAGACAATCGGCGTAAAACCAATATACCTTTTAAATTGGCCAAATCTCACAAAACTAAAAACTTAAAATAGTAGTTGACTAATTGGTCTATTATATTAATTTAAAAGTGCGCTTCGGTTCCGAATAAGCTGAACGCAAAATAAATAAAAGATTATGGGCCGCGTTAGTGATGCCAAACAAAGATTGATGGATGCCGTGCTGGAGCTGATCTGGTCCGGCTCGTATGGCAGCACAACCATTGATAATATTTGCGAGAAGGCGGGCGTCAAAAAAGGCAGCTTCTACTATTTCTTCGATTCCAAATCGGAACTCGCCGCCGAAGCCTTTGAAGAAAGCTGGAAAACCAAGCGCATTGAACTGGACTCCATTTTCTCGCCGACGGTTCCGCCACTGGAACGGTTGAACAAATACTTCGATTTTGGCTATAAATTTCAGCGTGAAATCAAAGCTAAGCACGGGCGGGTTCTGGGTTGTCCGCAGGTCACGCTCGGTTCGGAAATCTGCACGCAGGAAGACGCGTTGCAGAAAAAAATTCAGGGCATCATGGATCAAAAACGCAAGTATGTTGAATCTGCCATCCGCGACGCGCACGCTGCCGGCGAGATTCACGCGCCCGATGCCGGTGCCAAAGCGCGGATGTTGCTGGCTTATTACGAAGGCTTGCTGACCCAGGCGCGCATTCAAAACAATGTGGAAGTGTTGCGCGAAGCTCACAGTGGAATTCTTACGATTCTTGGCGTGAAGGAAACCGCAGCCGCCTGATTTGATTTTTTTTGACAATATACTTTACTAAATGGACAACTATACAAATTATGAATACCAACCATACCAATGAAAATTTTAATGCCGAACAAACCATTGCCGGTCGCTGCGTGCAATCCTGTAAGAAATTGCTTGCCGGGATTGAGTCGGCCAAAAATAAAATCGCGAACGAGTTTGAGGAAACTTTGGAATCGCACGCACATTTATTCCAACTGGCTTTGAACGAAGCCGAGGCGCTGGCCTTTCAAACGGAGTATCCGCATCTGTTATTTCCATCGCTTGCGGCGGAAAAAATCCAAGCGGTGTCTGCGTGGCAGTCACGGCAACAGTTTTTACAACAACGGCGGACGACTTTCGCCGGAGGCGTCTGATGAAGCTGATGGATCCGAACAACCCAATCTAAGTTTTACAATTATCATGAAATCCAAATTTTATTTATTCACGTCGGTTTCCAGTTTGAGCCTCGCGCTGCTGGCCACCGGTTGCAGCCAGAAAACCGCCCCGCAAAGTCCGCCGCCGCCGTCTGTGACGGTTGCGCCGGTAGAGCAAAAAGAAATCGTCGAATGGAGCGGTTTCAGTGGACGCACGGAGCCGGTGGAATCGGTGGAAATTCGCCCGCGCGTTTCCGGCTACATTCAGGAAGTGCGTTTTCAATCCGGCCAATTGGTGAAGAAAGGTGACGTGCTGTTCGTCATTGATCCGCGTTGGAATCAAGCGGTGTTTGATCAGCGCCAAGCGGAATACGACCAAGCCAAAAGCGAAAACGACCGGACTGCAAAATTGCTCGCCAACAACGCGATTTCCGCTGAAGACGCGGGCGCGCGCAAATCGCGCGCCAACGTGGCGAAGGCTGCGTTGGATTCGGCGAAGCTCGATCTGGAATACACGGAAGTAAAAGCGCCGATTGATGGTCGCGTGAGCCGCGCGCTGATGACGGAAGGCAATTACGTCAGTGGCAATGCGGGTTCCGCGTCGTTGCTCACGACCGTGGTTTCCGTCAATCCAGTTTATGTGTATGCAGATATTGACGAAGACACGCTGCTTAAGTTTAACAATCTGGTGTATTCAAAAAAATTGGGCGCGACGGATGGTGGAAAAATTCCGGTTGAATTACAGCTCGCGGACGAATCGGATTTTCCGCACAAAGGCTACATTGAATCGTTCGATAACCGCCTCGATCCGAACACGGGCAGCATTCTTTTGCGCGCCGTTTTTCCGAACGACGACGACCGCATTGTGCCGGGATTGTTTGCGCGCATCCGCATTCCTTTGAGCGAACGTCATTCGGTTTTGCTCGTGGATGAACGCGCCATCGGCACAGATCAGGCGAATAAATTTGTGCTCACGTTGAGTTCGACGAACACGGTGCAGTATCAGGCCGTGGAACTCGGGCCGCTCGTGGACGGCAAACGCATCGTGCGTTCCGGCCTGACGGCGGGAGAAAAAATTGTCGTCAATGGTTTGTCGCACGTTCGTCCCGGAATGCCCGTGACGCCGGAGCCGGAAGTGGCCGCCGCTGAAAAGCTGACGGCTGAGAAACTTAAAATTGCCCAGCGGTGATTTTTGATTCTTAATCCAATTTCCAACTTAAGAAGATTCCCAAAAATGGAGTTTCGCGCTCCGCCCTGCCCTAAAACTTTATGAACTTTTCACATTATTTTATCAAGCGCCCGATTTTCGCCGGCGTGTTGTCCATCGCCATTTTCATCATGGGATTGATCGCGATGTTCAAGCTGCCCATCAGCGAATATCCCGAAGTCGTGCCGCCGACGATTGTCGTGAAGGCGACGTATCCCGGCGCGAATCCGAAGACCATCGCGGAGACCGTCGCGTCGCCGCTCGAACAGGCCATCAACGGCGTTGAAGGTTCGCTCTACATGTTTTCGCAGGCGACCGGCGATGGCGTAATGACGCTGACCATCACGTTTAATCTCGGCACGGACCCGGACAAGGCGCAGGTGCAGGTGCAAAATCGCGTGGCGCAGGCGCTGCCGAAATTGCCCGAAGAAGTCCGCACGCTCGGCGTCACGACCACCAAGCAATCGCCCGATCTCACGATGGTGGTCCATTTGTTTTCGCCCGACAATCGTTACGACAAAGTTTATATCCGCAACTACGCCACGTTGCAGATCAAGGACGTGCTCGCGCGCATTCCTGGCGCAGGCGACGTGGAACTGTTCGGCTCCGGCGATTACGCGATGCGCATCTGGTTGAACCCAGACAAAATTGCCGCGCGCAATCTCACCGCCAGCGACATCGTCGCGGCCATCCGCGAACAAAATGTGCAAGTCGCTGGCGGCGTCATCGGCCAGCAACCCTTGAGCAGTCCGGCGAATTTTGAGATGCAGGTGAATGTGAAAGGTCGTCTGATTTCCGAAGAAGAATTCGGCAACGTCATCGTCAAGACCGGCGCGAATGGCGAAAAAACGTTGCTCAAAGATGTCGCGCGCATCGAACTCGGCGCTGGCAGTTACGCGCTACAATCCTTGCTGGATAACAAGACAGCGGTGGCGATCCCGATCTTCCAGACGCCCGGGGCGAATGCGTTGGAACTTTCCAAAAACGTCCGCGCCAAGATGGCGGAGTTGAAGAGAAATTTCCCCGAAGGCTTGGATTACAACGTCGTTTATGACCCGACGGTTTTCGTGCGGCATTCCATCGAGGCCGTGATTCACACGCTCTGCGAAGCGATTATTCTCGTCGTCATCGTCGTCATCATTTTCTTGCAGACGTGGCGTGCGGCGATCATTCCGCTCGCCGCCGTGCCGGTTTCGCTCATCGGCACGTTCACGATCATGCTCGCGTTCGGGTTTAGTATCAACGCGCTTTCGCTCTTCGGTCTCGTGCTGGCCATCGGCATCGTGGTGGACGACGCCATCGTCGTCGTCGAAAATGTGGAGCGAAATATCGCGCGCGGTTTGTCGGCGCACGACGCGGCGCGGCAGGCGATGAAAGAAGTGACCGGACCAATCGTCGCCACGGCGCTCGTGTTATGCGCGGTGTTTGTGCCGACGGCGTTCATCACCGGCTTGACCGGCCAGTTCTACAAGCAATTCGCGCTGACGATTGCGATTTCCACCGTCATCTCCGCGTTCAATTCGCTGACACTTTCGCCCGCGCTTTGTGCGGTGTTGCTGAAGGATCATAAAGCGCCGAAAGATTGGTTGTCGCGCGCGATGGAAAAAATGTTCGGCTGGTTCTTCAATCCGTTTAACCGCGCGTTCGCGTGGGCGGGCGAAAAATATTCCACCGGCGTCGCCAGTGTTTTACGCAAGAGTGCGATCGCGCTCGTCGTTTATGGTGGACTCGTTTTCCTGACCGGCTGGAGCTTTGATAAAATCCCGACCGGCTTCGTGCCGACGCAGGATAAACAATATCTCGTCGCGTTCGCGCAACTGCCGGACGGCTCTTCGCTTGATCGCACCGAAGCGGTGATCCGCCGGATGTCGGACATCGGTTTGAAACAACCCGGCGTGGAATCGGCTGTCGCGTTTCCGGGATTAAGCATCAGCGGATTCAGCGTCGCGCCGAATGCCGGCATCGTTTTCTTTACGTTGAAACCGTTTGAAGAACGCACGACGCCGAACTTGAGCGGGCCGGCCATCGCGGGTGCGCTCAACCAAAAATTGAGCGTGATCCAAGATGCGTTTGTCCTCGCTGTGCCGCCGCCCGCCGTCATGGGTCTCGGCACGATTGGTGGATTCAAATTGTATGTCGAAGACCGCGCCGACCTCGGCTACGACGCGCTGTATCAAAACTTGCAGGCCGTCATCGGCAAGAGCCGCGCGACACCTGGACTGGCCGGAACGTTTTCGGGATTCACCGTGAACGTGCCGCAGTTGGACGCGAACGTTGATCGCGAAAAAGCGAAAACTCAGGGCGTGCCGCTGCAAAATCTTTTCGAGACGATGCAGATTTATCTCGGCTCGCTATATGTGAATGACTTCAACAAATTCGGTCGCACTTACGAAGTCATCGCGCAGGCGGACGCACCGTTTCGCGCCCACGCCGCTGACATCACGCAGTTGAAAACACGCAATGATCGCGGGCAAATGGTGCCACTCGGTGCAGTCGTGAAAGTCACGGAATCGCACGGCCCCGACCGCGTGATGCGCTACAACGGTTATCCGGCGGCGGAAATCAACGGTGGCCCTGCGCCCGGTTTTAGTTCGGGGCAAGCCGAAGCGTTGATGTCCAAACTCGCAACGGAAAATCTACCACGCGGCATGTCGTATGAATGGACCGAACTCACCTACCAGCGCATCCTTGCGGGCGATGCCGCCATCTACGTTTATCCGTTGTGCTTGCTGCTCGTGTTCCTCGTGCTGGCCGCGCTTTACGAAAGTTTTCGTCTGCCGCTCGCGATTATTTTGATCGTGCCAATGTGTCTGCTGTTCGCCATCACCGGCGTGTGGCTCAAAGGCAGCGATAATAATATTTTCACGCAGATTGGTCTCATCGTGCTGGTCGGTCTCGCGTGCAAAAACGCAATTTTAATTATTGAATTTGCCAAAATTAAACAGGACGAAGGTATGTCGCCGTTCGCCGCGGCCATCGAAGCGTGCCGCCTGCGTTTGCGTCCAATTTTAATGACGAGCATCGCATTTATCGCGGGTGTTTTCCCGCTCGTCGTCGCACATGGCGCGGGCGCGGAAATGCGTCAGGCGATGGGTGTCGCCGTGTTCTCCGGCATGATTGGCGTCACCGTTTTTGGTTTATTTTTAACGCCGGTATTTTATGTGACGCTGATGAAAATTGGCTGGAAGAAAAAACCGGTGACGCCTGAAACTAAAAGTGCATTACTCGGCTCCAGCGCGGCTGTGACTGGCATCATTACGATTGCCCTGCTGTTCGCGGTCGGGTCTGCGAAAGCTAATTGGTCAACCGTCGGCCCGGACTATAAACAGCCGACGAATGCTGTTCCCGCAAATTACAAAGCCGTGGATTTCGGTTCATGGAAAGCAGGCCAGCCGCTCGACCATGTGCCGAAAGGAAATTGGTGGGAAATTTTCGGCGACACTAATCTGAACGCGCTGGAAACACAGGCGGTGCAAGCCAACCAGCAACTCAAAGCTGCCGTCGCGCGCGTGGACGAGGCACGCGCCACGGCGCGTATCGCGCGCAGCCAATTGATGCCGAACTTAAATTTGGATCCGAGTTTTTCGCGGGAAGGTTATTCGCCCAACGCTAATCCTAGCTTCGGCAATATCACGGCGAACACTTTTAGAACGCCTTTGGATTTGAGCTACGAAGTGGATTTGTGGGGGCGTATCCGCCGCCTTTTTCAGGGCGCGCACGCCGACGCGCAAGCGTCGCTCGCGGATTTTTATAACGTGCTGCTCACCCTTCAATCCGACGTGGCGCAAAATTATTTTTCACTGCGTTCGCTCGACGCAGAAATTGCTACCGTCAATGGCACGATTGCTTTGCGGCATGAACAAGTGCGGCTTGTGCGCAGTCGTTTGGAAGGCGGCATCGGCAGCGAACTTGACGTCGCACAGGCGGAAACCGAACTCGCCAGCACGGAGGCCGAAGCCGCGTCGCTCGCTCATCGCCGCGATGAATTGGAAAACGCCATCGCCATTTTGGTCGGCGAAAATCCGTCCAGCTTCAAGCTCGCCGCCGTGTATGACCCGAATTGGAATCCGCAACCTCCTATAATTCCCGCTGGGTTACCGTCTGATTTATTGGAACGCCGGCCCGACGTCGCTCAAGCCGAACGCCAGCTTGCTTCATCTAATGCCAAGATAGGCGTGGCCAAGGCCTCCTTTTTCCCCGTGCTGACGCTCACAGGGTCGGCCGGATATTTGAGCGGCGATCTTTCATCGTTGTTCAACTGGGACAGCCGCACTTGGTCCATCGGGCCAAGCCTTTCGCTCCCGATTTTTGCGGGCGGACGGAACAAGGCGAATTACAAATATTCGCGGGCGGCGCTTCAACAATCGACTGCGCTTTATCGCCAGCAAGTCCTCGTGGCCTTTGGCGAAGTGGAAAATAGTTTGTCCGGCATTTATCATTTTGCCATCCAAGCGGAAGCCCAGCAACGCGCCGTCGCCAGCGCCCGCCGCGCCTCGGAACTCGCCACCGATCGCTATCGTTCCGGCATCGTCGCCTACATCGAAGTTGTGGACGCGAGCCGCGATACATTGACGGCGGAACGCGCCAACGCCCAGCTCGCCGGTCGGCGTTTAATCGCCTCCGTTCAACTGATCAAGGCGCTCGGCGGTGGTTGGTCAAATCAGCAACTTTCGGCGAGCGTGGCACGCGTCGATTCCCAAAACTAGAAAGCCGTCGTTAGTGGAATTGAAGCTCTTATCAAAGCAGATCAAGACATGAGCTTGATTCGTCAGGATGACATTGCCCGCTTTCGTGACAAACAAGCGAAGCGTGTATCGCGAAGCACGGCCAATGTTTTGCTCAAGATCGTCCGCATCTTGCCAGCATTCTTGACTTTATTGAGCGGTGTGAGACGGAGGCGAATTCTGTCCTCAATGACACCAACCATAATCTCAAGCCCGAATGAACAAGTTTCGGGCTGCCCGCATGGAAATAAAAATCGCCCTAATAAAGGAGCAGCTTTAAATTTGTCGCACTTGAGACAGACACCGAAGAGCGAGCCCGCATCAACCCAATCTGCAATTGCAATAATGTTTGGAAGCGCATACGCCCAAGCCGATGCAGAATAACTTTGGGTTTTTAATCGGGCGGTATTCTGACTTTCGTTTCCAAAACGGAGCGCCGTTTATCATGGACTATCCAGACAATTGGACGGATTATTTTGCCGGTCAGAGTTAACTAGGAATCATCATTTATGATCAACGTCAGCAACGTCAGCCATCATTACGGTGTGCGACCGGTTTTGACCGACATCAATTTTAGTGTCCCAATGGGGAAGTTGGTCACCGTCATGGGCCAAAATGGTGTCGGTAAAAGCACCCTCTTGGGCATCATTGCTGGCATCATCTCACCCGCCCATGGTCACGTTGAAATCAACGGATTAATCCGACGTAGCAGTGAAGACGCGGAATTGCGCATCCGTAAACAAATGGTCTTTCTGCCCGACCATCCGTGGCTTCCCGAATTTATGACCGTCCGCGAATGGCTGATGGCCATCGGGCAACTATACGACATCGAGCCAAGTCATCTCATGGACCACATTGATCGTCTGCTGAATTTATTTCAGCTCGTGGAAAAAGGAGATTCTCCCATCCGCACTTGTTCGAACGGTCAGAAAAAGAAAGTGGCCATTTGCGGAACTCTGGTAACCGAAGCACCACTGATGATTTTGGATGAACCGTTTACCGGAGGCCTGGACCCTTCGGGCATTCTTGCACTGGGGCGCGTCCTGAAACACTTAGCGGAAAGTGGAAAATTCACTGTGTTCATGGCTTCGCAGATCCCCGAACTGATCGAAGAGCTCGCGCATCAGATTTTGGTATTGGCGGATACGCGGGTCGTTGCCTATGACACGTTGCAGAATTTGCGCGCGAAAACCGGTTGCTCATCGTTACCGGAAGTTTTTGCGGAATTGGTGCATCCCAAAACACTGGCGAATATCGAAAATTATTTTAATCGTCCCAAGTCATGAAACCTCGGCTCGTCCTGTCTTCCAATGCCGTGTGGCCTCCACCATTTGTGGTGTGGAGTTTCATCCTGTCTTACGGAATGGTAACCGCCGGCTTGTGGTTCATTGAACGCCCGCTACACATAAATAACGCACTCGTTTCGGATTCACCGGAGGTAAAAAACATTCGAATGGTGATTCTTGGGATGGCCGCAGCGCTCTATGCTTTCTTTCGTCTAGTCCGTTTCCATCCGGTCTGCAATCAAGCCCATGCCGACTGGTTAAAATCCACTCCCTGGACCGCCGAACGGCCCTTGCCCATGGGTCCAGTCCATCCGGTATTTCAGGACGTCATCCTCATCGCTGCGCTGATGGCCATCGCTAAATTTCACGCGCACGCGGATCCTTTCTCCCCGGCGATTGTATTTTTCTTTATTTATCTTATTGGCATGACGTTTCTGCTGGCAGCAACGCGACAATGGTTATCTTGTCTCCTGCTCGGGTTTCTTTGGCCGACGTTAATGCTTCCAGAAGTGAATGGTTGGACGGTCGCATTTCTTTTGGTCTGCATTGTCATCGTCATTTGGGATGGTCATCGCCGCAGCTTGAGATCGTTCCCCTGGAATTTTCGGAGCTTGTTTAATCGTCCTGCGAGCTCTGTTTTCCAGACAGACATACGACTCGACTTCGGAAGTCTAAACGGAGCTGTGCAATCCAGCTTGGGATGGCCATTGATGGCGCTCAGCCCAAAATTAAAATCGGTTACAATGTCACAATCGGTCTGTATCAGTCTGGCGGCACTTTTCGGCTGGTGGTCCTATTGCCTTCTTCGATCTACCAATGCTGAGCCCACACCGGAGTTATTCATGATTTTTGCTTTCATTGCTGCCTTTATGCGGTTGGGAATATATCTAAATGGCACCACGGCTCCCTTCCATTTCTGGGCCCGCTTTGTGTGGGGTCGAATCTTGGTGCCCGGATATGATCAGATATTTTTGACCCCGGTGTTCGTGGCGATTGTCGGCATCCTCGGTGCCACTTTGATCAAACATTCGGGCTCGGCTTTTGCGCTTAGTGAATCCGGCACTTTTGCTTTCATCTGGTATTTGTTGCTGGCGGGCGGGCCAACGTTGCAGGCTTGGGCACTCACCGGTCAACATGGCTTTCGTCCTCCTTCTCGCACCAGTGCCAACAAGCAAAGCCTGCGACCGTTGTGATGTTTATTTCTCCGGATTCGCGGCCGGTAGTTCTTGATACCTTGATGTCTTTGCTAATTGCTTACTCCGAATCTCTCCCAAAATTTTATCGCCAATCCATAATCCTCGTCTAGTTCCGGCGGCGAAGAATTTGGTTTGATGTAAAATGCCTCCAGCTCATAACACTGTGCAATTCCGGCGATCAAATTCTTTGCCGACGGAAAGAACAGATAACTTCCTGTCTCTGTGAAATTGTAGAACACCGCTCCCTCGGATGGCTTGCGCTTCGGATCAAACCAATAGGGATGTAGGATCGACGTTTGTGGGTGTTTGGCCTGTTGGATTCATAATATTCCTTTCGTTTTATGGTTTGCTTTCTGGTTGCTGTCGCCTGGAAGTGTTGCCACGCCCTCGAGCACAGCGGCTTGTTTCCTGCCATTAACACAAACGTGTCGCGGGCTTAAGAATCCCGCGATAATGCGGACGAGCAGTGACTTGGTTCGTTGCTGGGAATTTACCCTGCCAACTCGCGAGTCAGCTTGCAGGTTTTTTGGGAGGGTCTTTTCAAGGATGTTCGAAGGCTGAATGATTCTTACCAGTGGCAGTTGGCTGAATAAACTCATGCCGTTATTTCACCAAAAGTATTTCTGGCGAATGTGAATACCACTCACATTTCGGGAAATTGTTTCTGGTAAATTTTGGTAATGGCCACGGCTAACACCCAACTCAAACTGAAAAACTCCGTCGCCTTCTCTGGGGACGCCGAAAATGGCGGCCAGAGCTTTCGGCCCCGGGTAAAGGAATTGATAGCAGATCCACAAGGTGGTTTGCCGGTCTGGGTGCGCGCACCAAAAATCGGCCACGAATTTTATTCGGGTTGCACCCGGCCAAAATTGTATGATTGGGCGGGCAAAGGATTCACCCGATCCGTTTCCATCCGCTAGCCGGGGCGGATGAAAGGCGTCCGGCTTTTTCACCTGGCCAGCATACTGGCCTTCATTGAGCGGTGTGAAAAAGAGTCGAAATCCGACGTCAAAGAAACCGGCAAATAGCCCTAAATGTAGATGGATTGGTTGCCAGTGGGTGTTGCCACTTAGCCCCTATTTTAAGAAAAACCCAATGAAATCAAAGTGGCGGAGAGAGGGGGATTCGAACCCCCGATACCCTTTTAAGAGGTATACCAGTTTAGCAAACTAGCGCCTTCAGCCACTCGGCCATCTCTCCAACCTATTGATTTCAGGGACTTCAACTGCTACTTCATCTGCAATAACTTGCTTGAGCCTGAAAAGCTGCAATAAAGTTGCAACCCTAATCAAGCAAAGCTTACGCCATCACAAAATCCAAAACAAGACGAAAGCTGGTCGCGTTTAATTTTCTTTGGCCGCAAACCAGCAGTTGGGTTAATTAAGCCGACGCGAGGTGATGCGCGTAAGTGTGGCCGCGAAACATCTATTGATTCGAGGCGAACGACAAGTCGGCCAGCGAGCGGACGAGCGACAAATAATAAATCCGCGCACCGCATGATTTCTAAAATGGCGGTCGGCTCTCCCGGACTTACCAGAAGCAGTTTTAACTTTTCACCTCTTCGTAGTGGGGCATTGTGTCAGAGACATTAAAATTGGAAGGGCTAAAGTCTGTCAATCCGCACGGGTGTTGGCCGCAAGAGTGGTAAAAGGCTATGCCGGAAAAATAAAATCATATTTCGCTGGCTACCTTATTGACCTGCGGAACAAGGCCGGTCAAAGTCCTTAAATCAGTCCACTATGAAACAGGATTTTCCAGCCCACAACTTTGGAAACGATGGTTTGGCCGCCACGCGCGAATCCATGCGCCATGATTTGAACCGCGCCAATCGTGCCGTGGGTTTCATCCTGCTGGCAGTTTTCGGCTTAGCCGTCGCCGCCGTGATCGCGGGGTTTCATGCCGCGCGGAATTTTTCCCGCGCGGAACAGGCGGAGGCGGCGAGCACTGAACGGCTGTGGAATTCTTACGTGGCCCAAGCGCGCGCGGTGCGACTGATCCCGGAGGCTGGCCGGCGTGAGAAAATTTTCAACGTGGTCAGCAATGCCGCCGTCATCCGTAAAAATGCGGCGCTACGCTCGGAAGCCATGGCGAGTCTGGCGTTGGCGGATATTGAAATTGACCAGCCGCTGCGCTCAGTTCCCGCCGGCATTGATCAAGTGGAGTTGGATAGTGCTTTGGCATATTTCGCTTATGGCAATACGGCGGGCGAAGTATTTTTGGGCAGCACGAAGGATGCGTCCACTAACCGCCAGATGCTTTCGGCGCAAGCGCTCGGGGCCGGCACGCGGCTGCCGGTGCGCAGCGTGGTCTTCAGCCCGGACGGCAGCAAGCTCGCCGCGCGTTATTCCGGCGGCGCGATGGTCGTTTGGGATTTAGTGACGCAGGAAAAAATTATCACCTCCGGATTGGAAGCGACGAATGTGCAAGTCGCGGGCATGACTTTTTGGCCGGCCGGGGA
The DNA here is from genome assembly GCA_025362675.1 of Limisphaerales bacterium. Lineage (GTDB taxonomy): Bacteria > Verrucomicrobiota > Verrucomicrobiia > Limisphaerales > UBA11358 > UBA11358. The sequence goes on along the minus strand of JANYFN010000242.1, from coordinate 4,591 downwards.
CAAATTTAGTTTTGGTGATGCGGACGCAGCGGGACAGATTTCTATTTTTGATTTTGCGGCTAAAACTAAAATCAGCAGTGCCATTCATGTCGGGACGCGCCCGTTCCGGTTTCGACCGGGAACGATGGAGGTCGCGATCGCGACTGATAACCGCGTGGAGCTATGCCGTTACCCAGCGGAGACGCCGTTCCAAAAATTGGAAACGCCGACGCGCATTTATGCGGTCGCGTGGTCGCCGGACGGCACGCGGCTGGCCGGTTCCACGGAGGATGGCGATGTTTATTTGTGGGATCAGGCTAACGGCAGCACGCGGATTCTGCGCGGTCATAGCGAACCGTGTGTGCGCCTGACGTTCAGTCCTGACGGCAAACTGCTCGCGTCGGGTTCACGCGATGGCACGACGCGCTTTTGGGATGTGGCGCAGGGACAAACCTTGGTGGTGGCGACGGAAGGACTGGCCAATGTTTTTTCCCGGGACGGCCAGCGCATTGGTTTTTGGAAGCCGTCGGAGGGTTACGGCATCTGGCGGCTGAGGAGTAGCGAGAGTTACGATCTGCTCGTCTGCCCAAAAAGCGAGGGGGCGTTTCTCTCCGTAGATCTTTCGCCGAGCGGCCGCTGGTGTATCGCCACGCAAAGCAAGGGCATTCGCATCTGGGATTTGAAAAACGATTCTCGGGAAACTTTTTTTCCCGGCACTAATTTCATGTCCGCGCGCATCACGCCGGATGAAGCCGCCCTTTACATTTGTCGCGGTGGCACGCTGGAACGCTGGCCGTTTTCAACCGATGACGCGGGCGGGAAAATCGATCCGGCGGCAACTGAAATAGTGGCGCTGCCCGAGGGCAAAGGCGCCCGAGCCATCGCCTTAAGCCTTGATGGCCATTGGGCGTTGGTGGAACTGAGCGATTTACGGCTGGCCGTTTTGAATCTCACTACGAACACGGCGCCGGTTTTTCTCGCGGAACATTTTCGGCAAATCAGTTTGCGCACGCCGGGCAGTGCCACGGGAGCGGGACGTTTTGCCATCAGCCCGGATGGACGCTGGGCGGTGACCGGTTTCGGCATCGGCGCCGAGGATCATCCGATGGTCTGGGACACGCATACCGGAGCGCTCGTAGCAACGTTACCGTTTCGCAGTGCGGTAGTGGTGTTCAGCCCGGATGGACGGCGCTTGGGCACGGCGGGCACGGCGACCTTCGCCATTTGGTCGGTGGATGATTGGAAATTGCTGAACAGTTTTAATCGCGATGAAAATGGTGTTACGCAAGGCTCACTGGCCTTCATGCGCGACAGTGACGAAATCGCCGTGACGCGCACGCGCCAGTTGGCGCAACTCCGAAATGCGCTGACGAATGAACCGTATGCCGATTTGATCGCGCCGCAGTTGCAGAGCGTGAATAGCTTGCGAATGTCGCTTGATGGCACGGTGATGGTGACGGCGAGTGCGACCGATAAATTGCAAGTGTGGCACCTGGATGTGTTGCGAAAAAAACTGGCGACGTTGAATCTCGATTGGCGAACGGCGCAACCGAACACGCCGGAAATCGCGGCGACGAAGCCGAACGCGAGTTCGACGGTGCGCGCCACTTTGATCGTGAGCCTCGCGGGATTTTGTCTGGCGGCACTTTTTGCGTTGGCGAGTTTGCGCCGTCATCGTGAGGCCATCGCCGGTTATCTCGCAGCGGAAACAAAGTCAGCCTTGCGAAATCGCGAATTGGAAATTGCCAAAGTTGAATTGATGCACAGCCAAAAAATGCAGGCGCTTGGCTCACTCGCCACTGGCATCGCGCACGATTTCAACAATTTGCTCTCGGTCATCCGCATGTCGAATAAGCTCATCGGGCGTGAGACCAAAACCAACGGGGACATTCAGGAAAACGTTGCGGACATTGAACAAGCCGTGATGCAGGGCAAGAATGTGGTCGGGTCAATGCTGGGTTACGCGCGCACTGAAGATACAGTCGTTGGCCCGACGGATATCAGCAGTGTGGTGGAAGATACAGTGTCGCTTTTGAGCAAGGAATTTTTGAGTGGTATCGCGCTGACCTTGGAGTTGGATCGCGCAGTGCCAAAGGTGAAGGTGAGCCGCGGAAGGCTGGAGCAAATACTATTAAACCTCGTAGTCAATGCATCGGAGGCGATGCAGGGCAAAGGCAAATTAAAAATCACATTGCATAAGCGCGGGGGCATTCCGCTGAAGCGTTACGCATTGCGCCCCACCGAGGCGAAAGAATTTATTGAACTCTCGGTGGCGGATTCGGGGCCGGGCATAGCGCCGGAAAATCAACTGCGCTTATTTGAACCGTTCTTCACGACGAAACGTTCGGGCGCGAAAGCCGGAACGGGATTGGGTTTATCATTGGTTCATTCTATCGCGGAACAGGACGGCCTTGGCTTGAGTGTGGAAAGCGAGGCGGATAAAGGCGCAACCTTCACGATTGTCGTGCCCGTGACGACTTTGGATGCTTGATTTTGGATTTTTTCCACCTGATACCGTAAACAAACAAAGCAAAATGTTGATTCAAATGACTGAAACTGAATTCAAAAAACGCACCAAAAAATTGGCGCTAGATGCTTGGCCCACCAGCTCGTGGAATTGTAAAAACGGCTTCGGGGCCATCAAAACCCCAGGCCCAACATCACCGGACAATCGCCACTCTAAAAACTAAAACCCAAGCTGATCGCCCCCCTGTGCGCGAGACGCACAGTTCCCAAAATCCAAACCTGCCGTAATCTATTTTAGATGACGGCGACTGAAGAAAATATGGCCTCGATTTTGATTGTCGAAGACGACCCGAAACAACTTAGGCTTTACGGCAAGGCCTTGCGCGGTTATCGCCTGACATGTGTTGCCACCGGCAGCGCCGCGCTCAAAACGATCGCCGAGACGCGGCCCGACCTCATCATCCTAGATAACATTTTGGACGCGGGCGAGAAGGGCGTGGAGTTTTTGCCAAAACTCAAAGCGGTCGCTGCGCACGTTCCCATCATCATGATTTCCGGCACGCTACAAATCCGCGAAAAACTGACGGCCCTGCAAGGTCCGCGCTCGGCGCATTACATTTTGGAAAAACCGGTCGATCTCGACGAATTGGACCGCACCGTGGAGATCGCGTTGACGGAGTGCGGCCTCGGCGAAACGGTCGCCGCGTTGCAATCGCTCGAACGCGCTGAGAAATTAGCAGTGTCCGAACCTGACCGCCGCTTTACGGAACGCCTCTCGCGTCAGCACGAAATGATCAAATGCCTGCGCTCAACTAAGGAGCGTCCGAATATTTCCAACCTCGCGCGCGATTTCGATGTTTCGCGAAAAACCATCATCCGTGATTTACAGGACTTGATCCAGCGCGGGCAGTTGCCGGAAGAAATTTATCCTGAATGGAATCAGGATGCCGCCGGGGAGGAGTAAGGGGACACCGAAAAACAAGGAGCCAACGGCGCGGAGCAATCCGCGCCGTTTTTGTTTTTTTAACCGGAGTGCGGATGGGAATGTCTGGGGAGCGGGTTTTGAAGGGTGATTGAATTAAATAAACACGCGCAGAACATGATAATATGGGAAGATAAAAATTGCGGGCTGCAGTTGGATTTCAGAAGCGGTGTTGCCGCCGCTACTTTAGCGTAAATAAAGTATGTCGCAAAAAACGCTATTTCTCCACTGCGCTGTGCTTTTGCGTATTTTCCCCTGGTCGCTCTTGCTTGTGTGCCACGAGCGCACCTTAAAAATTCTCAAAAAATAGATTGCAGGCGGAAGGGTAGTTGTTATTATTCACGCCCGCTTTCCGATGGCCGGAGAGTGGACGTCCGTTAACCAAAACCAGACAATTGTTCTTTATATGGCTCAACGTATTCGAATCCGTCTAAAGGCCTATGACTATCGCGTCATAGACCAATCGGCACGCGATATTGCCGAGACTGTCAAACGCACTGGCGCACGCGTCGCCGGGCCGATCCCGCTTCCGACCCGCATCGAGAAGTTCACCGTTCAACGTTCCCCGCACTCCGACAAGAAGTCGCAGGAAACCTTTGAACAACGCACCCATAAACGGTTGATTGATATTCTCGATCCGACCGCGAAGACCGTGGACGAATTGAAGAAACTCAATTTGCCTGCCGGTGTGGACATCACCATCAAAATTTAAGGAGAACCCACCATGCCACTAGGATTATTAGGAAAAAAACTTGGTCACACGCGCGTTTATAATTCGGCGGGTGATTTGATTCCCGTCACGGTCGTTCTCGCCGGTCCCAACCACGTCTTGCAAGTGAAAACGCAGGCGGGTAAGGACGGTTACAACTCCGTTCAACTCGGCTTCGATGAGCAGAAAGAACAACGCGTCACCAAACCGTTGCTCGGTCACATCAAGAAGCACAACGGCACGGCCGTCAAACGCATCAAGGAATTCCGCGACTTCACGAAAGAAGTCAAAGCGGGCGAGAAAGTCGGCGCGGATTTATTTGCGCCCGGCGATTACATTGATGCCATCGGCACGACCAAAGGTCGCGGCTTTGAAGGTGTCGTGAAGCGTCACCGGTTCGCCGGTGGTGATTCGACGCACGGTGCGAAAGGCTTCCATCGTCGTAACGGCGCGAT
>JANYFN010000197.1 GCA_025362675.1 Limisphaerales bacterium | reverse complement strand
CTTGAGTATGCCAGCGCACAGGCGCACAATGCGGCAGCAGATTTATTGAGGGGTTCACATGACGCAGCCTAACACATCACTGGAGCCAACGGCCTTTACGCCTTTGGGTTCGCGCTACGGTCGCCGGTTCACGGACAGTTGCCGTGGCCGTGGCTCAGTTCTTGGTCGTTAGGCGTATGCTCGTTCCACTCATATTTATCGGACTCACACTCATTGGATGGTTACCATTCTTTTATCGAAATCGATTTTTTTGCTACGACGGCTGTGGCCAAAGTCTTGTTAGAGCCACATTTTTTAGTGGCTTGGCTTTGTTGTTTTCTCTCCTAGTGGCAGACGCTACTTACCGTCTTCCGGCTCCGTTATTGTATCCACTCATTTGGATGGTCGCACCCGTCGTAATCAACTTGTTTGCTTTTTGTAGATATGTGTTGCATAAACGGAAGCATGACGTTTAGTTTCACATTTGTAGTGCGACAAAAGGGTTAGTGACTAGTAGTAGACTTCGTTGGGGGTTTTGAAGCCCAGTCTTAGCCTGGGGCGATTGTTTAATTGTTCCGCAATGTGATTGCATTGTTGTTGGGTGAGCCGGCTTAAGTTGGTGCCTTTGGGCAAATACTGCCGGATAAGTCCATTGGTGTTCTCGTTCGTGCCACGTTCCCAGGCATGATGCGGCGTCGCAAAATATACCTCCGTATCCAAGATCCTTTCCAGTTCCCGGTAGCTATGAAACTCGGTCCCGTTGTCCGCCGTGATCGTCTTGACCCGCTCCCGTTCCCTCCCAACAGCTTCACGGTCCGCTCCAGCGTCTGTTCTTTGGTCGTTAGGCCACATCGTAAAGGGGGCAGTCCTAGTCGTGACAAAGGGGGAGCCGAGGTTTAAACCGGAATGCTACCTTGGCAATTGCGGATCAAATATCCCGGCACGGCCGGTGTCTGGGTGGAGAAACGTTCGGGCAGGAACTGCTGGCGCGGCACACGCACGGGTGAACGATGAGCGAGTGGCAGCATTGCAGCTGAAACCGGAGGAGCAAAATGAATTTAATCTCGAATGAAAGTAGGACTGACCCCTTTACGAGGGAAAGATTAGAGCGGACTCACCTCCGCTGCTACGGGGTTGGATTGCCGTGAGGGAAGATATTTTACAACGTCGCCTGTCAATAAACGTCTATGTCTGCCCGCGCGGTTAAATTCCTTGGCGAAGTTGCAATTGAAAAAGTATTTGTTAAACTCAATTTTAGTTGAGCCGACAGTCAATCTGGGGAACATTCTCCGTCGAGTTCAAACTGGTTTTTGTGGGTTTATGCCTGACAACTGGAATTTTCAATGACACCTCCTACTAGGGTTCTTTCGCCTTCCGCGCCAATGGCGGGGCCGGGTCTGTTGCGCTGGCCACTGATCAGGGAATTGATTTTGATTGTCCAGCCCATCGCGGCTTGGAACCGGCTGGCGGCCGATCCCCGCAGTGTGCCGTTTATTTTTTTCATTTATTTCCTGCCGTTGCTCTTGCTTGCGAGCTTCGCTGAAGGGATCGGCCTGATGATCTATGTTCAGCGGCATCTCGCGGCTCATGCTATCCACCGCCTGGATATTTCCACCGTGCTCGCCTACGAGGGACTTGAGATCGCCGTGCTGCTGATCATCGTGGTGGTCTGCGCCGGTTTCATAAAAATGTTCGGCAACACCTGTCACCGCCGCAATACGCTGGCGCAAGGTCTGACCGTGCTGCTGCACGCGCTCGGCCCGATGCTCTTTATCCAACTGTTCAACGTGATCCCCGGCATGAATCCTTGGTTGACGTGGTCGGTGGGTATCGTCCTCGCCGTTGGCGCCCTCTATCATGGACTCCCGCGTATTTTGCAGCCGGATGCCCCGTCCGCGCTCGGGTTATTCTTGGGCAGCGCGCTGGTGTTGTTCATGCTGCTGTTTCTCGGTCGGTTTTTTTTCTGCTGGTTCCTATTTCGACAGTTCCGCCCGCTGGAAAATATTTTATCCGTCTTTACCATGAACATTTTTTGAAAATATATTTTCGGCTGCGCCGCCGTTTAAAGTTGACACTTTCATGCGCGCGGAAAAAAATTCGGTTAGATTTTTAGATTATTTTGAAGCTGTGCTCCGAATCAAACCCACGTCGCCCGCAGGCGGCGCAATCTTCCATTCCGTATTATCCTCATTGTGAAAAACTATATCCTCGACACGAATGTTCTGCTCCACGATCCCAACTCACTCGTCAATTTTGAAGATAACAACGTCTTCGTTCCGATCGAAGTCATCGAAGAGATTGATCGCTTCAAACGTGAATCCACCGAGCTGGGTCGCAACGCCCGCACGGTTTCGCGGATGCTCGATGGTTTTCGCGGCGAAGGCAGCTTGAGCCGGGGCGTGGATTTGCCCAATGGCGGCAAGCTGAAAATCGGTTTTCAAAAAAATGGCGAAGGCGCAACGGTGTTCGGTAAAGAGTCGGTGGATAACCGGATTCTCTCCTTCGCGGCGGGCATCCAAAAATCCCAGCCGAAGAACGCGACGATTCTGGTTTCCAAAGACATCAACCTTCGCATCAAGGCTGATGCGGTCGGGTTGATGGCGCAGGATTACGAAACCGACCGCGTCTTCATCACCGATCTTTATACGGGCATGATGGAGAAAACTATTTCATCCGAAAAAATGACGGCCTTCCGCGCTAAGGGTGAGTTTGTTCTGGAAGGTGGCAAAAAATATTTTCCAAACGAATATTGCACGCTTAACGACGAGTCGAATCCCAAAAAAGCCGCGCTCACCAAAGTGGATGCCACGGGCACAAAGTTGATTCCGATTCTCGATTGCCGCGAGAGCGTTTGGGGCATCAAGCCGCGTAACCGCGAGCAACATTTCGCCCTCGACGCGTTGCTAGATGACCGGATCAAACTGGTCACGCTCATGGGTAAGGCGGGCACGGGAAAAACATTGATCGCGATGGCCGCGGGTTTGAAGCGCGTGGTGAATGACCGGGAATTTCGCCGTCTCGTCGTCGCGCGTCCGACGATTTCCATGGGCAAGGAACTGGGCTTTCTGCCGGGTTCATTGGATGAAAAACTGGCGCCGTGGATGCAGCCGATTCACGACGCGCTGGAGATGTTGAGCGACTTGAATATGGGGCACGATCATCGCCGCAGTGCGGACTTGATGCGGAATGGGATGATTGTGGTCGAGGCGTTGAGCTACATTCGCGGGCGCAGCATCGCGAATCAATTCATGATCATTGATGAGTCGCAAAATCTCACACCGCTCGAAGCCAAGACGATTGTCACGCGCGTCGGCAGCGGCACAAAAATTATTTTCACCGGCGACCCGTATCAGATTGATAATCCGTATGTGGACTCATCGTCGAACGGATTTAATTATGTCATCAGCCGCTTTCGCGATCAGGCGATTGCGGCGCACATTGAGTTGCAAAAGGGCGAACGCTCAGAATTAGCGGAGTTAGCGGCGAATATTCTATAGTGTTCAATTTTTTGAAAACGCTAACTAGCCTCCCAGCAACCACTTCACGGCGGGTCAGTGGGGCTTGCATTATTCGCGAGTTTTTTTGCTGTTTTGTTGGTTGACAAAACACCTAAGTCGCCGGAACTTTGTTCACAGAAAAATAACAAAACATGGGAATATGATATCAAACGAACGTCCATCGCCATTCGGTCGCCGGCCTTACCAGAGCCAGGGTTACGGCGCACCCCAAGGAAATTACGGTAATTACAATCAAGCGCCGCGTCCGCCGGTCAACGAGGATACGTTGAAAACGGCCGAGGTTCAGGTGGAACGAAAACATTTCGTTTTCACGCTCAAAGAAAATCCGCGTGGACGCTTCCTCCGCATCACGGAAGATGTGGGCGGTCGAAGGGACACAATCATTATTCCTTCAACTGGACTGGGTGAATTCAAAAAGCTGGTGGATGAAATGTTGAAAGCCAATGACGAGATTCCCGAGAAACAGCCAAACCCGGAAGCGTAACACGAAGTTACACACTCAAACAAAAATGCGACATTGTTGAATGTCGCATTTTTTATTTTACGGCCAGCCGCGGTTTGCCTACTCGAAGCTGGTGGCTCCGGGGGTTTTGGATTTGATCCATGCGTCAAAATCAGACTGGCTCTGAACGACGACAAAACCACCCGCCATGGCGGAGTGACCGCCGCCGCACAGTTGGGCGCAAACAATCTGGAAGCGGCCAATTTTGTTGGGCGTGAAGCTGAACGGAATCCGCAGACCAGGAATCGCATCTTGCGTCGTGCGCATGGCGACGAGTTTGAGGGAGTGGATCACGTCTTTGGAGCTCAGGTAAATAATCACGGGCTTGTCCACTGGGACATGGATTTCATTCAGGATTTGGATGTCATCCTTCCCTGCCGGATCAGCAGGGTCCACTCCGAAGACGTTGTTTTCGGTGACCAGTTTCATTTCCTGCTGGCCGAATTTTCCATCAGGTCCGGCGTAACGCACATTCCATGCGAATTGTTGCGCCACGACTTGAACGAGGGTTGATTTATCGACGTTGGGAAAATCGCGGACGTTTTTCCCCCATAACGGGATGGCGATGCCCAAGAGGAGAACGGCTTCAACGGCCACAATCGCCAACTCGACGTATTTGGGCACTGAGCTTTGCGAGCCTTGGTAACTGGCCTTGGCACTGCGCCGGGCGTTAAAGCGCCACAAGACGTAAAGGAAATAAATGACCCACCCGATGAACAGCACGAGCATGAGATAGTGAATCCAGACCATGAGGTCATCAATCGGCTTGGCACCGACGGCGGCGCGTTGGGGCAGGCCAAGGATATTATAGGCAAACCAGTCGTTCATACTTTGGAGGGTTCGAGGGATTTTTCAGCGGCGGCGTTGAGGGCCTCGCTTTTGCGGATGATGTGGATCAGAAAGGTTAGGAACGTGAGCAGCACGGTGCCAATGACGGCGAGCAAAGTAAAGATGCCCCAGTTCATGCCGTCGGCCATGGGCGAATCAATCGTGCCGCCGAAGCAGGTGGCGCAAGCGAATATTTTCGCGGGCAAAAAAATTACCAGCGTCATCATCAATAAATTTTTCCAGCGCGCGTTCACAGGTAGCTGATGCGTTTGAGTTTTTTCAAAAAATAAATGCCGTAGAGGATGACCAAAATTCCGGCGGCGATGCCGGCCACGCCCCATTCAGTGCTGCCAGCGTTAAAGGCCCAAGCCGCGCAACCGAAGCACAACGCTGTGAGTAGCGTGACAAAAATGAGGTGAAAGGCTTTGAGGGACATAAAAAATTAGTGTTTGGCACTACCAACCGGTAAGTCGTTCATCGCCCAAATCGTCAGCCCGGCCAGCCCGATAAAGAAAAAAACGGTGAACGCGAGAATGGTGTAAACGAGTTTCTTTTCCGAGAGTAAGTGCATCAGGAAACCCGCGATGACAAAGGCGTTGACGCTGGCGATGAGGAGAATCAGCGCGACTTTGGGAGTCCAGGAACCGGAGCCGATGGATGAAAACGACGTGGCGATCATCATGGCGGTCATGCAGGCGACGGCCAGCAAAACGAGCAGGCAGCGGCGGGTATAGTCTTTAAAAACTACGGGATGTTCGGATTCGCTCATAAATATTTTTCGTTTAAATTTAAGTCAGGTAAAGCACCGGGAACAGGAAAACCCACACGAGATCCACGAAGTGCCAGAACAGGCCGGAGACTTCGATGCGGTTGGTGAAACGTTCCGGGTCGGTCTTCCACATGCGGCTGCCCGGGCCCCACAGATAAAAAATGACGAGCGTGCCGCCGAGAATGTGCAACGCGTGCAAGCCGGACATCGTGAAATAAATCGCGGTGAACGTATTGTGGCGCGGGCTGTAATTTTCCATGTGCTTGATGTCAGCCGCGGCGATGACGTGTTCCTCGTGCTTGGCTTTTTTGGCCTCGTCACTGCGCATGTCCATGAGTTCGGCGTGGCGTTCGACGATGTGGCCGTGGATCGTGAACGTGCCGGTTTTTTTGGCGAGGTCAAAGTCGGCTGACTGCTCGACGAAATGGCCGTCGGCAATGGTGCCGTTGTTCAACTGGATTTCGTAGTGATGGAATTTGTCGTAGTATTCGTAGGATTTGATGCCGAGGAAGGTCAGCGCGAGCAGCATGGTGCAGGCGTGGAAAAACTTGAATTTACCAAACTCTTTGACTTTCAGCGCCGCCCAAGCGAGCAGGGTGGTGATGGCCGAGAGCGCGAGCAAAATGGTATTGATCGTGCCGAGGCGCACATCCAGCCAGCCGTGCGGCCAGGTGCCTTCGCCCGCGCCGACGCGCAGGAGAATGTAGGCGGAGAAAAGTCCGCCGAACAGCATGACTTCGGAGGCAAGGAACAGCCAGATACCGAGTTTGGCGTTGTAAAGGCCGGTGTCCGCCCGTTTATGAACTGTGTAGGGGATTTCCATGAAAATGTATTAGTGGTGGCCGGTTGAATTTTTGGCGGCAACGGTTTCGCTTTGCGGAGTGAAATCGGCAGTGTGGCCGGGAACGCTGTATTCGTAAGGGCCGCGAACGATGTGCGGTTCGGTGGCGAAATTTCCGTGCGGTGGCGGCGTGGGTGTCTGCCAGTCAACCGTGGTAGCAGACCAGGGATTCGTGCCGACTTTTTCGCCGTGCGAGATGCTCCAAAATAAATTGATGATGAATGGAATCTGCGCGATTCCGAGCGCGATGGCGGCCCAGAGAATCCAGCCGTTCAACTCCATGACGGAACCGGGCAGGGTGTCGATGGCTCCCGGCACGCGGGCGGCGGAATAATTCACGCCGCCATCGCTCATGCGGCGGATCATGCCTTTGATGCCTTGCGCAAACATGGGCATGAATACGAGGTTCATGAACACGAGCGAACACCAGAAATGCACCCGGCCCCAGAACTCGTTCATTTTTCGCCCGGTCATTTTTGGAAACCAAAAGTAGATGCCGGCAAAGAGACCGAAAATTGTTCCCGGCGCGACGACGTAGTGGAAGTGGGCGATGATATAATACGTGTCGTGCAAATATAAATCCGTGGCTGCGAGTCCGAGCGGCAGGCCGGTTAATCCGCCGATGCCGAACATGGGTAGGAAGCCGAGGGCGAACAGCATCGGGGTGTTAATGCGAATCGAGCCGCCCCAAAGTGAGAGAAACATGCACGTCAAAATGATGACGGATGGAATGGAAATGATCATCGTGGTCGCTTGAAAGAACGTGGCGATTTTTTGTCCCATACCGGTCATATACATGTGATGCGCCCAAACGATGAACGACAGGAAGCCGACGCCCAGCGAGGAATAGACAAGCGATTTGTAACCAAAAATCGGTTTGCGCGTGTTGTTCGCGATGACTTCGATGACGATACCCATCGCCGGCAGAATCAAGACGTAAACTTCAGGATGACCGAGGAACCAAAATAGATGTTGCCACAACAGCGGGCTGCCGCCGCCACTCGCTTGGCCGACCACGCCGCTTACCGCGAGGCCGGTCGGAAGGAAGAAGCTGGTGTGCGCGACGTTGTCCATCAATTGCAAAACACCGGCGGCTTCCAGCGGCGGAAAGGCGAGCAACAAAATGAAGGCGGTGACGAATTGCGCCCAGACGAACCACGGCAGGCGCATCCAGGTCATACCGGGAGCGCGCAGTTGGATGATGGTGGCGATGAAATTTACCGCACCGAGCAAAGACGAGGTGATGAGCAGCACCATGCCGACGAGCCAGAAGGCTTGGCCGTTGGTTGGAATCGTCGAGGCCAGCGGCGAATACGAGGTCCAACCTGCTTGCGCTGCGCCGCCCGGAATGAAAAAGCTCACGAGCATCACCACGCCGCCGAGAAAAAATGCGTGGAAGCTGGCCATGTTGATCCGTGGAAAAGTCATGTCGGGCGCGCCGATCATCAGCGGCACGACGTAATTGCCGAACGCGGCGAAGGCCAGTGGCACGACGCCGAGGAAGACCATGATCGTTCCGTGCATGGCACCGAAGGAATTGTAAAGTTCCGGCGACATGGCGTAGCCGATGATCGTTCCGGACGCGTCCTTCACGGGTGAAGCCATTTGACTACCGACAATCGAATGGAGAATGCCACCGATGAATGGCATCGCCTTCATCGGATGTGCGATGGACCAACGCATGCAGAGCATCAGAAAAAAACCGAACAGCATGAAACTCAATGCGACCAAGCCGTATTGGATGCCGATGACTTTATGGTCGGTGGAGAAAATGTATTTCTGCCAGAAGCCCGGCTCGTGATGTTCCTGGTGGCCGTGATCGTCATGACCCTGATGCGGTGCGGAGCCTTCACGAAAGGGCGGAAATTGTTGAACAGTCTTTTCCATAAATTATTTCAGTTTGTTGCCCACCAGCGCCGCGATGAGCAGCGGGAGGTAAATGATTGACGCGAAAAAAAGTTGTTTCGCTCGCGGCAGGGTCATCTGCCGAGAAAATTGGATGGCGCACCAAAAAAATCCCAAGCCCAAAATAAGCGCGGCGGCGAGGTAGATTTTTCCAGTGAGCCCAAACGCAAATGGACATAGGCTGGCGATGAGCAGGGCGAGCGTGTTGCTGATGGCTTGCTGCGCGGTGCGCACGCCGGTGGGATCTATGGAGGGCAACATCACGAAACCGGCTTTGGCGTATTCATCGCGATACATCCAGGCGATGGCCATAAAATGCGGGATTTGCCAAAACGCGAGGATCGCAAATAGCGCCCAGCCTTCGCCCGTCAATTCATTGCGCGCGGCCGTCCAACCCATGAGCGGCGGCAACGCGCCGGGAATCGCGCCGACCAACGTATTGATCCACGACACGCGTTTCATCGGCGTGTAAATAAAGAGATAGCTCACGAGCGTCACCGCGCCGAGCACACTGGTGAGCAGGTTCACGAGCGTGGCGAGGTAAACAAGACCGGCGGCGCAACAGATGCCGCCCACGAGCATCACGGTGGTGGGCTGCAATCGGCCGGAAGGCAGCGGACGAGTGGCGGTGCGCCGCATTTTGGCATCGTATTCGCGTTCGAGAAATTGATTCAACGCTGCGGCGCCGGACGCGACGAGCGCGGTGCCGAACAGCGCATGGAACATCAGAATGAAATTCATCGCCCCTTGCCAGCCAAGGTAAAAACCGACAAAGGTGGTCAGCAAAACGAGCGCGGTGAGCCGGGCCTTGAAGAGGTCGGCATAAACGGAGAACCAGCTTTTTTCAGTCAAAGCTGTGGTTTGTAAAGCGTCCGCCGATAATTTCATTTGATAAAAAACTGCGATCGAAAAAACACGCGATAACGCGCGTTCAATCCGGTTTATTTTGTCCTGTCAGAGCGATAGCTGTCAATGCTGTTCGCCGCGCGGCGATGAACCACCAAAGCGCGCCAACCAACAACGAGAGCGCTCCCACCATGACGTGCAAGGTCGCGATGTCCGCCGCTTTGTTGGTCATAATCGTGGCGATGCCCAATATGATCTGCACGACCAGTAACGCCGTCCAGAGCCAAGCTGATTTGGTGAGCGAATCGCCACCGCCCAATTTTTTACGGGCCAAAAATGCGGCGGCAACTACGCCCAGAAAAATCAGCACGGCGACGAGGCGATGCACCATTTGCAAAACCACTTGGAACGCGGTGATGGGATTGAGGTTGATCGTTTCGACGCGCGCTGCGTTGTAATTGGCAATGGCGGTAGCGGAGGTGTCCGGCCAGATTTTTCCGTGCGCGAGCGGGAAATCTGAAATCGCCAACCCCGCGTGCTGATGCCGCATCGTTGCTGCGATGAGCAACTGGATGAAGATCAAAATCGTGAGCCAGAGCACGTGGCTGCGGAGGCCGCGGGGAACGGTTATTTGTTTTTCCCGTGCCGAATTAATCCACCAGCGGCTGGTGACGAGCGCGATGCCGCTGAGCAAGATCAAAAATGTCTGCGCAATGGCACCGTGCGGCACGCCGAGATAATCCAAGTGCCAGCTCACGCGCAGACCTCCAAGAATTCCCTGCACTACCACCAGGACAAAGGCCGCAACGCCCAGCCAGTGAAGCCATTTACGCGGATCTTGGAGCCACAACCAGACCGCGAGCACGGTCGTGAGCGCGCCCACACCGGAAGCAAGTAGCCGATGGGTGTGTTCAAAAAACGCCCCGCCGGTCCAGAATTTTATCGGCAGCGCAAACATGTTGTAGCCATAACTGGTCGGCCAGTCGGGCACGGACATTCCGGCTTCGTGGCTCGTCACCAAGCCGCCGAGACCGATGAGCAAAAAGGTCGTGAACGCCGTCAGCACGGCGAACCAGTAGAGCGCGGGATTATATTTGGGGTTCACAATAAATAAAAAGACCGCTGCGTTTTTCCGCGCAGCGGTCTGTTTTCGCGGAAAAGATTATTTTGGTTCGAACGTGAAATCTTGAGCGGCGCCGCCTTCTTTCACTTCCACTTCGGCGGTTTTGGTGCCGAGTTTGCGATGCGTCGCTTCAATCGTATATTTTCCGGGCGGCAAATTTTTGATAGTGAATTTCCCATCCGTTCCGCTGATGGCAAAATACGGATGATCTAACACGGTGACATAACCAAACATCCAGGGATGCACATCGCACTGAAATTTCAGGAACGGCTCCGGTTTCTCGAAAGTAAATTCCAGATCGGCGCCACCGGGCATCTGAACCACATTTTTCATCTCATTTTCTTTCGGCACCGTGTGAACGTTGTGAACGCAACTGTCAGAATTTTTCACGACCACTTTTTGACCGGTTTGCACGGCGAGAATCTGCGGAACATAGAGGCAACCTTTTTGATCCATGACCGCCGGGGTCGCCGTTGCACCGGTGGATTTGGCGGCCGGAACACCTTTCACGACCACGATCACGTTGGCCAGTTCGCCTTTGGCGCTGATGATGTAATGTTGGGTTTTCGGCAACGCGCCGGAATAGTAGGTGCTGCACGTCGCGTCTTCTTTAATCGGCGTCAGCTCTTTTTCTTCTGGAGCCGCCCCCTTGAAGGTGATGACCCCGGAAAGATCAGCGGCGCGGGAAAATTGAATAGCCGCAAAAGCGGTTGTAACGAGAAGTGATAGAATTTTTTTCATAATCAGCATGCTTAAAATAACAACGCAGGAACATTAGCACCGATGTCAAACGGTGGCAAGGAGTTTGTGAAATAATTCACAAGGTGGACTGAGCGGTAATGGTCCATGCTCATTGAATTGCTAAAAAGGTATTTGAAACCTGAAACTTACGTCGGGATTTCCCTGTGTTTTGCTACCATAATTTCTACAGTTTTCAAACGAAGTTCAAGTTGCCGCCACATCCGCCTGCGCCGCTTCGTTGAAAGCGGCCCGCAACATTTTTCCCGCCGTCGGCAGCGTCGCCGTTAATTTTTCAAGGTGTGAATTCAATTTGGCCACAATTGACTGCGCTCCCGCACTGAGCAGTCGTTGATACCAGCCAATGAATACGCGGCTGATCTGCTCTTCTTCGGCCGCCGAGCCGGGGGCGGAAATTTTTTCACCTTCGCACGCGGCGCAAATCAGGAGCGCCGCGACTGAGCGGGGCAGACCATCTTTTTCCCGCACGGCCTGCCAAAGCGGCAAGGCTTCGTTGGTATTTCCGGCGAGCAAGAGCGCTTCCGCCCGCTGCGCTTGCACCGCCACGTCGCCCGGAAAATACTCAATCGCTTCGGCTGTCCAGTCCTGAGCGAATTCCAAAAACTCATTGCGTGACAATGCGATTTGTCCGCCGATACGCCACGCGACGAGACATTGTTTGTCGGTCTCGACCACGGGGTGAAGTTGTTGCAAAGCTTCCAGGCTGCGGTTTTGATCGGCCAGAAATTTTGCGAAATCCACGCGCGCTTCGTTGGCGCGGCTGCCCATGCCGACGGCGACGGTAAAACATTTTTCCGCCTCCGCCTTCTCGTCGAGCCGTGCGAAACACAAGGCGCGGCAATGCCACGGAGCCGCGCTGTGGATGTCCACATTGATCGGCGTCAGGCCAAGTTCATCTTTCTTCGCGAGACACCAGCGCATCTGTTCGGCCGAGCCTACGAAGTTTTTTAATTCGAACAGCGATAATCCTAATGCGAAATGTAGCGAAGCGGTCAGCCCGCCATTTTTGGCGAGTGGTGAATTTAATACCTGCACCACTTCATCGTGCCCGCGCACTTTGTAAAGTTGCGAGGTGAACTGCGAGAGCAAGGCTTCGCGCAATTCCGGCACGATGGCGGAAGCCGGATGGGCCGACATGAGCGCAAACGCCTCGCGATATTTCGTCAGCCCTTTTTGTAGATCACCGGAACGCGCGAGTTCCATACCGAGATTCATCATCAGATTCGCGTCGTGCGGCGTTTCGGCCAGGCCGAGCCGCAGCAATTTCAAATTGCGTTCGATTTTATTGCGGTCCCGCACCACTTCCTTGGTGTAGCCATGATGTTTCAATTCCGCTTCCCCCAGCACGGTCGCCATGTTCCACAGTTTGCAGAAGGGCAACAAACTCGGAAAAACTTGTTCGTGGATGCGGCCATGAAAAAACACGCCCGGTGCATTGCGGAACAGCCGTGGCACAAAACTGCGCCCTTCATTTTCTTGACCGACATTGACCAGCGGCAGGCGGAAACCGATCGCATTTGCATCGCTCAGATGCCTGCGAATTTTGGCGTGTTGCGCGGCCGGCAATTCTTCATCCGCATCCAGCATCAAAATCCAATCGCCCGTCGCGTGGGCAAGCGCGGCGTTACGGGCGGCGGCAAAATCATCACCCCACGTGAACGAATACACCTCGGCCCCGAATTCTTTGGCGATTTCCACCGTGCGATCGGTTGAACCGGTATCGGCCACGATGATTTGTGCGGCGAGCTCGCGGATGGACGCGAGCGCCGCGGCGAGAAATTTTTCCTCATTTTTCGTGATCAAGCAAACGGTCAAGCGTGGGCTGTGAGTCGTGAGCCGTGAAAGATCCTTTATCCAAGCGGGTTTTGAATCCTTGGAGAATTTTTGTTTGGCAAATCTATTGGCTAAATCCCAACGCGGCGCAAGTTTCTGCGCGTGATCCACGCAGCCCTTCGCGACCAGGCCTGCGCCCGCTGCCAAGGCAATTTCCGCCAGCAACAAGAAGCCCGCTGGATGAAACGGACGCTCAGTCACCGCCGCTGTGGCCGCCGGCCACGCGGCCTCAAAATTTTTCTCTTCGAGCAATGTTCGCGCAGTTTTCAAATTGCCGAGCCGCGCTACGTCCGGTGCGGCAACGCGAATCATTTCCGTGGGCGTCGTCGTGTCGGCACCCGTTTCCGATTTCTGTTCGGCCAAAACATTGATCCG
This sequence comes from Limisphaerales bacterium, assembly GCA_025362675.1. Lineage (GTDB taxonomy): Bacteria > Verrucomicrobiota > Verrucomicrobiia > Limisphaerales > UBA11358 > UBA11358. Next base: position 13,412 of record JANYFN010000197.1, on the reverse strand, counting down.
ATGCTGGATGATCGCCGCGATATGATTCCAATCGAAACGACGTTCCACGAGGCCGCGACCATTCGCCCCGCGATTACGACCCTCGGCTGGATTCGCCGCGACAACTTTCAAAATGTTTGCCAACTCGGCCGTATTTGGTTCTAAAAGCCAACCGCTTTTCACCAGTGGAATATTGCCGACGCGTCCGTTAAGCCGCTGGACTTTCGATGGGATTTTCCAACCCGCATCCGCCGTCACAAAACTATCGGTCGCGCCATTAGCCGTCACCACCACCGGCAGACCGCAGGCCATCGCCTCCAGCACCGGCATCCCAAAACCCTCGCCGCGATACGGTAAAACCAAGCAATCACACGCCGTGAACAAGGACGGCATTTCCTCCGAGGCAATCTCCTCGGTGAGATAAATAATTTCTGGCGCGTGCGGTTTTTGTTGCAAAGCGCGGATCGCTGCCGCCGCCGTCTGGCCGAGATAACAACTGTCGCCGCCGAAATCTTTCACCACGAGACAGACATCATCCGCCGCGGTGAAGGCTTTGGAAAATGCTTCCAGTAGCACATCCGGTCCTTTGCGATGGATCGTGCCACCGACGAAAAGGAATTTAAATTTTTTCTTCGTCGCCAGCTTCAACGGCTTCACTCCGGGACGGAATTTTTGCGTGTCCACGCCATTGGGAACGACGTGAACTTTTTCCGGCGCGATGCCTGAATCCACATACATGTGACGCACGGACGGCGAGGGCACCCAGAATTCATCCACGTTCCCGGCGGCGTCCAGCCAGGCTTGTGGTAGCGAACCGAACTCCCACGGTTGGATCACCACGAGCGCGCCGCTGGCCGGGCGCGACCAATCCGGCGGCCACTGATGCCGCACGGTGATGGTGGTGCTGGCGGGCGCTGCTGCGGACAGTTTTTTGGCGCACTCCACCAAAGCCTTGTCCTGCTTGTGTTTGGTCGCAATGGCGTTCTGGCCGATGCGAGTGAGCGAAAAGTTTTTCTCCAGACGCGCCGATAGTTCGCGGTTGATGTGCGACAAGCTTCCATAATCCAGGAACGTTCCTGCCCACGCAATTTTGGGCGCGGAAATTTTTTGTGAGCCACCACGATGGGCGATGCGCACATCAAACTCGCGCCGAAATTGCGCCAGTGTTTTCACCAGCTTGAGGCTCTTCCACGGCTCGATGAAAACCCAGTCAGACGGATCTTTCCATGACGTGAGTTCCGCACCTTTGATCGGCTCAAAAACAATCGTTGGAATTTCCGCGAGCGCCGAAAATGATTTAGCCCACGAATCCGCGCCAACGAGTCCGGCGCATTCCCCGACGATTTTCAGCTGGCCGCAAAAACTTTCGCGGCGGGCGTCGGTGCAGCCAGGCAGGGCGGGATAATCTTTGGCTTCATTCGCCAGACCAATGATGACAGGCTCAAAACCGCGTTCCACGATGTGTCCGATAACCTGCGGCCAAAGCTCAGGCAGAATGATATTCCGCTTGGAACCGACCATGCCGGTGAGACTGCCCTTGGGCGCGACCGCAATTTTTTTCGAGCCGGAATTATTTTTCATCGCCGCCGCCCAGCGCGGATTGAGATTCACGCCGTATTTTTTGGCGAGGTCCAGCCCAGCGACCCATTCCTCCTCGTAGCCGTGTTTCGGAGTGGCGCCAGCGCCAAGGCAGTTTTTTAAATCATAGACGATTTGGCGTAGGATGATGTGGAAGAACGCGTCCGCGTGCGGCGGGAGAAAATAAATTTTCGACAACTTCGGAAACGCTTCGAGCAGCGCTTGCGTGGCGCCGATGCTGTTCGGGTAGCTGAACAAAACCGAATGGGGTTTCGCGTCATAAAACGCGGCGAGCAACACCAGTAAATCGCCCGCACCGCCAAAATGCGCGTGGAATAAAGGTAATTCCTTCAACACCGCGACGAGGCGATTGGCTCCGGCTTGCAATTCCGCGTGGGTAAATTGCAATCCCGCCGGCCGCGGGAAAATGGCTTCGCTCAAATAAACGTGGCGGCCGTCGATGCGCGTGATCCACGGACGCATGGCCGCTGGTTCCGCCGCGAGCTGGGCCGGCGTCGGCGGCTGGAAATTTTTCTGGGGGCGGAACACCGGGCCGGGCTGCGCGTGCACCACTTCGGGGATGGTCGGAACTTCGCCGTTGGCGGCGCGCGGAATCCACTCCTTCATGCGCGGCCAGCGTTCCACGAGGGCGGGCGCGAGGGCGGGGAGCCGGTTGTGCCGTGCGTGCAACGCCGCGAGGCCGAGGCCGGCAAATTCATTTTGCGGGTCAAAGTGCAGCGCGTGGTGGTAGCACTCGATGGCGAAGTCGAGGTGTTGCTGCGGCTTGTCCTCCCACGGCACCGAGAATTTTTCCGCGCGTTGGCCGAGCGCCGCCCAGGCATCCGCCTCGCCGGATTTTTCAACGTCCAAAATTTTTCCAATGTCCAATCGGCCACGGTGTTCGTTCATCACTTCCGTGTGTTCGAGGTCCCCACGGTTGCTGGACTGGGTGACGCCGCCGGTGTTCTGAAAAAACAAGCTCAACACTTCGGGCACATGAACGGCGGCAAGACCGGCCTCCATGATTTTCAACGTCAGTTCGTAATCGTTCGCGTAGGGCAGTGTGCGGTTATAGCCGCCAAATTGGCGCAAGGTCTCCATGCGCCAGAACCCGACACAGCCCGTCAGGCAATAACATAAAGTGTCCACCGGCGCGTAGTCAGGATACTTCACGGTGCGGACAATGTTTACCGAGGGGAAAGTGTCGTTCGGCTGGCTTGTCCAGGCGTTATCGGCGTAAGCGAGTGGGCACGCAGGATGCGTTTCCAACGCGGCGGCGAAAATTTCCAACGCGTCGTTCCGCAAGCTGTCGTCGGTGCAAAGGAACGCCCAGTATTTTCCGCGCGCGAGGGCGATACCGTGATTGAAGCCGCAACTGGTATTTTCCCGTCGCGCGGTGCGGACGTAGCGGATGTTGGAAAACTTTTTCTGAAATTCTTCAACGATCGCCCGTTCGTTTTCCGGCGAACCAGAATCCACGACAATGATTTCGCAGCGATCAAAAATCGTCTGGTGCGTCAGGTTCTCCAAGCAGGCGCGCATAAAGCGTGCTGATTTGTAAGTGGTAATGCCGACCGACACGAGTGGTTCCGGACCGGCAGCGTGTTCGGGGATGAGTAAAACATTTTCCGTCGGCGCAGACTTGGGTTTGGGCACGAGCGGGGCGGCGGGCTTGCGCGCGAAGAAGCGGATTTCCTCGCCCCGCCCCTCCGCCTCATAGCGTTTCAGTTCGGCGGCGAAATAATGATCATCGGCAAATGTTTCATCGCGCTGGCGGCATGCCTGTTGCACGGCCACCACGCCGTAATCGCCGGTGGCGGTGTAAATTTTTTCCACGACGAAACCAGCCGCCTCCAAAATATGCCGCAGTGTCGCGGGTGTGAAATGTTGGTAATGATAATTCGGATCGAGCCAATACCACTTTTCACCCAGCGCCTCGGAGCAGACGGACGCGAAGTTTGGCACGATGCCGCAGAACAACCCGCCGGGCGAGAGCGCGGCCATAATTTTTTTAAGCGCGGCACGCGGCTCCGGCAAATGTTCAAAAACGTGGTTCATCGTCACAACCTGCAAGCTGGACGGGGCGATTTCGATTTCATCCAACTGCGTGTCCACGACCGGAATCTGCAATTGCTCATTCGCGTAACCCACGCATTTGCGCGTCAGTTCGATGCCGCGCGGGGAAAAACCTTTGCTGCGGGCGTTCAATAAAAACGCGCCCCAGCCGCAGCCGACATCCATAAAATTTCCGGCGGGTGCCGTGAACTGCAAAATTTCATCGAGAAAATAATCACGCTTCATCGGGCTGGCGGCGGCGGCCTCCAAGGATTTGGGCAGCTCCATCTGTGAGCCGGCCTCGGCATAGCTTTGGTAAAGTTTCCGCATGGCGTCGCGCGTGAGCCGCGTGCGGAGATAAACGGTTTCGCAGTCACAGCATTGGACGATATCGGCGCTGGTGCGGACGTGGACGATGGCGTGGCTAGCGCAGGCGGGGCAGGCGATGCGTTCGTGGTCCGGGGGCAGGGAAGTTTTCATATTGAAAAATAACGATGGACGGAGTTTGAAAAAAATTCCGGGCGGACCGGCGAACCGATCCGCCCGGGGAAGGAGCCAGTAATCGCTGCACGATGGTTAGTCGCGTTTTGAATCACTGGACACTGGTGGCAACGCGCTCGGCGTTGCTAAATTTGTTTTCGGTGGCGCGCTTTTTCGCGCGGCCAGTTTCGGCAGCGGCGTGCTCTGCTTGGTCAACGCCTGCTCGTTACTGCGCTGGATTTCTTCGTAAACTTCTTTGCGATGCACCGGCACCGTGGTCGGCGCGGCGATCCCCAGCTTCACCACGTCGCCGTCCACCCGCATCACGGTCACATGGATGTTACCGTCAATCACGATGGTCTCGCCGAGTTTGCGTGATAAGATGAGCATAACGCGTTTTTATTCGACAGCCACAGGCAGCGGATGTTGCACCGAGTAGGCGGCGGCATTCGCAATGATCACCTGTTTACCGATGTGCGTATGACGATTGAGAACGATGGGACCTTTCAAGTTTACTGTGGGCGGATGATTTTCCCGAATGGTCACAATAGCGAGGAGCAACGCATCTTCCGGCCGTTCCAACTTCAAAAAATCCACATCGGACTGCGGGATGTCCGGCTGATAATCCGCCGTCGCCAGAAATGGATCCATGACCACAAACGCCAGCGAGGTGTTTCCTTCCACCTGCAGCCAAACGAACGGTTCCTCATTGGGATTGGAGGTCAGGACATAGTCCTTGTTCCCCTCAAAGCCCAGCAGGCCCTTTGGCAACTGCACCGGCTCGCAACGCACGGTTGCGGACGTTTCAGTCTCGGTTGGTTCAGCGCATTTCATTACAAACCTCCTTTAGCAACGGTTGTGCCACATTGAAAATTATTTTTGTTTCTGTGAAAACCCCAATGAAATTGAAGTTTTTCTGCCGCCCATCGTTGGCGACGCGGCGGACGACCGGCAAAAAATGCCCTTCTCGGGATAAATTTTCCCCTTGGGTTCGGAGTCGGCTGCGAAAATCAACGGCGGTTTTCATTGGATGTAATTCAAAATGGAGAGTTGCATAATTTTCGATCCGCTTTGCAGCGCGGCTTGGTACGAATTTTGCGCCTGACTCAACTGCACGAGCGTCTGCACCATATCCGCACTCGTCGAATCGGAGATGTTTTTGTCCAACGCGCTCAATCTATTTTGCAAAGTCGTGGCCGTCAGATTCAACCGCGTCTGCGTCGCGCCCACGTTGCTGATGTGGTAAAGCAAATTATCGGAGTCTTTGCGGATCGCCGCCGTATCCGCCCCGGTCACCGCAGAAGTATTGCCGGCGGCGATGTCATCGCGCAACTTGATGAGGTTCGTAAAAAAATCCGCGCCGCTCCGGGCGTCGGCGAACACTCCCCGCGCGCCGCTGCTCGTGGAATTAACGCCCGGCACATCTACCGAAATCGTGGCGCCCTTGCCGATCTCCGCCGCGTTAATGGAGTTATTACCCACGTAGCTGATGGCCGTCACGTTACCGGCGCTATCCCGCGTGGCGACGAACGGTTGCGTGCTCCCGCTGGTGCCGCCAAAAATCGCCGTGTCCGTGGCCGTGTCCTTGGTGTTCGCCAAGTCCACCGCGTTATTGATCAACTGATTCAAGTCCGCGACGATCCCAGTAACGTTCGGTGAAGTCCCGCCGGCCGCAGTGACATTTTCGCCGATCTTGCTGGAGATCGTCTGTAGTGAGGAAAGCGCATTGTAGATCTGGTTGCTCCGATCCTGCAACGCCGTGAGGTTCGTGTTGTATTGCTGGGCCGCCGTTTTATCGGCGACAAAGTTCAGCGTGTTCTGCATCGCTGCCGGATCGTCGCTCGCCGAGGTGACCCGCAATCCCGTGGTGGCCTGCTGTTGCAACGCCGACTGGCGCGCTCGCAGCGAGTTCAGGTCATTCGTGAACGCCTCGGAATAGGTGGTGGTAGGAACGCGCATGATGGTTTAATTAAGATTTCATCGCCAACGTCGTCTGGATCATCTGGTCAACCGTCTTGAGCAATTCGGCGGAGGCAGTGTAAGCGCGCTGAAAAGCCAATAAGGTGGTCATTTCCTCGTCCGTCGAAACGCCGCTCACGGAATTACGCTGCGCCGACAGCATTGCCGTCACCGTGGTTTGATTGTCCACCTGATCGTTCGCCGTTTTCAAATCATGGCCGAGGTCGCCGACAATTTTTGAATACGCCTGCGAAAAAGTCTGGTTGCCCAAACTGGACTGTGCGGAATTGGCCGCCTGTCCCAGCGCGAGCGCCACCGAGGTATCGCCCCAAGCCGTCGCGGAACCGCTGATTTGCACCAGCTCAGGATTGCTCGCCAGCGCTGAGTTGACGGAAATAGTCGCTGCGTTCGTGCCGCTAAAAAATGTATTTCCCGTCGTGCCATTCACCGTGAAACCCGTCGCGTGAACGGCATTGACCTGGCTGATGAATGCACTCGCCAGCGAATCCACACCCGCTTGCACGCTCGCCAGCGTCGTATCGCGCGCCGTGATTTCGCCGGCAATACTTCCGCTCGACAACGTCAGTGGCGCTGCGCCCGTCGTGGTTCGAAGGAGCATCTGGCCGCCGCCGGCGTCATACGTCTGCAGCGTGTCTTGAACCGTCTCGCCGTTGACCAAAGTTTGTCCGCCCACCGAAATAGTCATCAACCCGTTCGTCGCGGTGCTCGTCGTGACGTTCACGAGTTTGCTGAGATCTTGCAGGGCTTGATCCCGCTGATCGCGCAAGTCATTGGCCGTGCCGCCGGTGGCTTCCGCGCCGCTGATCTGCCCGTTCAAATTGGCGATTTTCGTGAGCAACGTATTAGCCGACTGCGTGTCATCCGCCATCATTGCGTTCACCGTCGCGCGCGCGTCAGACAAGCGAGCACTGACATCGTTGAACGTCGTCGTCAGGGCTTGAGCGGACTTGATAAGTGAGTCACGGTTTGCCGCCGTGTTGCCGCTCGGCTGCGTGAGCGCTTGGGCGGCGCTGAAGAAATTGGAAATTTTTGCGGAGAGACTGCTGCTGGCATTCGTCGCTGTGGCGGTGGAGTTCGAAGCGTCTGTGCTGCCAGTGCTGTTAAGAAATTCATTCAAGCCGGTCTGTGCGTTGCCCAACGCTGACTGTTGCGCGGTCCAATAACCTTGCACGCCCGCTTGCGTCTGGATGCGGCCATTCAAAAGATCATCCACGATCCGCTGGACCGATGCCACCTGCACGCCCGTGCCTTGTGAGCCGCTGCTGGCGTCAACTCCCAAACTTGTCTCCAAGTTCACGCGCTGGCGCGAATAACCCGGCGTATTCACATTCGCGAGATTGTGTCCCGCCGTTTCGACGCCGGTCATTTGCGCCGCCATCGAACGGCGAGCGAGGTCAAGGGTTCCGAAAAGTCCAAGCATAAAATATTAGCCGACCGCTTGATAAATAGATTCACGAACCACCACGTTGCCGCTCGAATGACCCTTGCCATCGTAAGTCGTCGGTGCGGCGCCAGGAAAAACCGATTGGATCAACTGCGACATCAAATCCACGGCGTGACTCAAGAGTAAATGATTTTGACGCGCGCGCTGTTGCACCCGCACCAGCAGCGAATTATTTTCCTCCACCAGTGCGCCGACGAGCGGGCGATAATCTTGCGGCAACTGCGGCAGCAGCATCGCCACCGAATTTTCCGCCAGGCCCAGACTGCGGGCGAGGTGTAACTGCCGCTGCTCCCGTTCCTGCCGGGCCGCCGCGATCACGCCCGCCTGCGCGTTCACCGAGTTCACGTTTTCCGGCAGCACCGCGACCTGCCGCTGCATCACCAGTTGTTGTTGATGATCCAGCAACGCCAGCATCTCGCCGTATTGCTTGAGTTCTTCGCGCAACGCCTCGATCAGATTCGATAACAATTCTTTCATTGATGGGAAATTTTTGGGGCGGCGGGAGTTTCTCCGCCGCGATGAGTCATTTGATGTTGAAAAGTTTGCGCCAACCCCACGCCGCCGGAATGCGCCAGGCTGTCGGCCAATTGGTTCGTAATCATGTCTTGATAAATCCCCGCCTCCGAGGACTCGTCGGTAAATTCAGATTTAAAAACCGGCTTCTGCGACTCCGCCAAAAACTGCCGCAGCAGAATCGCCTCGAACTGCTTGCTCGCCTCGACAATCTTTTGATCCTCCGTCAATGCGGTGTTACCCATGAGGTTTTCCACGCCGACGTGCGACGGATCAATTTTTGGCTGGACGGCGGAAACGTTCATAAAATTATTTTAGCGGACCACGAGTTCTGCCCGCAAAGCACCGGCCTGTTTCATCGCCTGAAAAATGCCCATCATGTCGCGCGGCGTCGCCCCGAGCGAACTCAAAGCTGCCGCCACTTTTTCCACTGTCGGCAACTCGGGCAGGGGAATCAGGCGCGATTTATTTTCCGTCACACTCGTGCTCGTGCGCGGCGTCACAGCGGTCCTGCCGCTGCTAAACGCGCCCGGCTGCGACACATCCAAGGTTTGCGAGACATTGATCGTGATGTTGCCGCTCGCCACCGCGCAGCTCGAAATATGGATGTCAGAAGTCGCCACAATCGTCCCCGTGCGCTCGTTTATGATGATGCGGGCCGGCGTGTCCGGCGTGACCTCGACCTGATTGAGCTTGGCGATAAAATCCACCGGCGAACCCGTTGAGCCTTCCGGGATCTGCACTTTCACCGTGGAGGAATCAAGCGCCTGTGCCGAACTTTTAAAAACTTCATTGATCGCGGCGGCCATCGCGGAAGCGGAACCAAAACTCGGATCACGCAACAATAACTCCACTGAATTATCACGCACGAACTGCGTGGGAATTTCTTTTTCCACCAGCGCGCCATTCACAATCACCGCGGTCGTCGGATGATTTTTGGTCACCGTCGCGCCGCCCGCGCCGCCGTCGCCCGCTGAAAAACCACCCACCACCAGCGCGCCTTGCGCCACCGCATACACTTTTCCATCCGCACCGATCAACGGCGTCTGCAAGAGCACCCCGCCATTCAATGATTTGGCATCGCCCATCGAAGCCACGTTCACATCAATCCGCGAACCGTTTTTCAGAAACGGCGGGATATCCGCCGTCAGCATCACCGCCGCGACATTCTTGGCCGAAAGCAACGTGGCCGGAATATTGACTCCGAAACGCAACAGCATATTCGCCACGCTCTGCTTGGAGTAAGCTTGATCCTTATCGCCATCGCCAGCGAGACCGACCACGAGTCCATAACCGACTAATTGGTTGTCCCGCGCTCCCGAAATCATCGCGAGATCACGCACGCGCACGCCCTCGCCGACGCATATTTGCGCGAACAAAACCGTGAACAAAAAAGCAAACGTCGTCGTCATGAAAAAACTTTTTTTCAGCGGCGCGCCCGGTGAAAGATTATCGGCAGTTTCATTCGTCGCCAAGATTGACTCGAGGGAGCGAAGATCGGTGGTCACTGCTGTCGCCAGCGGCAGGGCGCAGACGTGGCTGACGATGCGGCAACGGGGACGGAGTGAGCGAGGGACAAGTGGCATAAGATTAATTTCAGAAAGGGTTGACCTTGTCGATCACGCGCGTAAACCAGCCTTTATTCTGGGCGTCGCTGACGGTGCCTTTACCGGTGATGCTGATGTTCGCATCGGCGATGTTGTCGCTCGCGATGGTGTTGCCATACTGCACGTCCTCGGGGCGCACGATGCCGTGCAAGGTCACGGTCTGATGCTCGCCGCTGAACGCCGTATCGCGTTTACCTTCGATCACCAGATTTTGATTCGGCAACACGTCAATGACCTTTACCGCCACGTGCGTCACGATGCTTTGTGAATTGTTCACCGCGCCGCTGCCATCGTGTTTCAAAGTGGAATTGTAATTCACCGCCGGCGTCGTGCTTTTGAACTGTGCAAAACCAGGAAATAGAAACGAGGACACCGCCGCAGTCCAGCTGGACTGCTTCGCGGTCTTCGTTTGGTTGTTCTTGCTCATGGCGGTGTTTTCCGAAACCACGATGGTCAGGATGTCCCCGACGCTGGTGGCGCGTTTATCCGCGAACATCGGGCGCACCGTTTCCTCGCGCCAGAGCGACTGCGCGGGGGCAGCGAAACTGATAATCGTCAATAAAGACATGGCTATGGCGATTTTCTTGTGGTTCATATTTTTTTTCATAAGGAGATCAAAATGGTTTTCTCGTTCAACACTTTGCCGGTGAGTTCACGGCGGTTGGTGAAATTTCTAGCGCGGACATAATCGCCCGGCGCACCGTCCTCCATGATTTCCACTTTGGTGCGGATGCTCAATGCGCCGTCCTCGATCAACGCCTCGGCGCGCTGACCGCGGTGGATCACGGTGCGGGCTTTCAACATGCGGGCCAGCAGTGGCACGCCCGCGGGAACTGACTCGGAAAGTTCCAGTGAATCATCGTCGAACGACAATTCGGCAACGGGCTCGCGCAAATTCAAAATGTCCCGGCGCTCGCGGGCGAACAGATTTTTCTCCGGTGCGGCCCCGCGTTTTAATTGCGAACTCGCCACCCAGACTTCGCGCCAGACATTTGCCTTCAGATTCGCCGTCCAAGTGCCCAGCGTTTCGTGCGTGGTGCGCAGTGTGAAACGCACAATGAAATTCGGCGTCACCCCCAGGCTCGGCAGTTCCGAAACATCCAGCGTCAGCGGCTCGTCCGGCAGCAACAGGGCGCTCCACGGTTGCGTAAGCTTTAACTCCAGTTGGCCTTTGTCTTTGACGTAATTGTTTTGCAGCGTGGCGGTGAGCAGGCCGAGGATGTCCGATTCACCGAGCGTGCGGGCGCGGCGGGAAATCTTCACGTAATCCGCGCCGGAAAAATTCACGCCGACCGCAGGCGCATTTGACTCGATCAAGACCGCAATGGCATCCCGCGACAAAATCAGATTTTTGCCGAACGCCGGAGCGTCGCACAATCTGACGGCGGGCAGGGGATCAGTGGACGCAAAAATTTGCGGGAGAAAAACGCCGTCGCCGCTCACGGGCGCGGTCGCCTTCAACTCGAGTGCCGTCGTGGGTTCTTCCGCGAACACCGGTAGCAACGCGCCGCAGCCATTGGCAAATAGCAGCGGGCCGAGCAGCGTGGCCAAAAAGTTTTTTAGTTTCATCAGCGTTGGAGGTTGTTGCTCTGTTGCATCATTTCGTCGGCGGCCTGGACGGCCTTGGAGTTCACTTCATACGCGCGCTGGGCGAGGATGAGATTCACCATTTCCTGCACGACGCTGACGTTGGAAAGTTCGAGGTAGCCCTGCTGAATTTCGCCGAAACCGTTTTCGCCGGGCGTGCCAAGGTCCACGGCACCGGAGGCGGCGGTGGTTTTGAAAAGGTTATGGCCCGCTGCATCCAAGCCGCCGGGGTTGACGAAGCGCGCGAGTTGGACTTTAAATGATGTCGGACTGCCCGCCCCGGTCGTGTAGGTGACATCGCCGCTGGGGGTGATCGTGATGCTGGTGGTGCCCACTGGAACGGCCTGAAAACCAGCTACGGGATAGCCGTCATTGGTCACGATCGTGCCGTCTTTGTTGGGTTTAAACCCGCCGTCACGCGTGTAGGCCTTGGAGCCATCCGGCATCTGCACTTCAAAAAATCCGTTGCCCTGAATCGCGAGGTCAAGGTTGTTACCCGTCTTGGACAATTCGCCTTGCGTGAACAAGCGCGTGGTCGCTGCCGGAGCCGCGCCTTGCCCGATTTGCAAGCTCGAGGGCAATTGATTTCCGCTGCCCCCCGAAGCCGAACCAGCTTCCTTCGTGGTTTCGTAAAGCATGTCTTGGAACTGCAACTTGCTCATCTTGAAACCGGTCGTGTTGACGTTCGCGAGGTTGTTCGAGATCACGTCGAGGTTCATCTGCTGAGATTGCATCCCAGAAGCGGAGGAGTAGAGGGCGCGGAGCATAAATTATTTTAGTTGGTGCCGGAGAGATCGTTGATGGCTTTGGACATGCGGTCGCTCTGCATGGAGAGAACCTTCTGGTTGCTTTCAAACATGCGCATGGCCAGCATCATCGTGGTCATCGCCATCGTGGGTAATACGTTAGAATTCTCAACCGAACCGGCATGCACCTGCGTATCGGTGGCCGGTGCCGGCAGCACGTCCGGATTATTGTTGGCGTAAATCCCGCCGCCCTTCGGCACCAGATTTTGCGGCTTCGCAAAGACCATGATGCCTAACTTGCCTTTGATTTCTGCGCCTTGACTGACGGTCCCGTCGTCGGAAATCTTGAGAATGGATTTGCTGTTTGGATCCGAACGGATGGTGCCGCCATTTTCAGTCAAAACCGGTAAATCCTTCTTGTTCACCAGTTGGCCCGTCTTATCAATCTTGAACTCACCATCGCGGGTGTAACCGGTTGAATTATCCTCCATTTTCACCGTGAAAAACCCCGGCCCTTGCAAGGCGCAATCCATCGGGTTATCCGTCGTTTTCAATTCGCCCTGAGTAAAATCCGTCGCGGTGTTGGCCACTGGCATCACAAACGAACCGCCGCCAAGCGCATCCTGCCCCGCCTGCATGGCCGAGAAACTCATGCCGTGGGCATGTGCGCCCGGCACGCCGGCCATCGATAGGTTTTCCGCAACCATATCTTGCCAGCGCTCCGTCGCATTCATCGCCGCTGCGGCTGAATAAAGAGACACATCCATACCCAATGTTTAGCAACGACCGTGCCATGCGCGTTTTACAGGGGTTTTGAAGGATTTCTGGCGGCGGACGGGAAAAAATAGCCCCTTTCGGCAGTCGATAATGGCCGTTTGGTCACTTTTTGAAGGCGTGAAAAATTCCGGTTTTCGTGGCAAAATGACCGCGTGAAATTATTTTACACCGGCCCCGTCATCAACACCGAGATGCTCGTCGTCATGCTCGAAAAACATGGCATCGCCGCCACTCAGGAATTTGCCGACCCCGCCGCGCCCGACGACGGCGACCTCTCGCGCCCTGCGAACGTCTTCGTGCCGGAAGCGGATTACGACCAAGCTCACCGTTTATTCTTCACCGAACGCGAGGATGAACTCTGATCAAAAAAATCTCACGCCAAGACGCCAAGGCGCAAAGGAACTAAAATCAAGCGTGGCTGAATAATTTTAATTGTTTGCGCCTTGGCGTCTTGGCCTGAGGAAAACCCTGCTGGATTCTGAATTCTGGCTCCTGTATTCTGCCCCGATGTTCGACATCGTTCGCCCGCAAATTTCTACCGCCGCCGACAAGCTCACGCACTTGCGGAGGTTTCTTTGACGTCGCCAAATTGACCCAACGGCACGCCGAACTCGAATCGCAGATGACCGGCGAAAATTTCTGGAACAACCAGGAAGCTGCGCAGAA
>JANYFN010000191.1 GCA_025362675.1 Limisphaerales bacterium | reverse complement strand
ATCTGCGCGAACTCGTCAAAGCCATCCGCACGGCGGTCGAGCCGCTGAAAATTTCCTACGAAATCGTCATCACCGACGATTGCAGCAAAGACTCCTCGTGGAAAGTTTTGCAGGAACTCGCCGCCGCCGATCCGCGCATCCGTGTGCAAAAATTTGCGTTCAACTGCGGCGAAAGCGCGGCGAGCTTCGCGGGGCTCAAGGCGGCGCGTGGAAAATATTTATTCACGCTCGACGCGGATTTGCAGAACGATCCGAAAGATTTGCCGAAATTTCTGGAGGCGCTGAAAAACTTCGACTGCGTCTGCGGCACGCGCGTGAAGGCGCGCGGTAAAGGTGATAATTTTATCCGCGTCGCCTCCTCACGCATCGCCAATGCGGTGCGGAATAAGTTATCCGGCGAACAAATCGCTGACGCAGGCTGCACCTATCGCGCGTTCAAACGCGAGTGCATCGAGAACCTGAAATTTTTCAAAGGGATGCACCGCTTCCTGCCGACGCTGTTCAAGATCGAGGGACACACGGTCACGGAGATTGAAGTGAGCAACAATCCGCGCTTCGCCGGGCAGAGCAATTACGGCGTGTGGAACCGGCTCTTCGCGTCGTTCTACGATTTGCTGGCGGTGCGCTGGATGAAGAAGCGGATGTTCAAATACAAAGTCGCGGAACGGATCAATTGAACTGGGGAGCACACGCTCCCCGCGTGTGCCTGACCGCGCCCTCGCAGTCAGAAACGAAGCGCGCCCCCGCGCGTCGTTGCCCATCGTTGCGCGGTGGCGCGCAACGGCGGTTGACGAGGGCGTCAACCGCCACAGCCGAGGCGGCTGTGCTCCGCAAACTATGCAGCCTTGCCGTAATTCTCCACCGGCTCCGCGCCGATCGTGCCGGCGAGTTTTTTCAGATAGTCCGGTGACTCGACCTGCGCCAAAGTTTTCCGCGCGTCGGTGAGGCGCTGGCCGATGTTCAGTTTTTCCGAAACATCGGCGTAGTTCGCCCGGCGTAAAAAACTGTTCAGCGTCTCGACGTGACGTTTCCACAACGTGCGGTCAATTTTCTGTTTCGCTTCCAAACGTTTTTGATACCAGTCACTCGCCAAAAGATTTTCGCGGGAAAATAATTTCCGCACGTCCGCATGATCCAGATTTTTCCCGTCCCACGCGTCGTGGAGCATGATGTGCAGCAACGCCTGCAACGGCGGGCACGCTTGCGCGAGGCTGCCGTCGTCAAAATACATCTGCGCGACGCGCTTTTGCGTGGCGATGATGTTGTCCATGCCGTCCGCGAAAATATCTTTGCCCTGCAATTCCGGCTTGAGCATCGCTTCGGTGAACACGGCGTGCGGATGATTGAAGACGCGGCCAAAAAACGCGTGGACGAACCGCGCGTTGATGCGCCAGCCGAGCCGGCTTGACGGAATAATTTTCCCGTTGTGCGTGAGGTCCGGGCATTTATCCAAAAAGCGATTCGCGATGAGAAATTTCGGATCGCGTTCCTCGGCGGAGAGGCGGCACCAGATTTCAGGCACGATCAAACTCACATCGTGATCCACGCGCAGATCCGGTCCGACATAGCCGGCGGCGGTGACGAACGCGTGATGACCGCAGAGGATGAAGGCTACAAGCGCGTTGTTCAAATCCATGATCGGCGGCAGCGCGTTGAACGGACCTTTCGTGAGCGCACCTTCGGAACCCGCGCCGGTAGTCGAAGGTGATTTTCCCGTCATGCTGCAAATTACTTCCATGAACAGTTCCGGCAGTTCCATGAAATGAATCGGGTTGTAGCACGCGAGCGGACGCACGCCGACATCAGGCGGATTATTGCGGCGTCCCGGCAGCACGGCGGTGACGGGCGTGTGCAACGGCAGGCTCATCGGCACGCGGCGGCGCAGGCGCGCGGAAATTTCCGCGAGATAGGTTTCACTTGCGCGCACGAGGTCGGGACGCTTCTGCAGGTAGCGCGGATTTTTCGTCGGCTTGCCGTCCACGAGGCGCGGATTCGCGGTGCAGACAAAATAATCCGGCTCGCCGGTCGCCGCGACTTCACCGATGAATTTCTGCATCGGATCGGTGAACTCGTGAAAGCTCAAAGCGTCCGCAACCATCTCGCGGGCGCGGGCGGGCGTGAGCGGTTCGTAGTTGGAAAAGAAATTTTCCGGCTGCACAAAATCTGTTTCCGCCTGCTTGTCGTAGCCGCGATGAATCGCATCGTCGGGCCGCTGAAACAAACGCTGTTCGCAGTTCTGCGCGAATTTGAGCGAAAGATTTTCATCCGTTCCTTCAGGCAAATTTTCCAATGCGGACGCGGGCACGACGGTCGAGGCCGTGATGTCATCCTCCATCTGCACTTTGACGGCGGGATGAAAATCTTTCCGCAAACCGAACGTGCGCCACGCGCCATCCGCATCGAAGCCGACGCGCAGATACGTCGTGACCAACTTTTTGTTGTCGCACTTGAGTTCGTTGCCGGGCGTGCCGTTGATGATGTCCACGCTGAAATGTTCGCGCCAGTTTGCGGCCCAATCCGGTTTGTAATAGCGCTTCACGACGAAGACGAGTTCCTTGACGTGCTGCGGAACACTCGCGAGCCACGCATTATAGGCTGGCGTGTAATCGTGTTCGTCCGGCGTGAGCAATTTGATGACGGACCCGAGTGAGCGTTCCGGCGATAACACGGCGCGATTATCCGTGTTGGGTTTTTCGGCAAAACGATTCGAGTAATCGCGATTGATCAATTCCTCCACGCGATCAAAATCATTTTTCAAATCAGAAACGAACACCGGGCCGGTGATGACCGCGTCGGTGATCGGTTTAGAAATTTCCGATTTACCGCCACCGGAAACGGTGCAGGGCTTGTGGCAAAATGTTCCCTCGGCAACCGTGCCGACGAGCCGCCACTGGCGTCCGTGACCCGGCGGCTTTTCCATTTTCACCTTGTAACCGGAGGGGCGGACGTAGGTTTTTTCCGGCGAGAGCTTGATAGCATGATCGCCGGTGGCGTTCGTCCAGGAAATTTTTTGCGCCTTCAATTCAAAGTGCGCGTCGTGCGGAACGTAAATGATTTCAGGAAATTTTTTGTCGATCGCATACCCTTCCGGCTGGCGCGTCATCACTTCGGAGAACATGCTAAACACATCGTCGAACCGGTGACCGAGCTGGCGGACGTGTTGCTCGCCGCTGAATTCCTCACCGAGATCATAGCTCTGAAAAACGAGCGCGCCGCCGGCGTGTTCTTCCTCGGCGAGGCCGAACAAATTCGCGGCGTAACTCAACTGCGTCTTCACTTCTTTTTTGCAATAGCCAAAATAGTTGTCGGCAATAATCGTAATGATGACCCCTGTTTCGTCACGGCAGGTGAGTTTGAAAGCGTTGCCGCCGTTGTAAAGTTCGTCTTCTTTTTTCCAACACATTCCATCGCGTTTCTGGCGTTCGGTGGCTTGATCGAAGTGCGGGAGGCCGACGGATTTTTTGGTGAGCTTGATGAGGTGCGGCGCGAGAATGACGCAGCCGGTGTGGCCGGTCCAATGTTCCGTGTCGAGCGCGGCATCGTTTTCCGGCAGCAACGGATCGCCACTATTTTGAAAAATAGCTTCGACGAAATCGAGATTGCTCACGAGATTCCCGGGCACAAAAAAGCGAACCTCCATCGATTTTTTGGGAATGAATCCGGGCACTGCCGGGCAGACCAGCGGACGCAGTAGCAGCGAGACAAAACATTCCGCCGGCTTGGGTTGCGTGGAAGTGAACGGCAATTTCAACAGCTCGCTTGGCGGCGTGAGGGCCGCCTGAAGAATTTTGGCGAACGTGATTTTGGGCACGCCCAGCTTGTCGTCTGGAATCGGCAGGCCGCCTTCGCAGACGTGGAAAATTCCGGCGGTCGTGCGGCGGTCGCTTTTGGGATTGTGCAAAACGCCTTGTTTGACGCGGTAGGAATTGATGATGTCCGAGGAAAAATCATTGCGATCCACCGGCAGTGACAGCACGCGGGCGAGGCCGGGGCGATCCAGCGTGAACGTGCGCGCGGGCAACTTGGGCGTGGGAATTTCCTGCAGATAATCGTGGAGAAATGTCTGGATGCGCGCGTCGGCGGGGCAGAGGTAGTTGCCGAGCAGCCGGTCTTTCTCGCGGGATTGCGCGGCCATGGCCGCGGCGATTTCGACAAATTCCGTGTCGCCCTTGAGCGGCACCGGTGAACAACCGATGAGCGCAAGTTTGACATTGATGTGGGCGATGAGATGAGCGGGCAGTTGTGTGTGCATATTGCTTGTTTTCCTCCGGCGGATTTGCCAACGCCACGATGCCAGCCTCCGGCTTGGAGGTAAAATAAATTTTTTGGTGGAATTTCGCCGCAAAAGAAGTTGCTTCACCATACTGCGTCGTGAAAACTGCCGTCATGCTCTCCCGCGCCTGTTCTGCCGCTGTCCACGGCATTGATGCCTACGCCATCGAAGTGGAAGTGAATTGCGGTTATGGCGAGACTTTTATTGCGCTCGTTGGTTTGCCGGATGCAGCGGTGAAGGAATCCAAAGACCGCGTCTCCACCGCGCTCGCCAACTCCGGCTATAAATTTCCGATGGGCAAAACCACCATCAATCTCGCCCCCGCTGATGTGAAAAAAGAGGGGCCGAGTTTCGATCTCCCCATCGCCATGGGCATGTTGGCCGCGAGTGAACAAATGGAAACCGATCAGCTTGATCATTTTGTCATCGTCGGCGAACTGGCGCTCACCGGGGCAGTGCGTTCGTGCAAAGGAATTTTATCCATCGCGCTCCGGGCAAAAGCGGATGGCAAAATCGGAATTCTCGTTCCCACCGAAAACGCGGCCGAGGCTGCTGTCGTTGAAGGTTTACAGGTCATCCCCGTGCAAAACCTGCGCGAGGCCGCGCAATTTCTCGAGGGCGAAATCCGTATCACACCGACGAAAGTGGATCTGCAAAAACTGTTCGCGCATACGACGGATGACGAACATGATTTTTCCGAAGTGAAGGGACAGGAGAATGTGAAACGCGCGTTGGAAATCGCGGCGGCGGGCGGTCACAATGTCATTCTCATCGGCCCGCCCGGCACGGGAAAATCCATGCTCGCTAAAAGATTGGCGACCATTTTACCGCCACTGACTTTAGACGAAGCGCTGGAGACGACCAAGATTCACAGCATCGTCGGCCTCCTAAAATCCGGCCAGGCGCTTGTCACGCAGCGCCCTTTTCGCGCGCCGCATCACACCGCGAGCGATGCGGGTTTGCTCGGCGGAAATATCAATCCGACGCCCGGGGAAATTTCCATCGCGCACAACGGCGTTTTATTTTTGGACGAATTGCCGGAATTCAAGCGCAGCGTTTTGGAGACGTTGCGGCAGCCGCTCGAAGAAGGCATCGTCACCATTTCGCGCGCGGCCGGGACGATGACTTTCCCCTCGCAATTCATGCTCATCGCCGCGATGAATCCGACGCCCGATGGAAAAATGCCGGGCGAATCAAAATCGTCGCCGCGTGAAATTCAAAATTATTTGGGCCGTATTTCCGGGCCGCTGCTGGACCGCATTGATCTGCATATTGAAGTGCCGACTGTGAAATTCCGCGATATGTCCAGCGCGCAGCCGGGCGAAACTTCCGCGCAAATTCGCGCCCGCGTCATCGCCGCGCGTCAGCTCCAAACCGCGCGCTTCGCGGGCAAGCCAAAAGTGACCTGCAACGCCCGCATGGGGCCACGCGAACTAAAAGCGTGTTGTGAACTCGACGAGCCGACGCGTGAAATGCTCAAGCACGCCATGACGGAATATAGTTTGAGCGCGCGCGCCTACGACCGCATTTTGAAAGTGGCGCGCACGATTGCGGATTTAGCCGCCGCCGAAAAAATCACCGGCGACCATATCAGCGAGGCGATTCAATTTCGTTCGCTCGACCGGCAGTTGTGGGGCTGAAATAACTTTCCGACTTCAAAACATCGCTGGCGGGCGGTGGCGAAATGTCACATTTTTAATTTTGGTTTCTGGCGAGTGGTTTCATATTTTGGCAGGGAATGCAAACTGTTCGTCGCGCCGTGATTGATGTCGGCACCAACTCGATCAAGCTGTTGGTGGCGGACGTGCGCGATCGCGAGGTGTCGCCCGTTCACGAGGAAAGCAAGCAGACACGGCTCGGCAAAGGGTTTTACGAAACCCATCAATTGCAGCCTGAAAGCATAGCCGCAACCGCTGCCGCCGTGGAACTTTTTGCAGAAATTGCGCGCGAAAATAAATCCACGTCCATCCGCGTCATCGCCACGAGTGCGGCGCGTGACGCGGTGAACCCGCGTGAGCTTACCCAGGCCATTGAGCGGGCTTCTGGGCTGAAAACAGAGATCATCTCTGGCAACCGCGAGGCGGAATGGGCGTTTCAAGGCGTGGCCACCGACGCAGAACTGGCGACGCGCCCGTTGCTCTTGCTTGATGTCGGCGGCGGCAGCACCGAATTCATCGTGGGTCAGGGCACCAAGAAACATTTCGCCCATAGTTTCCCGCTGGGCACGGTGCGGCTCATGGAAAAATTTCCTCATGGCGATCCCCCGACGCGTGGAGAATTCACGGCTTGCCGTGATTGGTTGGGAAATTTTCTGCAGTATGAAATCCGCCCGCAACTTGAGCCGGTGTTAAAAAATGAGGTGGGCGAAATCCAACTGGTCGGCACGGGCGGCACGACGAGCATTTTGGCGCGCATGGATCAGAAGCTGGATCGGTTTGATCGCGAAAAGATCGAGCGCGCGGCGTTGAGTTTTGAAGCCGTGGTGACGCAGCGAAAGAAATTGTGGCAACTGCCGCTGGCCGAGCGCAAGGACATCCCCGGTCTGCCGAAAAACCGCGCGGATGTGATCCTCACGGGGGTTTTGATTTATGAGATGGTGATGCAGGAATTCGGCTTCAAAGAACTGCGCATCAGCACGCGTGGCCTGCGGTTCGCGGCGTTGATGGATTAGCGCCAGCGCGCAATTGCACGCGCCAGTTTTTTCGTTTAGTGTGCGGCATGGTTTTTTCTTCAAGATGCGTTTTGTCCCTGCTGGCCGCCCTTGGCCTGGCTGGGCTGAGCGGCTGTTCGCTGTCCGATTCTGGACAGTTGGATGAGGAGAATGAGCCGCACTTCATCCTGGGTAAAAGCCGCGTGAACGCGCTGGATTATTCGGCCGCGATTGATGCCTTTAAAGATTCGCTCCAGGTCAATCCCCATTCCGCCGCCGCACACTATCAGCTCGCGTGCCTGTATGATTCGGAAAACAAAGTCGCTGATCCGGCGGCGGCGATTTATCACTATCAGGAATTTCTCAAACTTAATCCCCAGGCGGAAAATGCCGCGGTCGTCAGTCAGCGCATTGAAGGCTGCAAAGTGCAGCTGGCCCATGCAGTGATTTCGCTGCCGAGCATGCCAGCGTCCCAGAAACTGCTGGAAAGTCTGTCCGAAACCAATCGTATCTTGCAGGCTGAATTGGACAAATTGCGCGCTTCTTATGCCGCGCTGCAACTTGCCGCAAGTCAGGCCGCCAGCCGCCCCGCCCTGCCGCCCAGACAAAATAATTTCAGCCCGAACGAGCCAGACAATTTCGTGCCGCCACCAGACAACACTGTTTTAACCGGGAAAAAATCGAAAGCGCAAAAGTCGCTGGCCACCGGAGTGAGAGCCAAAACGCACGTCGTGGCGAAGGGTGAATCACTTGCGATCATCGCTCGGAAATACCATGTGAGCCTCGCGTCGTTGCAGGCGGCCAATCCCGGGGTGAACTCCAGCAAACTCCGGGTCGGCCAATCCATCAGTTTGCCGTCGCCGTGATTTTCCCATGCGCCTGCGCCTGACATTTTTCGCCATCGCCGCATTCTGGGTGACGATGAATGCCTTGTTGTGGCGTGCGGAATACGGCGCGCTGGGCGGCGATACCCCGGTGCCGTTTGAACTGGTGTGGCGAAAAATCTTGACCGCGCCGGACGCCTCTTCTTTGAGTGTTTATCAAGGGCGCGAACGCATGGGCTACTGTGAATTTTCCACTAGTGTTGGCCAGCAGATGGCCGCGCTGGATGACGATAAGCTGCCGCCCGAAGGACTGGTGGCCAAGGCGGGTTATCAAGTCCATCTCGCCGGCAATATCGCGCTGGACGATTTTACCAACCGTTTAAAATTTGACGGACGCGTGCAGTTCAAGAACGCGCGGGATTGGCAGGAATTTCATCTAAAAATCTCCTCGCGCCTGGCCACCGTGGAATTGGCGTCGCAGGCCAGCAACCAGATCGTCCATGTGAAAATCTCGGCCGATGGCGCAGTGACTGAGCGCGAGTTAGCCTTTGCAGATCTGAAAAACCCCGCTGCCGTGCTTCACGTCTTCGCCGGAAATTTTGCCGACAATTTTCTGGGAATGTTTGAGCTGCCGGGTCTCTCTGCTGCCGTTGAGCCAAGTCCCGTTGCCTGGGATGCCCGCCGCACCCGGGTGAAAATCGGCACCGAACTCGTGCCCGTTTACCGGCTCACCACCAGCGCCCTCGGCCGGGATATCACGGTGGATGTCAGCACGCTTGGCGAAATTTTGCGCGTCAACCTGCCGGGTGAGCTCGCCGCCCGCGTCGATGATTTTAGCCGACCATGATCCAGCTCGATAATTTAGTAAAAAAATTCGGTGACCTTGCCGCCGTCAATGACCTCTCGCTCTCGATTGGGCGCGGTGAGTTTTTTGCCATGCTCGGCCCCAACGCCGCCGGCAAAACGACAACCATCAAGTTGCTCACCGGTTTGATCAAACCCACTTCCGGCGCCGCGCGCATCTGCGGTTTTGACATTCAGCGCGAACCCTTGGAGGCGCGCCGCCGCCTCGCCTATGTTCCCGATTTCCCTTTTCTTTACGACAAGCTGACCGCCTGGGAATTTTTTCGCTTCATCGGTGAGATGTTCCGGCTCGACGCGGCGCGATACAAAAAAAACTCGCACGAACTTGTCGCCCGCTTCCACCTTTCGGAATTCGTAGATCGTCCGCTCGAAGGGCTTTCGCACGGCACCCGCCAGCGCATCGCCATCGTGTCCGCCCTGTTACATGATCCAGAAGTTTTTGTGATCGATGAGCCGATGGTCGGCCTTGATCCGCAACACGCTCGCGTGGTCAAAGATGTTTTGAAAGAGCGTTCGCTCGCCGGCATGACCGTGCTGGTCTCCACGCATCAGTTGAGCATCGCCGAGGAAATGGCTGACCGCATCGGCATCATCGACAAGGGCCGATTGAAGCTGGTCGAGGACAAGACCGCGCTGATCGATCGGCTGGGCCGGATGGAGGCGCACATCGGCCTGGCGCAACCCATTGCCGAGGTGCCGCCCGCGCTGGGCACCTTCCACCTTGAGCTGCGCAACCACGGCGCCACGCTGTGCTACCACGCCGAAAGCCTGGAGGACCGCCAGACCGGGCTTGCCCGGCTGGTACAGGCGCTGACGCACCGGAACATCGCCTTCACCACCATCGACGTGAAGCAATCGAGCCTTGAGGATATCTTCGTGCGGCTGACCGGCGAGGGAGCGCTGGCATGACCGGCTTCAACTGGCCCAAATTCAACTACAGGGGCACCTGGACCATTTACAAATGGGAACTGGCGCGGACGTGGCGCACGCTGTTCGAATCGATCCTTTCGCCGGTGCTGACCACCTCGCTCTATTTCGTGGTGTTCGGATCGGCCATCGGCGGGCAGATCAAGATGGCGGGC
>JANYFN010000183.1 GCA_025362675.1 Limisphaerales bacterium | reverse complement strand
GGGAGCGGGTTGCCTTACGAATGGTTCTGACGCTCTCGCACAAAAAATATGACAGCCATCAACATCAAACCTAAAACCATCGAGATCATGCCGGCACGCACGGCCAGTATTTCGACTCTTACCTGGCGCACGAGCGATGATTCGTTTGCCCGCAAGCTGACCATCATCGTCAACAACCTCACCGCATTTCAGGTCAACGGCGCTGATTACGATGCGCTCGGTGAATGGACGGATGACAACATCCGCGACTTGATTATGACGAAGTTCGGCCTCGAACTCGCGTCGTGAAAAATTATGGCGCTTACCCTCGTCAAAGAAACCGGCGCAGGATTGGTGGATGCCAACAGCTATGCGAACGTGGATGATGGCAACGCCTATCACGACGGGCATTTATATGCCTCGGCGTGGACGGGCGCGAGCGATGATCAAAAGGCTGTGGCGCTGGTGATGGCGTCACGGCTGATTGACGCGGAAGTTAGGTTCAACGGCACGCGCTCTAAGAACGTCCAAGGCTTGCAGTGGCCCCGCGTGCTGTGTCCCGAACGGGACAGCCTTCACTCGCCGCTGAACGCGCTGCTACCGATTCCATCCGCCTTTGTTCCCGCCGATCAAGTGGCGAAAGCCGTCGTTCAAGCGACGTGTGAAATGGCGCGGGAACTGTTGCTCACCGACCGCACCGCCGCACCGCGCGGCGAAGGATTGCGCTTTGAAAATACTGGCGGCAACCAAATTGGCTATGACAAAACAGATCGCCGGCCGGTGTTATCGCGCGTCACGCAAGCGATGCTGGCAAAATACGGGGCGCAAATTAGCGCCAAAAGCGGCGAAGTAAAACTTACGCGCGCATAAAACCTGCGATGCTCCTGACAATTCCTGACAAATAAGTTTCATTTCGAGCGTAGATGCGTTCGTGCCGTCAAAACAGCAATAATGAATAAACGCCAGTATTCACGGGCTTGAAGTGAACGTTTGCGAAAGCCCATGAAACCACGTTTTCAGGTTCAAGTCCTGTCGTGGGCACCACTTTATTCGAGATTTAACTGCATTTTCTCGCGCTTCCCCTTCATCAATCCAATGTCTGCCGATAGCGTTTGATACCAATCGCTAGCATTATCGCCACAAACAGCGCGATGGGCCACAAGTCAGGAGCAACTTCGTTGATTCCATTTCCCTTCAGCAAAATGCCGCGCACGATGCGCAGGAAATGGGTGAGCGGCAGGCATTCGCCGATGTTTTGCGCCCAGACCGGCATCCCGCGAAACGGAAACATATAGCCCGACAACAACAGCGACGGTAGAAAAAAGAAGAACGCCATCTGCATCGCCTGCAACTGATTTTTCGCGATGGTGGAAAACGTGATGCCGACGGTGAGGTTCGCCACAATGAACAACAACACTAAGGCCAGCAGCAGCGGCACGTTGCCGATGATCGGCACGTTGAACAGAAATTTTGCCGCCAGCAGAATCAACGTCACCTGCACATAGCCCACAAAAATATACGGCACAATTTTTCCGATGATGACCTCGGCGGGATGCACGGGCGTGGACAAAAGATTTTCCATCGTGCCGCGCTCGCGTTCGCGCGTGATGGCGAGGCCGGTGATCATGATCATCGTCATCGTGAGCATCACGCCCATGAGGCCGGGGACAATGTTGTATTGGCTGATGCTTTCGGGGTTGTAATGCTGGTGCGAAACGATGTTGAACGGCGGTGCACTGGCGCGCAATTTCGTCAGCGGCCCGATGAGGTCGCGGTTGATGACGGTCGTGGCAAGCTGGCTGACCGCTGCCGTGGCGAAACCGACTGCCGACGGATCCGTCGCATCCGCTTCGAGCAACAAGTTGGGCTTCTCGCCGCGCAAAAGTTTCCGTGAAAAATCCACCGGGATGGTCACGGCGAACTGGACTTTATTTTCCGCCAGCATCGTGTTGATTTCCGCCACGCTGTGCGCCTCGCGCGTGAGGTCGAAATAACTGCTGTTCTGCAACCCCCAGATCAATGTCCGCGAGAACGGGCTGTTGTCCGCGGCGAACACCGCCGTCGGGAGATGTTTCGGATTCGAGTTGATTGCGTAGCCGAACAAAATCAACTGGATCATTGGCACGCCGATCATCATGCCAAACGTCAGCCGGTCGCGCCGCATCTGGATGAACTCCTTCATCACGATGGCGAAAAAACGATGGAAGGTGAAGCTCATGTTGCCAATGAATTGAACCATTCCATTTCGGACTTCCCTCGCCCCTCGAAGGGGAGAGGGATTGACGGTGAGGGGTGAACTGCCACCGTAAGCTGGCTAATTTCAAAAAGTATTTTTCGCGGCGATCCTTCAGAAAAAATCGCGCGTCGTTTTTTGCGTCCACCCCTCACCCCGGCCCTCTCCCCGCTGAGGGGCGAGGGAGAAGCATATGAATGGCAACGATGATTAAAAATTTTCACGCGTAGTTATCCTTCGCCGTCTCCATCAAGCTGATGAACACATCTTCCAATCCGGCCTCAATTTTCTCCCACCGTTGCGAGCCAGTCATGAACGGCGCGAGGCTGGCCGAAAGTTTTTTTTCATCGCGGCCGCTGACGTGCAGCGCGGTGCCGAACGCGACGACCTGTTCCACGCCGGGCAGCTTGCGGATTTTATCCGCGAGCGCGGCGAGGTTGTCGCCGGAAATTTCCCACGTCGTCAGCCCGCCGAATTTCACCACTTCTGCCACCGTGCCATGCGCCAGCAGATTTCCATACGCGATGTAGGCGAGACGATGACACCGCGACGCTTCGTCCATGTAATGCGTCGTGATGAGCACCGTCAATCCGCCTGCCGCGAGTTGGTGAATTTCATCCCAAAATTCGCGCCGCGCCTTCGGATCCACGCCCGCTGTCGGTTCGTCGAGCAGCAGCAGTTGCGGCTCGTGGATCAGGCACGCCGCGAGCGCGAGCCGCTGTTTCCAGCCGCCGGAAAGCGCGCCCGCCAGTTGCTTGCGTCGCTCGACCATGCCGAGACGTTCCAAACTTTTTTGCACGGCAGCTTTTCGGTTTGGCATTCCGTAGAGGCGCGCGATGAATTCCAAATTTTCCTCGATGCTCAAATCTTCGTAGAAGGAAAATTTTTGCGTCATGTAGCCGACGCGTTTTTTGATCTCCGGCGATTCGCGGCGGAAATCGAGGCCGAGACATTTGCCCTCGCCGCCGTCGGGCGTAAGCAGGCCGCAGAGCATCCGCAGAAACGTGGTCTTGCCGCTGCCGTTCGGGCCGAGGAAGCCGTAAATCTCGCCGGGCCGCACCTGCATGGCGATGTTGTTGACGACCGTGCGCGTGCCGAATTTTTTCGTGACGCCGCGCACGTCGATGGCAAAGGCGCTGCTCATTTGCGTCGCGCACCAGAACGATGGGGCTGAAGTCTAATTATTGTTAATTGAAACAATGAAGCGACAAGTTCTTGAATGCGAAATTCACTCAACAAAACTTTGTTTCCATTCAAAGGCTTCAAATTCAAATCACAGCTTCTATTTCCAAGCCAATTTATATTAATGATTGTTTTATCACCCCACAAGTAACTGCCGTCTGCATTCAAAGACAATTCAGAACCATGAATTTTTGCAGTGATGGTTTCAATGCGAGATTCACGTTGCACTTCATCACCTAAGTAGATTCTTACTTCAATTGGTTCACTTATTTTTGCCGCAATCAACCAATCATCAATTATTCCTATTGGCACGGAAACATTTGTCGGTGCCAATTCAAATTCGCACCGGCGAGGCTTTGCACTTTTCTCCTCGTTTATTTGATTGGTTTCCAAATTTTTGATCCGGATTTTTGAATTGTAAGCTTCCACCTCAGCAATCGAAACCTCCTCCTCATTGTAGAAGCCAGAGTCCCGATGCCAATCGTCATCGCCCAATTTGGTTACATACATTTTCCCGTCTTTTTTTGCACCTGCGCTAATCCGAATCTCCATTTTCAACTCTTCCAAGTATGGCCGTTTTACACCCAATCGAAGTCCACTGGTAACAAACATATCTTGGTTTAGAACTGTGAGAGCTGTCTGTGGTAAGCCTTCCTCAGAAACGGGACTAACAGTAAAATTTTTCTTTAGGCAGACCTTCGACAAGATTTCAGCGCTATTGGCTGGCCCAATTACAGATAGGCTTATGTTTTTAACTAATCGTTCAAAACTTGGTGTCGTTTCGAGTTGCACCATTAAAGGCTTTTTGAAAATTCGGTCGAAGTCCTCTTGCGACACGCCTTCCTTCATGGATGCGCCAAGTGCATCATTGCATTGTTTGATGAGCAAACCAATTTCTCGGGTCGAATGGAGATTGCGGTTTTGGAGAATATTAAATGGACTTGGGAGTGAGCCTTTATCCGTTCCAGGCAAACAATAAATTTTTGCAGACCCCAGTTTATGAAGCCCGTAACCTGCCTCAAAATAAGTCCAGCCAGACTTCAATGCTTCAGTTGATACAAAAATCAACATCAAGGTCATTCGATCAAGAGCATTCCTGACTTCTTCCGGCCAAATCGTGCCATGAGCGATGCTGTCATCATCGGATGAAAGGAAGAAATCAATCAATCCGCCTGACCGTTCATCAAGAAATCGTTTCAGTCCCAAAACCTCACGTCGGTTACTTGAAGAATGGCTCAAGAAAACTGTAGGTTTAAGAGGCTTTTTGGTTTTATTATTTGTTGCCATAGCGCTTATTAAGGAACGCGATTTTTTTTAGTAAGCGCGGAGTTTTCAATTCTTAAGTTCCACATCCACTGGCTGTCCGGATCGCAGTTCCGCCGCGTCCGCTGCCGAAAATTTTGCCTCGACCATGAAGACGAGGTTCGCGCGCGTTTCGCGGCTGTAAATCACCGGTGGCGTGTATTCGGCTTGCGTGGAAATATAATTCACCGTCGCGCTAAACGGTTTCGCCGCGCCATCCGGTTTCACGGAAACAGTGCCGCCGACTTTGATCTGCGCGAGTTTTTCCTGCGGCACAAAAAAGCGCACCTTCAAATTTTCCGGCGGCAGCAGCACGACGACGGGATTGCCCGCCGCGACAAACTCGCCCTGCCGATACAGCGTGTCGTGAACCTGCCCGGCGGCAGGCGCGAACTGCTGCTTCTGCTCGAACGACCATTTGGATTTTTCCAGCGCAGCGGCTTGCACGGCGGTTTGTGCATCGTCGGCATCGCGTTGCGCGCGTGACTTGTCGAGATCCTGCGCGGAAATGATGCCCGCAGGATTTTCGCGCAGCACGAGATTGCGCTGAAAGGTTGTCTCGGAAAAATTCAGGTTAGTTTTGGCGAGCGCCAGATTTTTCCCCGCCTGCTCGAGCGACGCGGCCTCGGATGCGCGTTCGAGTTCAAAAAGGATTTGTCCGTTCGTCACCGAATCACCGCGCGCCACGGCGAGATTGATCAAGGTGCCGCCGAGCGGCGCGGCGACATAAACGTATTCGCCTTCGACGTAGCCTTGAAAATCGCCGGAAGAATTCTTGCCGCAGCCCGCGAGGAGTCCCGCGAGCGCGAGGATGGAAATGAGTTGTAACCGTCGCATAAAATTTTTCTGGTGGAAATTGTCGCGCTGCGACAATTCCGTCCGCGCAACAGCGGACGGCCCGAACGTGGTAAAGTTTACTTCCCGTCCGCACGGGACGTCGCCTGAGGCTGCGCTCGGCGACGGAGTTTTCGCAGCGCGAAAACCACCACCAAACATTCGCGTCGCACCGCTTGTTGCCAAGACGAAACAAGATTTTGATTGACGTGTCAAACAAATGTTTGAATTATCTGTTTGAAAATGAAGTTAAACGTTCCCGCCATCGCCGATGAGCAAGCGCAGACGCGCCAGCAATTGCTGGAAGCGGCGGGCACGGTGTTTGCCGAACGCGGTTTTCGCAACACGACCGTGCGGGAAATCTGCCAGCGCGCGGGGGCGAACATCGCGGCGGTGAATTATCATTTCGGCGATAAGGAAAAACTTTACCTCGAAGTCTTTCGCTACTCGCGGGAGAAGGAGTTGGAGCGGTTTCCATCGCTACGGGAGAGCGCGCCGTTGCCACCGGAAAAAAAACTGGCGGTGTTCGTGCATTCGCTGCTGCTGCGGATATTTGATACGGGCGAGGCGTCGTGGCACGGTCAGTTGATGTTGCGCGAAATGATTGAGCCGACGGCGGCGCTGGATTTTGTGGTGGCGGAAAAAATTCGCCCCATGTCGGACCACTTACGCGGTCTCGTGGCGGAACTGTTAGGTGGCCGCGCCACGGACGAGCGCGTGCGTTTGTGCAGTTTTAGCGTGGTGAGCCAGTGCGTGTTTTACTGTCATTGCGACCCGGTGATCCAGCGGCTGGATCCGGAACAGACCGCGGCGGATTCTTCGCTGGAAAAACTGGCCGAGCATATCACGGCGTTTTCGCTGGCGGGCATGAAGCCGTTTCGCGCGGGGAAAAAATAAATTTAATAAACATGAAGATGAAAAAATTGATTCTGGCCTGGTCGCTGTTCGCGGCGGCGCAAATTTTCACTGCGCGCGCGACGGAAACGAATTCCGCCGCGTGGCTCACGCGACCGCTTTCTTTGGCCGATGCGTTAAATACTGCGCTCGTGCAAAACGCCACGATTTTAGAGGCGAAGAACGATCTTGAAGCGTCGCACGGTCTGGTGGTGCAAACGCGCGCAGTGGCGTTGCCGCAGTTGACGGCGAGCGGCCAATACAAGATCACGGACGCTAATTATGTGGAAAATTTCGGCGCGTTGGCCCAGCCCGACCAGAATTGGAATTCCGGCATTCAGATTTCCCAATCCATCTACATGGGCGGCCGTATGGTCGCCGCCATCCGCGCGGCGGATGCCACCAAGCAACAAGCGCTCGCAGTGTATCGCACTGCCGTGGCGGATGTGCTCTTGAAAGTCCGGTTAGCCTATTACGATGTGCTGCTCGCGGAGCAACAGGTTTCCGTTCGCGAAGCCTCGGTGAAGCTTTTGGAAAAGGAGCGCGACGACCAACAGCATCGCTTTGACGCCGGCACGGTGCCGCATTTCAATGTGCTGCGCGCGGAAGTGTCCGTCGCGAACGAGCGGCCCACGCTCATCGCTGCGCGCAACGCGTTGCGCATCGCCAAAAATAATCTGGTGAACGACATGGGCTATGACTTGCCGCGCGAAATCTGGGAAGACATTCCGCTCAATCTTACCGACACGCTCGCGACCGCGCCGTGGCAAATCAATTTGCCGGAAGCCATCCAACAGGCGCTTACGCGGCGGACAGAATTGACCGCGTTGAAAAAAAATGTGGATCTGCAACAGCTCAACATCGTGAATGCCAAATCTGGCTACAAGCCGAGCGTGAATGTCTTCGCAGGCTACGGCTGGCACAACGCGCAGTTCACGCCGCCGATCGAACTTGATCACGACATTCGCGGCTGGAACGCCGGCGCGCAGTTGAACTGGAATATTTTTGATGGTCTGCTCACGCACGGAAAAGTTCTGCAAGCTAAGGCGCTTTACGAAAAATCAAAAACGGAACTCACCGACGAATCGCGGCAGATCGAACTCGGCGTGCGCACGGCGTATTCCGAATTTGTGCAGGCGCGCGAAACGCTGGAGTCACAGGGCAAAGTGCTGGAGTTGGCCGAGGAATCGTTGCGCGAGGCGAATGCCCGCACAGATGCCGGGACCGGCACCCAGCTCGACGTGCTGAATGCCGAGACCTCGCTTACGCAATCGCGCACGACGCAGATCACGGCGCAGCATGATTATCTCGCCGCCCGCGCGAAACTCGAACGCGCCATCGGGTCGGATCTCGCGCCGGTGAAATGAAAATTCTGGCGAGCTATTTACATCGTCCAGACAGAGAGCAAGGGCTTTCAGCCTGGCCAAGAGGTGTTCCGCGGCTTGAGAATGAAACCTCGTGGAGTTTTGAAATTTTTTGCGGACAGAGAAACCAAAGGAAAGTCATCTGCTAACTGAATTTGCAGTCTGTCCTGATGTTTTGCGAATTATTCATACCAACGAAGCGACGTAGTTCGAGGTTGTCCCGCCAAAACCTCTTTGGTTTCTGCATCTATGATCCATGCGGTCCAATGTCCCTTACCGCCAGCTCCCACCGCCAACGCTCCTCGAAATCCTTCATCAACTGGAGCTACATGAAGTTCGTAAATGCCGCCAGCCTTAAATGTCACTGTCATCTTACTATTGTCGATTGATTTAGTGCTCCCGTAAAAGTAACTCACCTCCAAAGAGTGCGCACCCGGCAGCACCTCCGCCTGTTTAATGCTTTTAGCAAATGCCCTGCCTTTTTCAACCGGTGTTTCATCTATCGTTTCGATTCGAGCAGACGGCTCAACGAGGCTCCACTGGATTTTGAGCAATGCAATGTCGGCAGTCCCTCGTGGTGACCCTTCATACAAACGCGTATGTGCCGTTGTGCAGCCCGCCAATCCCATCATGAACAAAACAAGAACTGCCTGTGCGATTCGAACTCGAATATTTGTCCCCTTAAGATCTAATCCAGCGGCGTTCAGTAACCCAGCTTCGCGATTTCCTGTTGCAAGGCGAGTTGGAAATTTTTCACGTCTTCGGCGGTCGGCTTGTAGCCAGCCACTTTCGGAACCAGGCCAAGGCGACCAGTTTGATCCAGATACCAATCCGCAATCTGACCGTCGCTGAAAGTCACATTGCCGCTGATCATCGCACCGGGACGCGTGATTTGATCCACGCTCACGGAAACATTGCCACCGAGAGGCGGCAGAACTTCATCGGCGACGGGCATTTCTCCGGCAGGAACCGGCGTGGTCGTAAGCGGCGGCGCTGGCACAGCAGCGGCGGGCGGCGCGACGACTTTCGGCGGCTCCGGGTCTTTGGGCGTGAGCTTCAAGTCGTCCACGAGGAAGCGCGCTTCCATGTAGGTGAGCTTGATGCTGAATTCGGCGGCGAGCCGGCTCTGGATTTCCGAAAGTTTTGCGCCTTCAGAAATCCATTTGCTGACCGCTTGCCGCTGGGCTTCGTCTAATTTCATGCGCGCAGCTTAATCAAAGGCTCTTGAGAATTCCATCGTAACCATTCGCCTCCAGTTCCAGCGCGAGTTCTTTGCCGCCGGATTTCACGATGCGGCCATCCGCCATGACGTGAACGAAATCAGGAATGATGTAATTCAGCAGACGCTGATAATGCGTGATGACCAATTGCGCGGAATCGGCGCGCTTCAATTTATTCACGCCGCTGGAAACGATTTTCAACGCGTCAATGTCGAGGCCGGAATCCGTCTCGTCGAGAATCGCGAGCTTCGGTTCGAGCACGGCCATCTGGAAGATTTCCGCGCGCTTCTTTTCGCCGCCGGAGAAACCTTCGTTGACCGAGCGTTTGAGCAGGTCTTCGCTCAATTCCATCACTTTGATTTTTTCCTTCACCAGCGCGAGAAATTCAATCGCGTCCAGTTCCGGCTCGCCCTTGTGCTTGCGGATTTCGTTCAGCGCGGCCTTGAGAAAATAGGTGCTGTTCACGCCGGGAATTTCCACCGGATACTGGAACGCGAGAAACACGCCTTCGCGCGCGCGCTCTTCGGGATCAAGTTCCAGCAAATCTTTGCCGAGATAATTCACCGTGCCCTCGGTCACGTCGTAGCCCTCGCGCCCGGCGAGAATCGCGGCGAGCGTGCTCTTGCCGCTGCCGTTCAGCCCCATCAACGCGTGAACTTCGCCTGCGTTGATCGTCAGGCTGAAGCCTTTGAGGATTTGTTTATTCTCCACGCCCGCGTGAAGGTTTTTGATTTCAAGAATAGGTTGTTTCATTAAATTCGATTCACAAATTAGAAATCTATTATTTCCACTTCTGAATATTTGGTCTGAAGGCGGCAAGAATCCCAATGACGAGTCCAACTACAATAAAAATTACTATTCCAGTTCCCCAAAATTTCCACCACGGCTGTATGGCCAGCGATACAGATACCTCCGTGGCTGCCGGGAGTGTTGAAAAAAAATAACAAGCCGCGAACCATAAGGCGGCAAAAACAAAACCACAACCCAGCCCCCAACAAAAACCCTTTTTGTAATTTGGAAAGTTCATTTACAGAGTTGCTATCTTAATCCAAATCAACCGACGCTTCCTTCCAAACTCACGCCCAAGGGTTTTTGCGCTTCGACGGCAAATTCCATCGGGGATTCCGGCAGCACTTCTTGGCAAAGGACGTTCATGCCTTTGCCAGTTTGCGTTTCGCTTTGACAAGTGAAATCAGTTTGTGTCCCGAAGTTTTTTCGCGCTTCTGGACATCGCGAAGCATGGCGGCGATATCAAAGTCAAACTTTGCCGCGAGCTGTTCCTTTACTTTGCGGACTTCAGCGACAATCGGATCCTGCCAAATTTTCGTTTTCATAATTTTATTTTGCCAGCAATTCGGCGGGCGTGCAAATCACCGGGCAGTCAAAACCATGCGCGCGGCAAACCTCCGCCATTTTGCCAAACATTTCGGCGTTGGCAATGTGGGCGCAATTCCAAGTCATCAAGAAGTGCATCCCGTAAATCGCCGAAAGCGCAATATGCGTCGCATCGCGGGCCGCCTTGGCGGGCAGCGGCCCACGGCGAACCAACTCACGAGCCAAATGAACCGCCTGCGGATTGATGGTCAGCAAGGGGAAGGGCCGCAACAATTCTAGCCGCTTGCCAGCCATTTGTTTATCGCCAGCCCCGGCTTCATCCAACACCACTTGCGAAATTTGAATGTCAAAATCAGCGCGACGGCGTTCCCACCAGTCCCGGGTTTGCTGTTGCTGCGCCGCCACTATCAAGTCGCTGCTGGGCCGCGCGACGAGATAGCTCGGCACAGTGGTTTCAAGATAGAGCTTCGGCCTCATCGCAAATTAGCCCACGCTGCCTTCAAGGCTCACGCCCAAAAGTTTCTGCGCTTCGACGGCGAATTCCATCGGCAGTTCCTTGAACACTTCCTTGCAAAAACCGTTCACGATCATATTCA
>JANYFN010000181.1 GCA_025362675.1 Limisphaerales bacterium | reverse complement strand
TTCGGCCACGCGTATTTGAAATGCGCGTCGTCGGGAAACGGACCCGCACTGGAAACGAGTTTGATTTCAGGATGCTGCGCTTTCAACACCGCGTGAAATTTTGCGTAGCGTTCGAGGTAAGGCGTGTCCCAGTTCTCGTTGCCCACGCCCATCATCGTCATGTTGAACGGTTCAGGATGTCCCAGCGCCACACGCTTCGCACCCCAAGTCGTATTCGCCGCACCGTTGGCAAATTCAATCAAGTCGAGCGCATCCTGAATGTAGCTGTCGAGATTAGTCATCGCGCAGGCTTCACCGGAATTGAACTGGCACGCGAGGCCGCAGCTCAAGATCGGCAACGGCTGCGCGCCGATGTCCTCGCACAACTGGAAAAACTCATAAAATCCCAAACCGAAATCTTGAAAATAATCCGGTGCCGGACGGTGGAGAAATTCGTAGTTCCAACGATTGATCAATAGTTCGCGCTCGGCCACCGGACCGATGGTTTTTTTCCATTGATAACGCTTGTCGAGTTCGCTGCCTTCGACGATGCAACCGCCGGGGAAGCGCATGAAGCCCGGCTTGAGATCAGCGAGTTTTTCGACCATGTCCGCGCGCAATCCGCCGGGACGATTCTGCCAAGTCTTCGCCGGGAACAACGAAACCATGTCGAAGTCCAGCGTGCCCGCGCCATCAACAAGAATATAAAGTTTTGCCTTCGCGTCGGTCGCTTTCGGGTGCAGCACGGTGGAATAATTTTTCCAGTCGCCGGAAAATTTTTCCAAGCGCACCGTGTCCAGCAACGCGCCATTGGAACCGTAAAGCTCCACGCGCAATTTCGCATTGCCTGCGACGCTGCGGATTTGCGCGGAGAAATTGTAAGCCTCGCCTGCCGCCACGCCGATGCCGCGAAAACCTTCGTTCGCCACGCCGAACAAATCTTTGCCCTGCGATTCGATGCGGAGATAATGCGGATTCTTCGCATTAAACGGATTCTCGTCGTGGATAGTCAGCGAGCCGCGCGCCTTGCTGGGCGAGAGCTTGCTCCAGCCCATCAGCGCGTCGGGGAATTCAAACGCACGATTCTTCACCAGCTCCGCGTAAAGCCCGCCGTCCGCACCAAAGTTAATGTCCTCGAAGAAAATTCCCCACATCGCGGGATTCAGTTTTGCGCCCGGCTGGTCGGTTTGCACGGTGAGCGACGCGGCGTGTGTGTTGATGCCGCCCACAAACAACGCGGCAAACAACGACGAATAAAAAATAGATTTTTTCAGAGTCATAAAATTATTCTTTCATCCAAACTTGCGAGGTTGTTGCGCCACGATTTTGCCGGGCGTAATTCGGAATGGCAAGCAGCGGCGAACCGTCGCTCCATTTGCCTTTTATGACCAGCACGCCGCCGAGCAGATCACCGCGCCATTCGGTCGCGAGCGAATTTGCGTCTGGTGACAAATCCAGCTTCGGTTGGTCCGCCGTTTCTACCGTGTAAATCAGCGGGCCGTAGCGGAACGTCACGAGGCCACGATCAGCCTTGATGTGTTCGTCCGCTTTCACGACTTGGATTTCCATCGGCAATTCCAAATCAATTTTATCACCGGCTTTCCACTCGCGTGTGATGACAGCGTAACCATTTTCAATCGGCGGAGAAATTTTTTCACCATTCACCGCGAGCGATTTTAAGCCGCTGACCTTCGGCGTCGGTGTGTAAAGCTCACTCGTCGTGCGGTCGGGAACGCGCACGAACACGGTGAACTTTTTCGCCGTCTTCGGATTCACCGTGATGCTCACCTTGCCGCTCCACGGATAATCCGTTGCCTGAACCATCTCCACATCTGTGCCAGCGACGCGCTCGACATTGATCGTGCTGCCGACAAACAAGTTCACAAAAATTCCGTCGTCACTCTTCGTGTAAGCCCACGTCGGAACCATGAGCAGCGTGCGCGGGATGTTGCCGACGCAGCACGGGCAGACGTGCCAGTCATAACGCGGCTTGTCCTCGACAAGCGGATTGTCGTAGTAAAAATTCTTCGCGTCCAAATCCACCGCGCCGAGCAAAGCGTTATACATCGTCTCCTCGTAAAGATCGGCGAACTTCGCCTGGTGATACGCGAGGTTCATTTTCCACTGGAAGAAAATCAGGCCGCAACTGGAACACGCCTCGTTGTAAGCCTCATTGCGCAGAGAATAATTGTCGCCGAAACCTTCAGACGTTTCGCCGCTGCCGATGCCGCCGGTAACGTAATATTTTTTGTTGATCAGATTGTCCCAAAGCGACATCACCGAACTTTGGTAATCCACATCGTGCGTTTCAGCCGCGACATCGGACATCGCGGAAAACAGATATGACGCGCGCACCGCATGGCCGACGGCTTCGTATTGCTCCTGCACGGGAACGCGCGTCTGGTCGTAATCCGAACCACCGTGCCGTCCGCGGCAATCAAGCAAAAATTTCGCGAGCGCAACGTAGCTGTCGCCGCGACCACCGCCTTCCAGGTCGTTCACAAAACGGCCGAAGCGCACCAAGCCCTGCTCCATCTGCTCGTGGCCGTCATACCATTCTTTTTTTCCGGGGCCGATGTTCGCCACCCAGCAGTCGCACAGTTTTTTCGCCGCGTCGTAAAGCCGTTTGTCCTTGCCGCCCGTCATCGTGTAATGATTGATCGCCGACTCGATGAAATAGCCCATCACGTAACCTTCGTGATTTCCACGTTGCGCAGGATTCCAGCGCGACGGCCAGACCTTGCGGTCGGCCAAGGTAAAAGCAGTTTGCAAATAACCATCCGGTTCCTGCGCCGCGAGAATTTTCGGAATCCAATCTTCGAGCGTCGCCTTGAATTTTTCCTGCGCGGTCAAAATTTCCTGGTCGCCCTGCGCGTCCACCATCAGCGCGATGCTCATGGCCTCGACGGTTTGATGCACCCAGGCATTCGCAAAAACGTAGCCGCGCTGCCGCGCGTGCGGTTCGCCGCGCAACGCCTTCGCGGCTTCGATGAAATTATCAATGCCGCCGTCGCCCTTATTTTTCGCAATGTTCGTGGAATTGATCTCGTCAATGCAGTGTGGAATCCAGTTCACGATCAGCGCCTTCACTCGCGCGTTCCAAAACGGACTATTGATTTTGTAAGGCTTGGTATAAACGACTTCGAGGCGATTGCTCGGCGGCGGCGTGACGACTTTTACTTTCAACGTGGATGACGAACTCAATTTTCCCTCACCCGCCGTCAGCATCAAAACATAATCGCCCGGCGCGGAAAAAGTTGCCGTGGTCACATTCGTTTGTGCGTCCGCAAAGGCAACTTCACCCGGCCCGGAATTTTTGCTCCAAGAAACTGGCGCGGTGGAATCCGGTTTCAAAAATTTCACCGTGCCGGACAAATAAGTTTTGCCGCCGACCATCACATCGCGATCCACACCGGCGTGAACGCGCGGCGGAAATTCCGGCGACTTGCCGGAATCCAACACGCGCCACTCTAAAATACCGGTGGATTTTTTTTCGCTGCCGTCTATTTCCAGTCGCAGCTTCGTCGTCGTGACTTCAGGAAATGTCGTCACGTTGAATTTGTCGCCCGCGACGCCAAGGCCACTGGCATTGGTGATTTCGATGAAATTATTTCCAACCAAAAATTTCACGCGACACGCTTTCGGCAACCGCACGCCCTGACGATCATCCCACCAATACACTTCGATCTGCTTCGTGCTGACGGGCTGGCTCCATTCGTATTGCACCCATTGCGTTCCCTGATTCGGCCAGTTGCCGTAAGAACCATGCCGGTTGTCGCGCGAGTTGCGCGGCGTGAATCCATCGTTGAGCGCAGACAAAGAAGTGTCGCCAGAAACTTCCGATGCCGACGGCGTGGCGACGACCGCGAGATTGATGGAACCTGCCGCGCGCGCCGCTTCCTGCCGCAGCACGCGCAGTCCGAAAAGCCCACCCGCAAAGTTTCCCGGCTGCGCCTGCCATTTCACCGTGACCTTGGTTTTGTTTTTCGTCAGCCCGGCGGGAATCGGATACGTCGCGTCCCAAAATTTTCCCGGCTCGTTGTGCAACAATTGTTGCGACGCGATTTTCACGTCGTCCACGAGAATATCGAAATTGCGTTCGCCCTGCTCATCGCCCCACCAGTAGCAAACCAGTTCGTTCGGCGCGGAGTCGTCCACTTTCACATCATAGGAAAACCAGCCGCCGTCAAACGCGTGGCGCAACTTGCTGCCGAGCGCCTCGACGGAATCGGATTTTTCACTTTGAACGTGATGATCAATTTCGGATTGCTGTTCGCCGGGACGCACGAGGTCCACGATGCGCGCTTCGTCGGCGATGCGTTTGGACTCGGCGGCGGCAAGTATGGTTTTTTGTTTCTGCCAGTCTTCGTCGGAAAGCAAATTCCAATAGACCGAGTAACGCTGGCGGTGCAACTGGTAAAGCGGGATGAGCGTCACGTCTTCGGGACGACCAATTCCATCCGTGCGGAAGGTCAACGGTTGGCCGGCGACCGGTTTGACATGCGATAGCAATGTCGCCGCGTCGCCAACGAACACGGGCACGGCGGGTGCGGGAAGCGCGCTGAAATCCGTTTGGCCTTTGGCAAATGGATTCAGCATGGCGTTCGTGCCGAGTTCGCCGGCGAGCACAATCGGCCCGTAGAGCAACGCGATTTCGTTGGTCGTGCCGGGGAGAAATTCCGTGTGCAACCGCATTGGAAAGTTAATTTCCACTTTGTCGCCATTGTGCCACTGGCGTTGCAGTGTGAAATAACTTTCAGGTTTGGACTTGATGGATTGTTTTTTGCCGTTGACGGAAACGTTCACTCCGTCAATTGCCCACGCGGGATGCCGAATTTTCAGCGCGAAGCTCGCGGGCTTCGCGGCCTTGATTTTCAAAATAGTCGTATCGCTTTCAGGAAATGTTGTTTCCTGCCGAATGGAGATTTTTTTCTCCGGCCAATTGAGTTCGGACGCGATAAACAAATTTACAAACAGCGAATCCGCATCGTGAAAATAAATCGTGTCGCCGTATTTGGAATGGTTTTCCATGCCCGTGCCGACGCAACACCAGAACGAATCTTCCGGCGTGGAATAGGTTTTGAAATGCCCCGGCTTGAGCGACATCAGATACACGAACATCCCCGTCTCCGGGTCCTGCGAGGCGAGGATGTGATTGAACAAACCGCGCTCGTAAAAATCCATCTTCGCCGCGTCCGGGTGCAACGCGAACAGCTCGCGCGAGAGCTTGAGGATGTTGTAGGTATTGCACGTCTCCGTCGTATCCGTGCTCAAATGTTTGGCGAAATCATTCGTCGGGAAAAAATGTTCGTGGTCGCTGTCGCCGCCGATGACGTAGGAACGGCGTAACGCGACGGAATCCCAAAATGTGTTGGCGATGGTCAGAAATTGCGGGTCGCCGGTG
Source organism: Limisphaerales bacterium (assembly GCA_025362675.1). Classification (GTDB taxonomy): domain Bacteria; phylum Verrucomicrobiota; class Verrucomicrobiia; order Limisphaerales; family UBA11358; genus UBA11358. The sequence goes on along the minus strand of JANYFN010000181.1, from coordinate 5,395 downwards.
AGTTCGTATTCGCGCGTCACACCGATGATTTTTGGAATCTGCGTATTCGCGTGAATGCCGTTCAACTTGTCCTCGCCGCGCGCCAGCGGGTCGAGCACGCGCGCGTGGTTGAACGCGGCGGAGAGCGCGAGATAATTTGTATTGCCGGTGACGGCGTAAAGATTCGCGAGCACTTCGTTCATGCCGCCTTGCTCCGTGTCGAGTGACTTCTGCATCTGCTCGTGCGAAAGGTTATCCACGCGAAACTTCACCCAGTCGGCCATTTTCGTGAGCACGTCGAGCGCCTGTGCGTTGCCGCAAAGTTGATTCGCATCCAGCAGACCGGCCATGATTTTGTGCAAGGTATACCACGGCACCCAGACATCTTTCCGTTGCTCCACGCGGTCAATAAACGATTCGGGAAACGCCGACAGATAACCTTCGTGGAAACCCGCCGCCGGAGATTGTTTCTGGCACTTCGCGAGTTCGGCAACGATATAATTTACGCGCTGCTTGAATCGTTCATCGCCAGTGCTGGCATAGGTCAATGCGAGCGCGGAAACATAATGGCCGAGCGCATGACCGCGAATTTCCACGGTCGGCCCTTCCCAGCCGCCATACGGTTTCGCGCTCGACGGCAAACCGACATTCACGCGGAACGTGTGCAGGAAACGGTCCGGCTCCAGCGCGAGCAGATACTTTTCATTACGCACCATCGCGTCGCGAAACGGGCCATCGAGCAGTCGCACATCGGTCATCGCGAACGGCTCGGCAGCGCGGATAACTTTTGGCGCGGGCGCTTCAGCAAAAGCCCGCAGAGTCAGAACCAACGAGAAGACCAAAACGAAAAATGATTTCGCGGAAGTTTTTTTGCTCATGGTTCGAGAATTTTTGCGCGAAAAAATTGCAACGGCGGATTGGTGGAAACCATTCCCACGAGGACGTTGGTTCCGCTCAACAGCCCGTAGATCGGGTCGTTGCCGGGAACATTCCACGTTGACCAGTGCAGCAAGTCAGAACTGGTTTCGATGACAATCCCTAAATTGGCGACCTGATGATAACCGACTGCGACCTGGCTTTGATTCGCGGCGATGCCCGGCTTCCAATAACTCGCGGCGTTCGTCGGATTGGTGCCGGTCAGGTATTCGAGATAATTATTCACGCCGTCGCCGTCGGGATCGGCAGCAGAGTTCGTGGTCGCACCGGTCAACGTGGGAAATTGCGCGAGCCATTGCGCGTAGCTGATGTGCGCCGGCAGTTCGTTGGCAATCCAATTTTGCACGAGCGAAATTGCATTCGGATCGAGCGCGTGCGTGGCAAGCGGCGGCATCCGCGAAAAGCCGTTCGTGTTTTCTAAACGCAACAGCACGACGGAATGATTCGGATCGCCGGGCACCACCAATTTGTTGGCCGAATTGCCGCCGTCATTCGCCACGGGAATGCCGTTGACGAGCATCGTCTGCGCGAGCGTGAGATAAGACCGCGCGTCCCACGACGGCGGACCCGCACCGCCGGGTTGGTGGCATTGCACACAGTTGACAGCGAGGTAAGAACGCACGCGGTATTCAAGGCTGTAACTGGAATTGGTCGCCGCCGCGAACGCCGGCAGAAAATGCGCGGCAGGCGGAGTGGAATTGAAATAGCCCGCGCTGTTCAGCAGATCAATTTGATTGCCGGTTGCGCCATTCAGCGTCGAAGTTTTGTTCATCTGACGCGTGTTGAAAGTGAGTGCGTATCCGCCCACTGCCGTGTGACACGAGAGGCAACTTGAACGCGACGGAATTTCCCACACTTGCGTGGTCGGCACGCCCGCGTTGGTGATGGTGAGGTTGAACAAATCCCCACTATCACCGACGAGATACGCCTCGTCTTGCGTGCTATTCCATTTGTAGCTGACCCCATAAATACCATTGGTGTTCTTGACGATAAAGCGCGTCTCCACACGTTTTTTCGTCGCCGGATTTCCGCGTTCCATCTCCATGTCAAAATGTTTGATCCACACCATGCCAGCGGGCAGCGTCCAGTTTGTGTCCGTGGCAAAGCCGACGGTGCTGGACAAATCCGGCGCGGCAAACCAGCGCCGCTTGACCGCGTAATCAGACCAGAACGTGACGTTCGGTTCGTAAGAAACGACGCCCGGATTTGGCGCGAGCGTGGCAAGATCGGCGAACACTCCGGTGTCGCTCAACTTCTGCGGGAACGTCGAACTGGCGGTGTCCACGACAACCAAACGTTGAATTTTATTTTGCAGATAATTGCAGAACAGCGGATCGCCGTTGGACGGATCGGCACCAAATGCCGAGAGGCCAGTTTGCCCGCCGATGCGTTCGACGGTCACGGTGTTCGTCGTCGGACGCCGCAGCGCCCAGATGTTTCCGCCCGTATCGAAATCACCGAACAAATACGCGTTCGTCAGCGCGGCAATTTTACTGCCGCGATACGGCAGACTGCCGCAAACATCGAGTCCCGCGAACGCCGGATCCGCGCCGGACACGCTGTTGTGGGGATATTCCCACGTCGGGCCGTCACGCACAAAACCCGTCGGCGGATTCGTCAGCCCGTTGTGCGTTGGTGCGCCGCCGTAAAGTGAAACCGTCAAGTGCGTGCCTTCGTAATACGGCCAGCCGTAGTTGCCGCCTTTTTTCACGAGGTCCACTTCCTCGTATAAATCCTGACCAACAATGCCCGCCCAAATTTCGCCCGTGAGCGGATCAATGCTGAACCGCCAGACGTGCCTCATGCCGATGCAATAAAATTCGCCGCGCAAAAAATTCGTGTTCACCGGCACGCCATAAAGATTCGTCACGCCGAGAAATGGATTGTCCGAGGGAATGCTGTAATACGCCTTGCCGTTGCCATCGAGCGGAATGGTGAGCACCGGACTGCTCGCGGTCTGCGGCGGCTTGGGTTCGAGGTTGCCCGCTTTTTTATCCACATCAATCCGCAAGATTCCTGAATACAAACTCTTGTCGAGCTTCTGCGCGTTGGTGTGATAATTATATTGGTTGCCCTCATCGCCCATGCTGACGTAGAGATAACCGTCATTGCCAAAATGCAGATCGGAGCCGTTGTGGTTGAACTCGCTTTTGGTTGTCTGAAATAAAATAACCTGCGTGTTGGTGTTCACGGTCAGGTTCGTTGGATTCGCGGTGAACTTAGAGAGCCGCACCATGTAGGGATTGCCGCCGGATGCGATGTAAGCGGCGAAGAAAATTCCGTTCGTCGCGAAGCCCGGATGAAATTCCAAACCAAGCAAACCGAGTTCGCCGTCGGTGGCGCTGTTGTCGAAAGCGAGCTGGTTGGAAATGTCCAAGAAAACCTGCCGCACCGGATTCGTCACCGTGACATCAATGTAAGAAACGTAGCCGCGCCGTTCGACGATGAATAGCTTGTTGGAAAAGCTCGCACCATTCGGCGTGCGCAACGCCAGCGGTTGGGCGACGGTCAGGCCGGGAAACGCATCCACCACTTGATAACCCGTGGCGGGCGGCGCGGCGGGCAGCGTCATCGTCGTCGCCGCGAGGCGCAGTGAAGTATTGATGGTGAGGGAAACAGTGGCCACCGCCGACGTCACGCCGGAAAAGTTTTGCACGCGATAAGTGAACGCATCTGACAACGTGGCCGAGCCGTTGTGCGAGTAGAGAATTTTTCCATTCGTGTTCGCCACCGCTGTGCCATTGACCGGCGGCGTGACGACTTCAACCGTCGCCGGATTGGGCGCGGTGCCGGTGTCATTCGCCAGCACGGGAATCAACGCCTTCGCGCCGGGGTTGAGCGTGACGAAATCATTCACTGTCGTCGGCGGCGCAATGGGCAACGCATTCGGGCCGCTCAAAAAATTGCTCATCACCAAACTCGCCGGCAGCGGCGCGTCGTAGATGCGGAACTCGTCCATCGTGCCCGCGAAATACGGATCGGCGTATTGCGACTTGCCGAGATAATTTTGCGGCGTGCTGCCAAGGCTCGACGGATTGAGCGTCAGCGCACTGTTCGTTCCCTGCGCCACGCCGTCGAGATAAAGAATTCCCACGCTGCCGTTCAGCGTGACGACGACGTGCTTCATCGCATTGATCGGCAAGGCCGCCGGGGCATTCACCTGTTGTTCACCGCCGCCGCCGCCGAGCGTAATCGCAAAACGCAGCGGCCCGCCGCCCGCTGTCGGCGTGAGAAACATATTCACCGTCGCGCTGCTGCCGAAATCCATGATGCGCGCCCAGCCCGCCGACACCGTGTTCGACACCCATGCCTCAATCGTAAAATTCGTGTAACTGGCCATGATGCCGGTCGGCAAATTGACATAACCGCTCGCGCCGTCCAGCACGAGCTGGTTATTCGCGATGCTCGCGCCGCCTAACAACGTGCCGTGCGCCGTGCCGACCACATCGCTCGCGTCGGTGGTGAAGGGATAACGATGGCGCAGATTGTTCGTCAGCGGATTCACGACCGTCACGGTGTTCGTCGCGGAAAAACTTTGGAACGTGGCGGTCACGGTCGAGGAACCAAGATTTACCGACTGCACTTTGCCATTCGTGGCCACGGTGAGGATGCTCATGTTGCCCGCCGAAAATATTGCCGCCGCCGTCACGTCCACAAAAACGCCGCCGCCGTAATTCGCCAGCACCACGCACTGCGCGGCGCTGCCGAGCGGAAGTTGCGAAGTTAATTGCAGCGAAACCGACTGCACCGCGACGAACGCGAACTGGCTCGCCACCGGCGCGTCCGCAAGATTATAGACCGTGTTCGTGCCGCTGCCGGAGTAGGAATACACGGCGGCGAAATACTGCACGCCCGGCGTGAGATTCGTCACGGTCACGCTGCTGCCTGCACCGGCGAACACGACGAAATTGCTATTTCCAAAATTGGCACCGCTGCCAAAAAAATTACTACCCGTGTAGTTCGTGCTGTAATTCGGTTGCATCGAAGTCGCCGCGCCCGCAGACATCACGACCACGCTGCCCGCGCTGCCCGCTCCCGGCGTCCACGCGAGGGTGAACGTTTTTGCATTGGTGGTCATCGTGAACGCAGAAGCCTGATTTGGCGGCGCGACATAATTGTCCGGGCCGTTCGCGCGGCTGAAATTAATTTCGTTTGTGCCGAGCGCGTGCGAGTAGATGCGGACTTCGTTGTAATCGGCGTTGGCAATGTTATCGCCGGTGAACTGCGAACGCCCCAGCCACATCACTGTGTCGTTGACATTCGTGACCAAACGCACGCCAGTGTCGGTGCTGCCGGCCAGCACGCCGTCGCGATACCACGCCACCAACCCGCCGCCGCTCGGCCCGCCGGTTTTGCTCCACGTCACGACGTAGTGATATTGCGTGTTCGCCGTCGTCGCGAGCGCCGTGTCCACGCGCCACGCCGGAGCCGGATCATGCTCCATGCGCTGCGCGTTGAGCGATGTGCCGATGCAGAACGA
>JANYFN010000179.1 GCA_025362675.1 Limisphaerales bacterium | reverse complement strand
GCGGATCACCCGGTTGGCGTCCTTTTTGGTCCATCCCGCGTTCCATTCGACCTCGCCGTCCGCTTTTTTCACCCGCCCGCGATTGCGGGCGGCCATCAGTCCTTGCGTTTGACCCCATCCTAAACTTCCTTCGACCCATCGCGGCTCCGATTTACCCCATCTGAAACTTCGGATGACCCGCCAACGGTCCGCTTGACCCCGTCTGAAACTTCGGATGAGCCAACGCGCCTAATACGGCCACCAACAAATTCTGGCGCATCCGCTCCGTGCCATAAATAGAAAGTAGCAGCGGAGGTGACTCCGCTCATTCTATTCTGGCGAAAAAGTTAGAGGTGGCTCATGCTGTCAGGCGCGATTAAGAAGTTTTTTTTCACGCTCGCCTTCTTTCCAAGCGTGAGGGATAGAGTGAAAGTCCAGTCAAAGGCGGGCCGAAAACGAATACTGGCTGGAAAACTACAAATTCACCACTGCCGGATCACCATAGAGCGTGAAGGAGCCGGTGCGCTCGATCTTCACGTCCATGAGCTGTCCCTGATGGCGGGCGCTGCCGTCGAACAGCACGATGCGATTGCAACGGGTGCGGCCGGTGTAGCGCGCGGCGTTTTTCTTGCTCGGCCCTTCCACGAGAATCTGCACTTGCTGGCCGATAAACGTGTCGTATTTGCGCGCGGCGATTTCGTTCACCAAATCCAGCAGGCGATGATTGCGTTCCTCGCGGATTTCCTGCGGCACTTGGTCGGGCATCTCGGCGGCGGGCGTGTCGCGGCGCGGCGAGTATTTGAAAATGTAGGCGTTATCAAATTGCACTTCACGGCAGAGCGAGAGCGTCTGTTCAAAATCCTCCTCCGTCTCGCCCGGAAAGCCCACGATGATGTCCGTGGTGATGCCGATGCCGGGCTTGGCCGCGCGCAATTTTTTTACGATGCCGAGAAATTTTTCGCGCGTGTAGCCGCGGTGCATGAGCTTGAGCAAACGGTCGCTGCCGCTCTGCAATGGAATGTGCGCGCTCTCGCACAACTTCGGCAATCGCGCGTAAGCCTCGACCAAATCATCGCCATAACCTTTCGGATGCGGTGAGGTGAAGCGGATGCGTTCGAGTCCGTCAATCGCGTGAACGGCGTCGAGCAGTTGGACGAAGGGGGAAACGAGTGACGAGTGATGAGTGATGAGTGGCGAGTTTTCCGCGCCGAGCGCCGCTTGCCACGCATCACGTTTTTCTTTTTTGCCATAGCTCGTCACAATCTGTCCGAGCAAAGTAATTTCCCGCACGCCGCGCCCAACGAGTTCGCGACATTCAGCGACAATGTCTTCAATCGTGCGGCTGCGTTCTTCGCCGCGCGTATAGGGCACGATGCAGAAGGTGCAGTATTGATTGCAGCCTTGCATGATGCTGACGAACGCGGATACGGAAGTCTTCGCGCTGCCGTTGAGCAGATGTTCGCGGATGGTCGCTTCGCTCTTGGCTTCGGCGGCGACATCCACAATTTGTTTGCGCGTGCCGGCGAGCAGTTCATCAATGTATTCCGCCGCGCGATGAAATTTCTGCGTGCCGAGAACGAGGTCCACGTCGGGCAATTTATCAATGAGTTCCTGGCCGCGACTCTGCGCCATGCAGCCCATGAAGCCGACAATCTGCCCCGGCTTGTCCTTGCGCGCGGTGCCGATGAGGTTCCGCATTTTGTTGATGGCTTTTTGTTCGGCGAGATCGCGCACGCTGCACGTGTTGAGCAACACCACGTCGGCGTTGGCCTCGGACTTCGCGATGGCATAGCCCTTCGCGACGAGCTGCGCGGCGACGGCTTCGCTATCGCGCTCATTCATCTGGCAACCGTAAGTCTTGATGAAAACACTGGGCATAATTTCAGGCTGTAGAAGGTAACATTTTCTTCCGCGATGAAAAGTTGAAACGCGAAGCGCAACTGGGCTGGGCGCGTATCCTGAAAGTTCCTCGGCGAGGTGGAAGTTTTCGCGCTGCGAAAACTCCGCCCGCGCGGAGCGGGCGGAACGAATGGAAGAAAAGCATCCGCCCTTCTCAAGGCGTTGCGCCGCTGCACGCGGCGCTGGTTTTCGCAGCGCGAAAACCTCCACCATTCAAGGCCGCAGGAAATTCCGGGGAGACGCTCAAGATGCGCAACTGAGACTTGAAATTTAGCCGCCAGCCTCAACGCAGAGAAACGTGGTTTGCGGCTGCGCGTGGATTTCAACGCCGTTCAAACAAGCGGGAATCAAACCAAATTGGCCGGGTGACAACGTTACCGGATTTTTTCCGTCGCTCACCGTGAGCATGCCCTTGACCACGGCGATGATTCGTAACTGCGGTTTCCCCAGCGACATTTTGTCCGTTGTGGCAACGCAAATGTCGCGCACATTGAACAGCGGGTCTTGCACGAGGTTGCGAGAATTGAAATTTGTTTCTTGCGCAAATTTCGTGGCCACCAGCTTTGGCTCGAAGTCATTAAAATCAATGCTGGCAAGCGATTGCGCGATGTGCAGTTCGCGTGGCTGGCCATCCAGACCGACGCGGTTCCAGTCGAACACGCGATACGTCGTGTCGGAATTTTGCTGGATCTCAAAAATCACGAGTCCGTCGCCGATGGCGTGGACGCGACCGCTCGGCAGAAACATCGTGTCGCCCGCCTTGACGGA